>NZ_QXNY01000002.1:600000-900000 GCF_003572205.1 Algihabitans albus
CGCGCCCGAGCCTTCCTGAATCGCTTCCCTGCCCCGCAGGATTGACATGCCCTAAGGACAGACGCGCCGGCATGCTTGAGGATCGGAGATCAAGCGGGCCAACGACAGGAGCAAAGCCGCCACGATGTTCGGCAAAACCTTCAATCTTTTCGATCTTTTCGGGTTCCGAATCCAGATCGACGTGACCTGGCTCTTCCTGGCCCTGCTCGTCACCTGGTCTCTGGCGGTCGGCTTCTTCCCGGCGCTCTATCCCGGCCTTGGCGAAACGCTCTACCTGTCCATGGCAATCGTCGGGATGATCGGGCTGGGCGCCTCGCTGATCCTGCACGAGGCGGCCCACGCCCTGGTTGCCCGCGCCTACGGACTGCCGATCAAGTACATCACGCTCTTCATCTTCGGCGGTGTGGCCCAGCTCGAACGAGAGCCCGAAACCGCGCGCAGCGAGTTCCTGATGGCGATCGCCGGGCCGCTCATGAGCCTGGCCCTGGCCGGCCTCGGCTACCTGGCTTGGACGATAGCCCTGGCGGCCGACCTGCCCCAAAGCCTGGCCGGCGTGCTGTATTACCTGTTCCTCATCAATCTGCTGCTCGGCGGCTTCAACATGATCCCCGCCTTTCCGCTCGACGGTGGACGGGCGTTGCGGGCCCTGCTCTGGGGCTGGCGCGGCGACCTGCTCTGGGCCACCAAGATCGCGGCAACCAGCGGCAGCATCTTCGCCTTCATCCTGATCGGCTTCGGCATTCTGCGCGCCGTCTCCGGCGATCTGGTCGGCGGCGTCTGGATGTTCCTGATCGGGCTTTTCGTGCGGGCCGCCGCCCAGGGCAGCTACAGCGAGATGATCACGCATCGCCTGCTGGACGAAGTGCCCGTCACCCGCTTTCTGCACGAGCCCGCCGTCAGCGTTCCGGCCGACCTCAGCATCGAAGATTTCGTGCAGGATTACGTCTACGTCACCCATGCGGATTTCTATCCCGTCGTCGAGGGGCGGCGTCTGGTCGGCAGCCTGGCGGCCCGCCAGCTGCGCCGGGTACCGAAGGGCCGCTGGCGCAATCTCAGCGTCGCCGACGTCATGACACCGTTGTCCCGCGACACTGTCGTGGGGCCATCCGCCGATGTCGCCCAGGCGCTGACCGCGATGCGCCGCACCGGACGCGATCATGTGATGGTCGCGGAAGGCGCCGAGTTGCGGGGCGTGGTAGCCTTGAGCGAGTTGCAGCGTTATCTCTCCTTCAAGCTCGAAATCGAGCAGTCGGGATGAGCGCGGGAGATCGGAGACCATGAGCACGGCACTGGTCGGCGTGACGGCCGACTTCAAGGAGGTTGACGGCAAGCCGTTCCACGTGGTCGGCGACAAGTACCTGCGGGCCGTCTCCGACTGCACCGAGGCGACGCCCTTCGTCGTCCCGGCACTGGGGCACCATCTCGATATCCCCGAACTGGTCCGCCACATGGACGGTCTGGTGCTGACCGGCAGCCCGGCCAACGTACACCCCAGCCACTACGGCGCGGATCCGCATGCGCGCTACGAGCCCTATGACGAGGCGCGCGACGCCACCACCCTGCCGCTGATCCGGGAGGCCCTGGCGCAGAAGCTGCCGCTCTTCGCGATCTGCCGCGGCTTTCAGGAGTTGAACGTGGTTTTGGGCGGCACACTGCATCCCCGCCTGCACGAGCTGGAGGGCAGGCTCGATCACCGCCGTCCGCAGCACGACGATCCCGACGTCCAGTACGGTCCGAACCATCCGATCAGCCTGACGCCGGGCGGTGCATTGGCCGAAATCCTGGGCCGCGGCGAGACGACCGTGAACTCCCTGCACAACCAGGGCATCGAGCGGCTGGCTCCGGGCCTCGCCGTTGAGGCGACCGCGCCCGACGGCATCGTCGAAGCCGTGCGGATCGAAGGCGCCGAGAGCTTCGCGCTCGGCGTTCAGTGGCACCCGGAGTACCGCGCGCCGGAAAACCCGGACTCGATGAAGCTCTACAGCGCCTTCAACGCGGCCATCCAGGCACGCAAGCGGCGCAAGCTGGCAGCCTGAACACGTTCCAAGAATAAAAACACGATCGTCAACAGAGATGCGCTGCGGCAGGACCGAGTTTCAGGCACAGAAAGACACCGATATAGAGGTTGCCTGAGCGGAGGTGATCGCAGCCATCGGAACAGCCGGCTCCGGACCTCTAGGTGACGGCTGCTGTAGCGGCGGGGTCAAGAGCAAAGACGAGGGCGGCTACGACAGAACTCAAGCGTTCAGTCCGCCGGAACGGTCCAATCGGTCGGGAAGGTCACGTAGTTGATCAGCACCGTCATGCGGCGGCGGTCGATCCGGCGCTTCTCGAAGCCGTGCCAGGAGTCCTTCCCCGCTGTGGGAAAGAAGCAGTAAGCCTGATTGTTGACGAAGGGCACGGTCTTCGCCCGGCGAAGATCCGGCGTGTAGAAGTCGGTACCGAGGGTCGGTTGCCGATTCTCGGGGTCCACGTAGACCTGGATGGTCATCATTTTTTCGACGATATCGCAGTGCGGCTCGAGCCAGAAGCCGTCGAGGTCGCAGCAGATTTCCACACGCAGATAGTGCCCGGCCACATCGACGCCGTGGCGCGAACGCAGCAGCTCGACCGCCTCCTGGCTGCGCAGTTCCTCGACGGTCGAGCGCAGGAAGGGATAGTCCTTCAGGTTGTCCTTGCCGATAAAGAGCCGCGCCTGATTGTTCCCCGCGCGGGTCCCGTCGAAGACTCCGGTGTGATCGACATCGGTCTTGTCGATGGCTTCGCAGGCGCCGGCTTCCAGGCAGTCTTTCAGGATGAAGTGCTCGAACGGCTCGCTGTGCGCCTCAGCCGTCCTCAATGCGGAAATGATAGACACCGCGTCTCGCACCTTCCCTCATAGCGTTCATTGCGGCTCTGCTATGCCGGAAAGACAGCTGTGTGACAAGAGCCAGACGGCAAGGACGACCGGATCAGTAAACCTCCAGGTACTCCTTGCGCTCCCAGTCGGTGACATGAGCATGGAAGCGCGCGAGTTCGTGGCGTTTCACCGCCGTGAAAACCTTGATGAAGGGTTCGCCCAGCAAAGCGCGCAGATCGGCATCGGCCTCCAGGGCCTCGAGCGCCCGGTCCAGCCGCTTCGGCAGCTTCTCGAAACGATCGTCTTCCTCGCAAGGCCCCTCGACCTCGGCCGGCAGGTCGTAGCCCTTCTTCAGCCCGAGCAGACCGGCGGCGAGCGTTGCCGCGGCGTTCAGGTAGGGATTCGACAGACCGCTGGCGGCGCGCATCTCCAGGTGGGTCTGATCGTCCTTCGAGGCCTTCATGCGCACCATGGCCGTGCGATCCTCGACCCCCCAGGAGATGTTGGACGGGGCGAAGGTGTGCGGCGAGAGGCGGTGATAGCAGTTCGGAGTCGGGCCGATCAGCGGCATGATGGACTTGGCATGGGTCAGAATGCCGGCCGTGAAGGCCTTCGCGGTGTCCGACAGCCCGTTCGGATCGCCGCGGTCCAGGAAGACGTTGCTGCCGCTCTCCTTGTCGAGCAGCCCCATGTGCACGTGACAGCCGCAGCCGGCCCGGTCGGCCCAGGGCTTCGACATGAAGGTCGCCTGGTAGCCGAGCTGGTGGCAGAGTTCCTTGACCGTGGCCTTGAAGGTGAAGGCCTTGTCGGCGCCGGCGAGGCCCACCCCGGGGCCGAAATTGATCTCGAACTGGCTGCCCGCGTACTCGCAATTGTGAGTGATCAGATCGACGTCCTGGGCGATCAGCGCGTCCAGCAGCGGCTCGATGCCCTCGAGCCAGTGGTTGCGGGTGGAGTTGAAGATATGCAGTCCCTCGAAGAAGGGCTCATGAGTCTCGCCGTCGAGCAGATAGAACTCGTACTCGTGCCCCATCTTGACGGAGAAGCCGAGCGAGGCGGCCTCGTCCAAAAGCTGCTTCAAAACGTAGCGGGGCGCCGCCTCGACCGGAGTGCCGTCGTTGAAGGTCAGGTCGCAGATGACCTTCCACAGGCCCTCGATCCAGGGCACCGGTTGCAGCGTCGCGAAGTCGGGCCAGAGTTTGGTGTCGGCATAGTTGATTTCCTCGTTGAGACCGCTCCCCGGCACGACGGAGGAGGCGGTGTCGAGGGCCAACGTGCCGCCGTAGAGGTTCAGCCCGCCTTCGGCATAGCCCTGCACCTTGTCGATCGGCACGGTCTTGGAGCGGCTGGTGCCATGGGTGTCCGGCAACTCGAAGCGAAGGTACTTGGCCCCCCGGTCCTTCAGCGTGTCGACGATCTCGGAAATACTGCGCGCTTCGGCCATGATGCTGCCGCGCCTCCCCTCTCATTGCCCAATGGCAACCCCTCGCCCAGCGACGACCCTGCGCTCAGCGACGACCCTGCCGTTCTTTTCAGGCTAGCCCGCCTGCGGTGTTATGGGGAGGCTAGCTTGGCGCTTCTTGGAAGTGCAACGAAGAAGTTGCGAAGTCCCACAGTGCGGGCGCAAGTTGGATCCGGAGTAGAGGAGTGGGAAGGCCGATGCGACTGACAGGCAAGAAGGCTTTGATCACGGGCGCAGGCGGTGGGATCGGCCGGGCCGCGGCGCTCGCCTTCGGCCGCGAAGGCGCGGCCGTCGCCTGCTGCGACATCAAGCAGGATGCGGCGGAGGCGACGGCCGAGGCCTTGCGTGCCATCGGCGGTACCGCGCTGCCCGTCATCGCGGACCTGACGAACGAGGACGCGGCGCGCGAGGCCCTGGAAGCGGCCGAGCGGCAGCTTGGCGGCCTGGACACGGTCTTCAACAATGCCGGGCTGGTCCATCCCGAAGATCAAGGCGCAGCCGACACGCCGCTGTCCGCCTGGAACGCGACGCTGGCGGTGAACCTCACCAGCGTCTTCCTGGTCTGCAAGTTCGCCGTGCCCGCGCTGCTGCGCGCCGGCGGCGGCTCGGTCGTCAACAATGCCTCGATCGTCGCTCTGGTCGGTTCCGCCTACCCGCAGATCGCCTACACGGCCGCCAAGGGCGGCGTCGCCTCAATGACCCGGGAACTGGCCGTCGTGCATGCTCGCCAGGGCCTGCGCTTCAACGCGATCTGCCCCGGACCGACCGGCACCGAACTGGTCCGCACCTTCCTGTCGGACGAAGCCGCCTGGGCGAAACGGCGCCCTTACATGCCCCAGGGCCGGCTGGCGGAACCGGAGGAAATCGCGGCGGTCGCGCTATTCCTCGCCAGCGACGAGGCCAGCTATCTCAACGGCGCCTTGCTGCCGGTCGACGGCGGCATCACCGCCGCCTACGTGATCGACGATTCTCAGGAACCGTAAAAGCCAGATCTGAAGAGCGATTCACGTCTTAGGCGAAAGCGGATCCGCTTCCGTCCAAGACGATCGCGCTGCCGACGGCTGAGGCGCTTGCGCCCGGTCGGCGACCCGCATACCTTCCGTCGTCGTGCTGCGCGATGCAGCGGGCCCCTGTAGCTCAACTGGTAGAGCAACCGCCTTGTAAGCGGTAGGTTGCGGGTTCAAGTCCTGCCGGGGGCACCAGCCTTTTCCAGCGTCCCTCGGTACCATTTCACCCGAAGGTCTGGTGTCCTTTGAAGGCCGCGTGTCCGTCCAGCCGGAACCGGCCGACCCACCAACGCAGACGCCAGAGAATAATGGTGACGCGCTCGCGAATACCGATCTTGGCCTAGGGGGCTTCGGCCTCGAAGCGCACCGCCTCCTCGTTGCTCTGCCTGTCGAGCAGGCTGGCACCGCCGGCAATGGTTTGACCGTCATCCCCGAGCAGCGCAGCGGACGCCAGGAGCCGCTTGCCAAAAGAGGCCGGATAAGCCCGATGCTCGGCCCCCGCGTCCTCCCGTTCCCGCCCTTTGCCGGAATGGTCGTAAGCCAGGACAGACAGGCCATGGCAGCACTCTTGGGCTCGGAAGCACCAAACCTCGGTAAGCGCTGCCGTCAGATCTAGAGGGCGATCGTCGGGGGTCGAAGCGAAACCGCTTCCACCCGGCACGTGAACCGCTCTCTGAACCTGCCAAAGAGTAGGACTGCAGGAGTCACGCCTTGGACGGGATCGCCAAAGCGATCTCGTCTGGGCGACCCTGCTCTAGGTGTAGAACTGCAGCATGCCGAGCTTGAAGGTCACGGCGCAGATCACCACGAAGGCCACCTTCGGCCAGACGGCCGACTTAAGCGCGGCCGGAATACCGGCGACGAGCGTGGCAATCAACAGCACGATAAAGAGGATTTCCAACGACTCGACTCCGATTTTCTCTGTGTTTGCCGCAGTTTAAGGCACCGCGCGATTCCCCTTCGCTATATGAGAGAACTGCCCCTTCGACGCAAGGAGAAAGCGCCCAAGGTTGTGAAACTCAGGCCCTCGTCCAGCCCTCAAGTCATCAGGCGCGCGAGATCGGGCAGCGGCCGGGCACAGCCCGGAACCGCCGCCAGGGCCGCTTCCAGGGCCGCACCGATCGACAGCAGACGACGCTCGTCCCAACGGCGGCCAACGATCTGCAGGCCAAAGGGCATGCCGTCGGCGTCCAGGCCGCAGGGCAGGCAGAGCACCGGATGGCCCGTCAGGGTCAGGCCGTAGGAAATCGCCACCCAGTGGATGTAGGTGTCGAGCGGCTTTCCGTTGATCTCGGCCGGATAGCTTTCGCCCTTGGCGAAGGGCTTGGCGGAGGCGCCCGGCGCAATCAGGAGGTCGACCTCCTCCATCAGTCCGGTGAAATCGCGGGCGATCTCGCCATGGCGCTTGCTCGCCCAGGCCACGTCCCGCGCAGTGAAGGTCAGGCCGAGTTTCACGTTGTTGGCGACGTTGGCGCCGACCTTGTCGGGATGCCGCTCCACCTTCTCCAGATGCGCCGCGAGAAAACCGATGCTGCGCAACACCTCGAACACGCGATTGGCCTCGGCCATTTCCGGGTCGCGGTTCTGGACGTCGCGGAAGAGGTGGCGGAAGCCCGCCAGCCGCGCCCGGAAGAGACTCCGGATTTCGTCGTCGACCGGCGCAAAACCGAGATCCTCGCTGACCGCCACCTTGAGTTGACCGAGATCGACCGGCTGCAGGTCGGCGAGCGGCGCCGTCTCGAGCGGCCGGCTGTAGGGATCGTCCGGGTCCGCGCCGGCCAGCCCCGACAGCAGCAGCGCCAGATCGGCGACGCTGCGGCCCATCGGTCCTTCGACAGACAGGGGCGCGGTCGGAATCGCCGGTGCGCTCTTGGCGACCAGGCCCGGCGTCGGCCGCAGACCCACGACACCGCAGAAGGCGGCCGGCGTGCGCAGCGATCCGCCGAGATCCGAGCCGTTGCAAAGCGGTAGCATTGAGGTGGCGAGCGCCACCGCGGAGCCGCCGGAAGAGCCGGCACAGGTTTTCATGGGATCGAAGGGATTGCCGGTGAAGCCGTAGACGGCGTTGTCGGTGTTGGCGCCCGCGCCGAACTCCGGCGTGTTGGTCTTGGCGGCCACGATCCCACCGGCGGCCCGCAGTCGGCGCACGACTCCGGCATCCGCGGCCGGAACATGCTCGGCAAAGAGCGGCGAGCCGAAGGTGGTGCGCAGTCCCTTGGTTTCGTTCAGGTCCTTGACGCCGACAGGCAGACCGGTCAGCGGGTGCACCCCGTCACCGACCCGGAACAGCGCCTCGGCGGCCTCCGCCGCGGCGCGCGCGGCCGGCGCGTCGAGGGCGACGACGGCATTGAGCTTCGGGTTCACGGCCTCGATGCGAGCCAGGCAGGAGTCCAGCAACTCGACAGGCGAAATCTCGCGGCGGCGCATCAGGGCGCGCAGCTCGACGGCGGAACGGTCGCAGAGGTCAGTCATGGCGTCTCGGCAGTCCTCTCACTCCGGACGGTGTTCCGCCCGGCTGTTTATCGTTGAAGGCAGATGGCCCCGGCGCGGAAACGGAGAGCCCAACGCCACAGCCCCGGTTCAGGTGTCGAGGTTACCGCTGTAATCGGCGCGCCCGGACGGCGCAACCGGCGATCGACCGCAGCGGAGCGGGCCAGCCTCCCACAGGTCGGTAGAAATAGGCCCGGCCAGCACACTTCGGCTTGGCGATCCGGCAAGCCCCTATCGCTCAAGACCCCCAAGCGCTGTAGTCTCCAGCCAACAGCCCGCACGAGGCAAAAAGCGGGTGCGACACCGGAGAGTTCGGATCGGAAGCCTTATGGTGAAAATAGAGGAACTCTCATGGCTGGAACCTCCCACGTTATCGACCGGCGTCGCGCCCTGCAGATCGTCGTCGCAGCGGTTTGCTGCGGTGGCGCGTCGCAGGCCCAAGGCAGTGAGTCGCCGATTCAGAGCATCGATCAGATCACAGACGTGAGTGCGACCGCGGCGACGGATATGTTTCGCTTCGCGCCGGATCTGGTTCTGGCCGATCCAGGCGCCGAGATCGCCTTCTTGAACAGTCGGGGCGAGCACACGGTTCATTCCATTCCGCAATTCTGGCCCGAGGGCGTGCCGGAGGTGGGAATCTCCAACCAGAAGGAAGCGCTGGTCTCTCTCCCGACGGCGGGGCTTTACGGCTTCAGGTGCAAACGCCATGGGCAGTACGGCATGGTGATGCTCGTCGTTGCCGGAGACGGCGGTGACCTGAGCGGCGTACAGGACAAGATCGAGCAGATGCGCGCGAGCGCCCGGGAGAAACAAGCCTTCGCCGATTTGATAACGCGCTACGAGACGACCAAACCCAGTTGATCCCTCCGCTATCGCGGCGCGTTCTAGCGCAGGACCGGATACCCATGCGCTTCGGCTTCCGCCTCGATCTCCAGGATACGGCGGTAGTCGGCGCGCTCGGGCGGCGCGACCGCGATCAGCCGCAGCGCGGCGAGGGCCTCGGTCAAAGCGGGGTCCTCCATCGCCTCCGTCAGCGCACCTCCAATGCGGGCCGCCTGGGCGGCACGACCGGGCGACGTCACGAAGGGCAAGGCCGGCGCCCGAACCGACCAGGTCAGGACGCGGAGAGACTCGAGCGCCCGTGGCCGGACATCACCGAGCAGCGCCCAGGTGACGCAGTCGATCGCGGCGACGTCGGCCCGCCCTTCGGCAACGGCTTCGACGGAGACGGCGTGCCCTCCCGTTTCGATCACCTCGGAAAAGAAGCGGCCGCCTTCGGCCAAGGGCGCGACCAGGGCCCGCAAGGCCGACATGCCGGACTGCGAGTCCCAATCGTTGATCGCGGCACGCCGATCCTTCAGATCGGCAGGCGCCTCCGCCGAGTCGTCGACGCGAACCACGATGGCGCTGCGATAGGTCGGGCCGAAGCGGCTCTCCGACTCGCAGCCTTCGGCGTCGTAAAGCGGCACGGCCACGAGCGACAGGCGGCCCGCGAAAGCATGGGTCAGCGGATAGCCGCAGGTCTGGCTCAACAGCAGGTCCGGGTCCGACCAGGTCTCGGCCAGGCTCAAGGTTCGGGTGAGCGCCGCCGGCGCCTCCGCGAAGCCGCCGATCCGCAAGCGCCCGGACACGGCCTGCCAGACGCGATCCGTCGCCCACCGCAGTTCCGGCAGGTCGTACATCGGCAAGGAGGCAAGGCTCATTTGCTTTTGCGCAAGAGGCCCTCGATCAGCGAGATCACGTCTGGCGGCTGGACGGTGGCGGCCCGCACGAGATCGTCGAAGTGCTTGCTCAGCACGCGGATGTGCTCGGTCGCCTGCAGCACGATGAACATGCCGCCGATGTAGAGCACCGCGCGCTGCAGTCCGTAGATCGTGACGGGGACGGAGAAGCGCTGCAGCCCGTCGTAGAGGAACCAGCGGAAGGTCGGATAGAGTTCGTCCAGCAGCTTGGCCATCTGTTCCAACTGGGCGCGCCGATCCGCCACCGGCATGGTGCGCCAGATGAACTCGCCGCGTGCGAAGGCCTCGATCATCTGAAAGCTGGAGCAAACCTCCATGTCGGTTTCCGGTCTGCGGCTGTAGGCCAGCCGCGCCTCCGCCCGCTCGCGCTGTGCTTCCTGCACGCGCGGGCTGAGCTGCTGGTACTCGAAGTCGATGGTCGCTTCGGTCTTCAGCAGGTCGGGCAGAGTGGCCGGGACGTAGCGGATCTTCGAGCCAACCGCTTCGGTGTGCCAGCGGGTCAAACGCTTGTCCAAGGGATCGCCGGCGCCGCCCTCGATCTCCAACTGGTTCGCCACCACCTGAGTGCCGATTTCAGCCGACTGACTGAGGCCCAGCAACCAGTCGGTCGAGACTCCGGCCTCCCTGGCCAAAGCCACCACGGTCTCCGCCCTGGGAAGGCGCTCGTTTTCCGAAGAGAGCAGCTGCGACAGCGTGGAACGATCGAGGCCGATCGCCGCCGCGAAGGCCGCGCGGGATTGCCCGGACCGCTCGATCACCTCGGCCAAGCGTTCTCGAAACGGCGGAATCAGGTCGTCTTTTGCCGTGGTCATGCCCGACCATACTCCTCGCCCGCAGAACCTGCGCCACAGGCCTTGTGCCCGTGAACGGTTCGTTGTATTTTGTCAACACTTGTTGCGTATACTCAACGCAACGGTTCTTGCCCATATATTGGTGTCAATTCACCCATCGAGAGGTGCTGCCACCCTTCATTCTGCGAGCCTTTTCATGTCCTTAGTCTGTCACACCCGAGCCACCGTTCGGGACACTGCCCGAAAACCCGCAAGGCTAACCATGCCCGCTCACCGGGCGTCGAGGAAACCCGAAACCGACCGTTCCGCGGCCAAACACGGTCCTGCACGCAAACGCGGCCTGCAACTGGAATGGCCGACCCTGGCCGTCGCCGCCGCGATCTACGGCGGCTTCGGACTCGTCACCTGGTTCCATGCCGCCCTGCCCTGGTATCTGGAGCTGGCCTTCGGCAGCTACCTGATCGCCTGGCACGCCTCCCTGCAGCATGAGGTGGTCCACGGCCACCCGACCAGCCGGAGCTGGCTGAACCGGCTGATCGTACTGCCCAACCTCTGGCTTTGGCTGCCCTACGAGATCTATCGCGAAACCCACCTGCGGCATCACCGCGACCGCTGGCTGACCGACCCCGCCGAGGACCCCGAGAGCTACTACATCGCTCCGGCCCGCTGGGCTCTGCTGGGCGGGGTCGAGCGGACGTCGCTGCGACTGCGCAACACGGTGATCGGCCGCCTGGCCCTCGGCCCGCTTTTCTGCGTGGCCGGCTTCTATCGCCGCGAATCGCTGCGTCTGCTGCGGGGCGATCCGCGCCGCCCGCGGATCTGGGCGCTGCACGCCGTCTCCGTCGGCTTGGTCCTGACCTGGGCAATGGGCGTCGCGGGCCTCTCGTTCTGGCAGCTCCTGCTGCTCTACGTCTATCCGGGCATCGCTCTGGCCCACCTGCGCTCCTTCCTGGAACATCGCGCGCACCCGGACGTCGCGGGCCGAACGGCGATCGTGGAGACCGGCCCGCTGCTGTCCCTGCTGTTCCTCAACAACAATCTGCACTCCGTTCACCATAACCGCCCGCGCCTGCCCTGGTACCGCATTCCGGCCGTCTGGCGCGCCGAGCGGGAGGCCATTCTGAGGGCGAACGACGGCTACTACCTGGCCGGATACGGCACCATCCTGCGCCGCTGGGCCGTCACCCCAAAGGAACCGTCGCTGCATCCGCTGGGCGGCGTTGCCCGCGACGGCCGCGGCGGAGAGCGCGTCGCGTTCGCGGCCAAATCCGACGTTGCCGGCATGGACCGCAAAGAGCCGGCCACGATATAGCTCGAGAGTCAGTCACCCCTTCCCGCAACCCTTGAAGCGAGAATCCTGGGATGTCCGTTCTGCCCGAAAGCAAGCGTTTCGTCATCGTCGGTGCCGGCATACACGGCCTGTCCACCGCCTGGCATCTGGCCATGGAGTTGGAACGGCGCGGTCAGGGCAGCGGCAAGGATATCGTGGTGTTGGACAAGACCGGCCCGGGCGCCGGCGCCACGGGAATCGCCTGCGGCTGCGTGCGCAACCTCTACATGACGAAGGAGCTGCATCCGATCCTGCGCCACTCGGTCGACGTCTGGCAGTCCGACCCGATCCGCTTCGGCTTTCAGCAGGTCGGCTACATCTCCGCCGGCGAAGCCAATCAGCAAGCCGACTACGAGTCGATGGTGGAGAGCCACAACGCCTGCGGCTACCGCTCCGACCTCTACGTCGGGCAAGAGGCCAAGAGCTTTCTCAAATCCATCTGGCCGGACTTCAACACCGACCGCATCGAGGTGGCGCACTTCGAGCATCCCTCGGGTTACGCCGGCACCCGTCAGGCCGTCGCCGGACTGGCCGAGAAGTGCGCCCAGCACGGCGTCGAGATCCTGGCCGGAGTCGAAGTCACCGGCTACGACCTGGCCGGGCGCACGATCCGCCGGCTGCACACCAACCTCGGCAAGATCTCGGCCGAGGTCGTGGTGCTCTCGGTCGGCGCCTGGATGGGCAAGCACTGGGATCTGCTGGGTCTGCCCGAAGAACTGGAGTGCCACTATCCGGACGGCGGCACGGTCACCCAGGACATGTGGACCTACTGGCGGCTGCTCGAGGGCGAGATGTACGTCGACCGGCCCTACCGCACGGCCGACGACCGCGACCCTCCGGTCCTGCACGTGGAGCTGATGAACACGCCGGTGATCAACGAGACGACCGGCGAGGAGATGAGCGATCACCTCTACGTCTATTGGAAGAATGCCGCCGAGCGCATGGAGACCATCGGCCTGCAGGGCGGCACCATCCCGATCAAGATCGGCAACAGCGCGACGCTGGACCCCTACGGCCACGCCAACGACGCCTATCAGGCCGATGACTGGTTCGCCGACTACTTCGTCTCGGCCATGGGCTACCTGATGCCGCGTTTCAAAGGTCAGCGGAGCAAGTTCAAGGACCGCCGCAACGGCGGCATCGGCGCCTTCACCCCCGACAACGTGCCGATCTTCGACTGGGTGCTCGACAACGCCTACATGGTCGCGGACTCGAACCACGGCTTCAAGATGATCGGCGCCGGCAAGCTGGTGGCCAAGGTCCTGGCCGGCGAGAACCGCGTGCCGGAGCTGGAGCCCTTCGCCTTCACCCGCTTCGCCGGCGGCACCACCTTCGGCTCCTCCAACAGCCACTGCCCCTGGGTTTAGAGCAAGATCGCCCCAGGTGGACTCGCTCTGGCGATCCCACCTGGGGCGTGACTCCTACTCTCACCATCAGGTTCGTGGGCGATTCACGTCTCAGGCGGACGCGAAGCGCTTCCGCCTGAGACGATCGCGCTCTAGCAGCCTGGGTCTGGCAGACTGTCATGAAAAGAAAGAGGGCCGTCGCGCTGCGACGGCCCTTTCGATCTTGTCCGGCAGCGCTGCCTCGCGGCAGCGGCACGCCTACTGTTTCATCACGAAGTACTTGAAGGCGGCGCCCGGCGTGACCTCGATGGTGTGCTTGACCGTCCGGCCGCTGTGGGTGGCCTCGATATAGTACCAGCCGCCCGGCAGGGTCAGATGCGCCGTCGAGGCTGTGACCTGGTGCAGCAGGTGGCGATTGCCGGTGGCGTCGCGCCCGAAGGTCATGACATCCCACTGGATCGGATCGCGGATCGGATCCTGACCGATCCCATGGATCATGTTGAGCTGCACCTCGCCGGCGTTCAGGTTGATCGTGTGGCGGGTGTTCGTGGCATCGACGACGATGTCGCGCTCGACCTCGGTCTGGCCGAAGGCGGCGCGGACCCGGTAGCGACCCGCCGGGAGCTGCATTTCGGCGCCACCGCCGCGCATCTCCTGCACCACGCCGCCCTGAACCCGTTCGACCGTGAAGGACACGTCGGACAGTGGCGTAGCTCCCTCGGCGATCACGGCATCCAGGTAGACGGGCTTCAAGTCGTCCGCCGCCGCCGGCGCCATCAAAACGGCAACCGTCGCGGAGGCGGCGAGAATCGACTTCACCAGGCTGGGAAGCTGCATGACCCGACCTTACTCCCTTGGCTCTCTGAGGATTCGTATAATGGAGTGATACCCTTAGGCCATGGCGGTTTACAAGTCGTGAACGACGTCAGATTGTTTTTTTTGCCTCAGAGCATCATTTGGGATTCATGAAGCTTTTTCTATTATCGCGGCATGCACTCTTTACGTGCATAGCATCTGTAGTCATCCTTTACGCGGCGGCGTCTTCGGCCGAGGAGGCCTGGGTCCCGCCTCATCCGGTGGAGCGGACCATCCCCGATGCCCGCGATCTGCGCCCCCTCAACATGCCGGTCGCCCCGGCTCGCGACAGCGGGCAGCGCCTGCTCGAGCGCAGCAAGCTGAACAGCGAGCGGCGCCGGCTGGAGCAGCGCGGCAACCCCCACGATTTCCGCACCCAGGATCGCCTGCGCCGCCTCGACCGGGGCGTCAATCGCTTCCGCTAAGGGTCCGATCTTTAAAGCGGCGACCGTACCCAGACAGCGTGAGTTGATTCTATACCACGAAGCTTCGGACAGCAGGCGTGGCAGGGCCCTGCCGCACCCTCATAGAAAGCGCAGACGCGTGAATCACGCAAAGCGCAGAAGCGCGAAGAGCGCGGCGTTCACGGCACCGAAGATCACGATAACCCGTAGCGTCAGAGTGCGACGCAACTCCAGTAGGTCGGCCAAGAACCCTGGGGTCCGGGGGTTGCGGCTGGCCCTCGATCTCTAAGCGGCTACAATTCGCCAACCCTTCGGCCGTCGAATACCTCCGTTGCGGCTGGCCCTCGATCTCTAAGCGGCTACAATTAGCCTGCCGGCCTGGGCCGACGGTTATGTGTTGCGGCTGGCCCTCGATCTCTAAGCGGCTACAATCCCTGGAGTTCCGCCAGGACCAGCGCCTCGGTTGCGGCTGGCCCTCGATCTCTAAGCGGCTACAATACGCATCACTCGTTGTAGCGTGGCCGGCTCGTTGCGGCTGGCCCTCGATCTCTAAGCGGCTACAATAACAGGACAAACCGGTCAAGCGACCTCAGGGTTGCGGCTGGCCCTCGATCTCTAAGCGGCTACAATACGCATCACTCGTTGTAGCGTGGCCTACTCGTTGCGGCTGGCCCTCGATCTCTAAGCGGCTACAATTTGGGGCAGGCGCGCGTGCATAGCCGCATCGTTGCGGCTGGCCCTCGATCTCTAAGCGGCTACAATGCCGGCCTCGAAGTCTACGACGCCGCCGGCGTTGCGGCTGGCCCTCGATCTCTAAGCGGCTACAATAAGCGTCGCGAGGCCGTGCAGAAACACCTTGTTGCGGCTGGCCCTCGATCTCTAAGCGGCTACAATTATTGTCGGCGTCATCACAGGACCTCGTAGTTGCGGCTGGCCCTCGATCTCTAAGCGGCTACAATCCCGGACTTGAAGCGTCAACGCGCTAGGAGTTGCGGCTGGCCCTCGATCTCTAAGCGGCTACAATAGTGCTCAAGGCTTGATGACGGCCTTGGCGGTTGCGGCTGGCCCTCGATCTCTAAGCGGCTACAATCAGCTTGCCCAGTGGCTTCACATGAGCGCGGTTGCGGCTGGCCCTCGATCTCTAAGCGGCTACAATCCGCGCGCGTAGCGGGTTCCGTGACTTCTGGTTGCGGCTGGCCCTCGATCTCTAAGCGGCTACAATAAATATAGGGGTAATGAGGGACCGGTACCCGTTGCGGCTGGCCCTCGATCTCTAAGCGGCTACAATGCGCGCCACGCGTGGACGCTTTTCACTTCGGTTGCGGCTGGCCCTCGATCTCTAAGCGGCTACAATTCGGGAGCCGCGCGCATGATCAACGTCCCTGTTGCGGCTGGCCCTCGATCTCTAAGCGGCTACAATCGCTCGGTGACTGTAGCGCGTGACGGTTCGGTTGCGGCTGGCCCTCGATCTCTAAGCGGCTACAATTCGCGGCCCGTAGGCCTCGTGCAAAATCTGTTGCGGCTGGCCCTCGATCTCTAAGCGGCTACAATCCGCGCTGCGCCAACGCCGTGCGGCGGACGTTGCGGCTGGCCCTCGATCTCTAAGCGGCTACAATGCGACATAGGAAAAGAAGCTGCAAAGGATGGTTGCGGCTGGCCCTCGATCTCTAAGCGGCTACAATAGAACACGCATACGCGCGTTCAGCCTGCTTGTTGCGGCTGGCCCTCGATCTCTAAGCGGCTACAATAGATCTTGACCTATGCCCTGGGAAAACCGGGGTTTTTTCTTGCCATGACAAACCCGAAAACGCCTGGCCGCACTCAGAAGAGAGCAAGCTGGTTCGGGTTTTTCGGACTGCGTTCGCGTTTTCGTCCCGTGAAAATTCGGGCATTGCCATACTGCTTGTCCGTCAGACTGACGATATGGACCTTCCCGTGCCTCGGCAGCGCATCGCCGACGCGCCCGATCAGGGTTTCCGCAGCCTCCTTGCTTTCGGCGAAGCGGAGATAGACGGAAAACTGCGCCATCTCGAAGGCCTGATCCAGCAGGAAGTGCCGGAACTTCGTCGCCGCCTTCCGCTCCGCCGGCGTACCGACCGGCAGATCGAACATCACGTAGAGCCACATCATTCGATACCCGCTCAAGGCCGGCCGGTCCGGCGGCATCGCCCTACCCCTCCAGCGGCAGCGTCGGGCGCGGCAGCTCGAGAATTCGCGTCTCGCCGCCGAAGCATTGCGCCAGGGAGACGGCCAGCCGTTGCAGACAGACGCCGACCGGGCTGACGCCCGCCGCCGTGCTCATGTCGGTGATCAGCACCCTGGCCAGCGCCGGCTTGCTGTCCTTGTCCGGTTCGCGGATGCCGGCCCGCGCGGCCTCGAAGACCAGAAGGTCCGCGACCGGCCGGAAGGGCTCCATAAGGTCGTCGGCCAGGGCGAAGGGGTTGCCGCGCTGACGGTGCGCGAGGCCGAAACTGGGATGCAGACCGGCGCCCATGACCGCACGCGCAGTACCGGCCCGCAGGACGGTGTAGGTGTAGTTCAGCAACGCATTGAGCCCACCGGCCGCGCGGTCCCGCCGGAAGTCCGCGCCGAACAGCAGCGGCCAATAGCGCCGCGCGGCCTGCGCCTCGACGTTGTCCGGGTCGCCGGAACGCACCTTGCGCGCCAGAAGCCCGAAGCCCTCGTGCCGCGCCCCCACAACCTTCAACGTCGCGGCCTGCGCCTCGATCTTCGCGCTGACAAGCTGGGCCCAGAGCCGTTTGCGCAGAGGCTTCGAGGCGGCGGCCTGATCCATCATCCGTCCGGCCTGCTCATGATGCCCGTCGGCGGACAGCAGAACAGCGGCCGGCATGAAGTTGGCGGCGCAGACCACCAGCGGCGCGTTGCGCTCGGCCAGCGCCACCAGCAGGGAATTGGAGTAGGTGATGCCATGGGCCGAGGCGATGACCGCCGCGATGTCATCGAGCGGCAGACGTCCGATCTCCTCGCCGCCCGCGTTCACGGTCAGGAATCCCCGGTTTTTAGCAAGATGCCGGCCGTCTTCCGCGATCTCGACGATGCGGCCGGTCATGCGCGCGACCTCCGACGCGCCCTCATCCGACCGGCTCCAGCAGCGTGGACACCCGGCCCAGCACATCGACCCGGACGGGCCGCGCTCCGGCATCGCGCAGCCGCTCGTAGGTCGCGAAGATCCAGCGCAGCGGATCGTCGGGATCGTTGTGGCGCTGGTCGATGCTGCCCGCCTCCTTGTGGCCGGCGAGGCGAACCCGCTTGGCGGAAGGCTCCAGCCGATAGACCCGGTAGATTTCGTGCTTTCCTTCGAAATCCGCCTCAAGCAAGTCCCCGTTGTGCAACCGCATGAAAAGCCGCGCGCCCGGATATTCCTCCCGCCAGTGCGGGCGGTAGCCGGGCTGGTTCGCATCGTGCACCGTGACGCCCTCGCCGCCCCAGCTCCCGTCCGGCAGGGTGAAGATCTCGACCCGGTGGTTGCCGCCGGGGGTGTAGGCCTTCGTGAAAACCTGTCCGTCGGCGCCGCGATGTTCCACCCGCCGCACCGAAGCCTCGGTCTTGAGAATCCGCAGACGGCGCAGACCATGGTCGTTGGCGAAGGCCTCCAGCACCGCACGGCGCTCGGCATCTGTCAGCTTGCCGCCGCCGGCCGCCGCAGCCATGCGGGCCTGAAGGTCTTCGCGCAGGCGCGCGTCGCGGATCCGGCCAATGTCGCCGTCGGTGAGCTGCAGGACGGGTTTACGGGTGACGAGGTTATAGGGCTTGCCGTCGATCTCCTCCTTCACCTCGCCGTAGGCGGTGGCCTCGTGCAGTTGCCCCGAGGTGACCTGGACGTTGTCCTGCGCCCCCGGCGGCAGGCCGTGGTCGGGCTTGTGGCTGACGACGATGCGCTCCAGCGCGGCGGAGAGGTCGGCGCGGAAGCCTGGGAAGGGCTCGGGGAAACCACCGTCCGGAAACAGCCGGTCGAGATCCAGGCTCTCCGCCCGGCCCGAAGCGCGGGCCATGCGGTTCAGCAGACCCCGGTCGGTGCAGGCCACCACGAAGGCATCGATGGCGTGGTGCCGGTGATCCTTGCGATTCTTCGGCTGGTTCGGATTGGTGAAGTTATGGTCCGGCAGCAGGTCGTTCAGACCCCACTTGGCGCGCAGCATGGCGGTCAGCCGGCCGGGCGGCGCCCAGACCCGTTCGCAGACCTGTTCCAGGTAGGTCTTGGCGAGCCGCGACATGTATTGGGTGTCGATCAACTGCCGCGCCAGGAAACCGCCGTCGGCGTCGAAGCGCGCCATGGCGTCGGGCTGAAAACGCCAGGCCTTCCTTTGCAAGATGCGTTCGGCCCGCTCGACGATCTCCCGCAGCACCTCGCCGCTCCAGGCCTCCGCCGGCGGCCGGTTGCCCTTCTGGCGGTTGGCGGCGCGGGTGCAGAGCGCCTTGTTCATGAAGCTGTCGTCGAGGGTCTGTGAGAAGGGCAGCAGATGCTCGACCTCGACCGAGCCGTCGAACAGCCGTTCGACGTTGAGCGGCGTGCCGGTGAAGACGCAGACCCGTTCGTCCGGCGGCAGCTCGTCGAAGAGCCGCAACCGAAGACGCGCGTCGTGGGAGTCGGCGACACCCAGCTTCGCCAGCCGTTCGCGCCGTTCCGCGTTCTTGCGCTCGTTGGCCCGGTTGTCCCGCTCGATCTCCTCCTTGCGCTGGCGGCTCAGCTTCAACTCGCGCCCAAGCTCAATCACGATCTCCTCCGGCGGGCCGTGGATTTCGATCAGGGCATTGACGATCTTGCGGAGTTGATTGAGCGCGATGTGAACCGTCGGGTTCGGCACGCGGCCGATCCGCTCCTGACTGCCGTCCGGCGCATCCGGTTTGGAGACCACATGCCGGGCCAGCGCCGCACCGTAGTAAGGAAGCCGCGCCACCGTGCCGTCCACACGCAGGTTCGAATGGTGCAGATTCAGCGCCTCGACCGCCTCGTCATAGGTCAAGGGGCGTCGGTAGAGCTCACCCGTTTCGGGATCGACCGCTTCCTTAGACTGGCTCTCCATCACCGCCACCAGATCGGCGAGAATCGAGCGCCCCAACTGCCCGTGGCCTTGCGGCAGGCGCAGCTCCGAAACAGCCTCGGCCGCGTCGGGGTCCAGGTTGCAGATCTCCTGCAGCCAGGCGATCAGGTCCTCCGGATCCTCGATGCCCAGCAGCCGCTCGACGACCTCGATCTGCCGGTCCCGCTCCAGGCTGCGCCACGGTTTGCCGAAGGCCTTCTTCATGGCGAGCTTGACCGCCGTCTGGTCGGGCTGGAAGCCCTTGCGGCCGGACAGCTCGTGATTGAAGCGGCTTTCCTCCGGCAGCTTCGCCGCCGCCCGCAGCTTGTCGAAGGCGACGAGGGTTCCGCCGGAGGCCATCAGCTTGGCGACGATCGCGTCGCGTTCCGTGAGGGTCAATGCACGGTCGCGTGCGCCGGCCCAGCCGACACGTAGGTTGGCCACCTCCTGCAGGATGCGGACGCGCTGAAACAGCGGGTGTGCCTTCGGCGCACGCTCGCCCTGGTCCAGCGTCAGCCCCGCCCGCTCCACCATCTGTACCTCGGGCCGCAGACTGCAGCGCCCGACCGGCGGAGTCCTGAGCGGCCTCTGGTCGATCACGATCCGCCGCAGGCTTTCCAGCAGGCCGCCGGTCAGCTCGGGATGATGGGGCGCCTGGGCCGCCCAGATCTTCTCCAGTTCCTCCGCGACCATCTCGCGGGCCGGGTAGAGATCGTAGAGGTTCTTGCTGCCCTGGCTCGTCGGCCGGAAGCGGACCGGCTCCGGTACCGCCCAGCCCCCGCCGTCCCTGAGCCGATGCCCCTGACGGTCGCGGCGGTGGCGGCGCGCGAGCAGCTCGCCGAGACTGCGCGCGCCCTCCGCCTCCAGCCGTTCGCGCAGCGCCTTCATGCCTTGCTTGGTCGCGCTCTTCTCCGCATCGTCACCATCGGCGATGCGGTTGGACTTGAAGCCGCGCCGTTGATTGAGGTGAAAGACCGCCCGGCCGATCTCGTGGAGCGTCAGCTTGCGGTCCAGCGCCTCCGCGCGCAGCCAGTAGGGGTCCAGCGTCTCCAGCGCCTTGCGCGCGGCTGTGTCGGCCGGCATCAGTCCGGCCGCCGTCAGAACCTGCAGCAGCCGCTTCTGCCGGCGCAGAAAGCGGTCCCGCCGCCGCCGCGCCGACCGCGCATCGCGCCGCTCGGCCGCGAGGGAGGTTTTCGACTGGGGATCGCGCCCCGCTTCCTCGTTCGGCGTCAGGATACGCACGCCGGCATCCAGAACACACCGAGGTTCCAACTTCAGCAGGCACCAGCCGATGGAATTGCTGCCGAGATCCAGGCCAAGCCGGTATTTCATCGTATTCAGCCCCCTATCGGGCAGGGCCGCCGTCGAAATGACCGTCACAGGTTTCACAAGCTCGATTGAGCCTCGAAGGGGACAAATTCCAACGGTTGCACTGCACAAAAGTAAATCGACCCTTGGCAGTGTAACGTGTATCGTGTAAGTTGTCTTCTAGGGTGCCTTGCAAGCTAGCCGCTTAGAGATCGAGGGCCACCCGTTAACAAGCACTCTAGAGTGCAAAAAATTCTCCTTTACGGAGCGGAACGGCGGGTTGCGGCCCGTCGTTTTCCGTTTCTGACTTCAGGGTCAGCGGGGAACTGCCGCCTCCAGCGTCGGGCGGCCAAGGCACGGCGGTAAGGCAAGCGAGGCGCGCAGACGCGCCGGCCCGAAGCGGATCGCGTGGTCCGGACTAGCGGCAGCCGGGTGCAATCGGGGCGTTAGAAGAGCCCCTGCACGCGGCCGTCGGCATCCAGGTGGATATCGACGGCCGCGGGGCGGCGCGGCAGGCCGGGCATGGTCATGATGTCGCCGCAGACCGCCACCACGAACTCGGCGCCCGCGGAGAGACGCAGCTCGCGCACGGTCACCGCATGGCCGCTGGGCGCGCCCTTCAGGGCGGGGTCGGTCGAGAAGCTGTACTGAGTCTTGGCCATGCAGACCGGCAGATGACCGTAGCCGGCCGCCTGAAGGTCGTCGAACTGCGTGCGGACCTTCTGATCGGCCTGGATCTCGGCGGCCCCGTACAGCTCGGTCGCGATGGTATGAACCTTGTCCCAGAGCGGCATGTCGTCGGGGTAGAGCGGCGCGAAGTCCGCGCTGCCGCTATCGGCCAGAGCCACCACCTTGTGCGCCAACTCCTCCGTGCCCGTCGATCCCTTCGCCCAATGGGTGGCGACAAGGGCCTCGACTCCCATCTCCTCGGCGGCGGCGGCCACCACGGCGATCTCCTCATCGCTGTCGGTCACGAAGTGATTGATCGAGACGATTACGGGCACACCGAACTTCTTCACGTTGGCGATGTGGCGCTGGAGATTGACGGCACCGGCCTTGACCGCCTCCACGTTCGGCGCGTTCAGCGCGTCCTTGCCGACCCCGCCGTGAGACTTCAGCGCGCGCACGGTCGCGACGATCACCGCCGCCTCGGGCTTGAGACCGGCCTTGCGGCACTTGATGTCGAAGAACTTCTCCGCCCCCAGGTCGGCCCCGAAGCCGGCCTCGGTCACCACGTAGTCGGCCAGCTTGAGCGCGCTCTTCGTCGCGATCACGGAGTTGCAGCCATGGGCGATGTTGGCGAAGGGACCGCCGTGAATGAAGGCCGGATTGTTTTCCAGGGTCTGGACCAGATTGGGCGCCAGGGCGTCGCGCAGCAGCACCGCCATCGCGCCGGGCGCCTCCAGGTCACGCGCCAGAACGGGCCGCTTGTCGCGGGTGTAGGCGACGACCACCTTGCCCAGACGCTCGGTCAGGTCCGCCAGGTCGGTGGCCAGGCAGAAGATCGCCATCACCTCGGACGCGACGACGATGTCGAAGCCGTCCTCGCGCGGGAAACCGTTGGCCACGCCGCCCAGCGACGAGGTGATCTGACGCAGCGCCCGGTCGTTCATGTCGACCACCCGGCGCCAGGCGACGCGGCGCTGATCGATGCCGAGCGCGTTGCCCCAATAGATATGATTGTCGATCAGGGCCGAGAGCAGGTTGTGCGCGATGCCGATAGCGTGAAAGTCGCCGGTGAAATGGAGGTTGATGTCCTCCATCGGCACGACCTGCGCGTAGCCGCCGCCGGCCGCGCCCCCCTTCATGCCGAAGCAAGGTCCGAGCGACGGCTCGCGCAGACAAATCGCGGTCTTCTTGCCGATGCGGTTGAGGCCGTCCCCAAGCCCGACCGTGGTCGTGGTCTTGCCCTCGCCGGCCGGGGTCGGATTGATCGCCGTGACCAGGATCAGCTTGCCGTCCGGACGGTCTTCCAAGGTCTTCAGGAAGTCGAGCGAGACCTTCGCCTTGTGCGGACCGTAGGCAAGAAGGCTGTCCGCCGGAAGGTCGAGCTTGGCGCCGACCTCCCCGATCGGCAGCAAGGTCGCCTCGCGCGCAATCTCGATATCGCTCTTGGCCATGACGCTTTCCGCTCCCCCAAATCTGTTTCACGCACGGCCGGCGTTCGCGTGACCCGGCAGTGGACCGACCCTGGGCGAGATGCCGAAAAGCCAGGGAACCAATCGATTTTCACGCCCCGACGCGACCGTTCGAACGCAGGGCGATCCAAGGCCCCTCTTGATCTAAGGTCCGGCCGCGACCGCGACTTGCCTGAGATCGACCGGAGCCCGCCGAATCGCGGCATGGTCGAGCGCTCACGCGTCCGCAGCCGCCTAATCGTTGACGGTAATGGTGAGTGCGAGGGCTCCCTCGGCGATTCGCACGTCTTTCTGGCCGCGTTTGGGAATGGGAATCTCTCGTTCGACGCAGTAGAGCATGAAGGCGCGCGCGAGATCGATCTCGGTCAGATTGACCTTCCGGGCCGCCTCGCCTGTCCCGCAGAGAGCGACCGCCCGCACCGGCTGTTCATCGAAGGCCTGAACACGCTCGATGATGTTGTCGCCGAGATCCCATTTGCTCGCTTCGACGAAGCGCCGCAGCGCGTCGATCACCTCGAACTCGCTGAAAAATATCGTGCGCTGTTCGCGCGGCATTCCTAGCCTCCCCTCCCCTCGACAAGGCGGCAAGCCTTACTTTGCATGCTAACAAATCACAACCCGTAAGAGCCTGGAGGCACAGATTTTTCATGCAAGCCGACAGCCCGAACCTTAAACCGTACGGCTCTCTTCCGGAATGCCGATCTGCCAGCTCAAGCGGTTCAGTTCGCGCAGGACGAGATCCAGATTGCTGTCGCGCAGAGTCGGAAGACGATAGCGCGCGCGCTTGACCGCCTCGTAATCCAGGTCGGCGATCAGCAGATCCTCGCCCTCCTGCGCCGCCGCCAGCGTCTGTCCAAAAGGGTCGACGATCCGGCTGCCGCCCCAGAAGTCCGGTCCGGACTGCCCCCTGGCGTGATTGGCCATCAGGATCGGGACGCCATAGATCATGGCATAGAACTGCATCGCCAGGTCCCATCCCCTCGGGTTGGAGAAAGTTCCGTCGACGGCGTTCTCGGCCGAGGCGATCGGCACCATCAGCAAGGTCGTGCCATGCACCATGGCGAGATGGGTCAAGGCCGGATTCCAACTGTCGGCGCAGATCAGAACGCCGGCTCTCCAGCATCGGTCGAGCGGGAAGGTCTCGAAATAGCGTCCTTCGGCGAAGTGTTTGCCTTCCTCGAGATTGCCGTAGGTCGCCAAGTTGAGCTTGCGGTGAATGAAGGTGACCTCGCCGTTCCGCAGAGCCACCGCGGAGTTGTGAAACTGCGCGGCCACGCCCTCCTCGATGAAACCCAGAACCGTCACCATGTCGGCGCTTGCCCCCGCCAGGTCCGAAAGCAGGGCGGCATCGCGCCGGATCGAGATCTCCGCCGTCTGCGGTCCGACCGCATAGCCGGTCAGCGACAGCTCGGGAAAGAGCAGCAGCTCGATCCGCTCGCGCCGCGCGCGCTCGATCATTCGCAGATGCGTGGCGGCGTTGTGGTCCAGATCCGCGAGCCGGCAATCGATCTGCGCCACACCAACCCGAAGCTTACCATCCTCAGCCATCCGCGATCCTTCGCCGCCTAACCGGTTTGGCGCTGTTCAAAAGTCCTGCCTCCCCTGGGTCGAGGCGGCAAACCTTGCCGACCTGCGCGAGGATTGAACGGCAGAAGCTGCCGATTCTCCCCAGCAAACGACGAAAATCCAAGCTATTCCGAAGCAAAGTCAACTGGCACGACGCTTGCTTTACAAGATCCGTTGCATCTTTCACAGTAACCATGTTTGCGGGATGATCATGCCGCCAGTACAACTTTTGAATTCGATCTCCGCGGATCCGGACTTCGGCCTCCCCGCTTCGACGCCCGCCTTCGTGCCCGACCTCGCGGTCGCAACCCATCGCCTGCGCCGCCTGGCCGAAGTCGGCGAGGGACGGCTCGGGGCCGACGATCAGGCCCTGATCGTGCAGCTGCTGGACGCCGCGACCGAAGCCGAACAAACGATGGCCGAGCAAGCGGAGCGGATCCGGCAGCTCGAGAGTCTCTCGATCACGGACGAATTGACGGGCCTGTTCAATCGCCGCGGCTTCGTGGACGCGCTGGAACGGGTCCTGACGGCCTGTCAGCGCCACGGCGAACCCGGCCTGCTGGTTCTCGTCGATCTGGACCGCTTCAAGACAATCAACGACACCTACGGCCACCTTGCCGGCGACTCCGTCTTGAAGGGAGCGGCAGATCTGCTGCGGGCGGCGGTGCGCAAATCCGACATCGTGGCCCGGCTCGGCGGCGACGAGTTCGCCGTCCTGCTGCCGCGAACCAAAGCGGTGCCCGGCCAAAAACTGGCGGGCAAGATCGACAGATCCATCAATGCCCTGCGCGTTCCCTACGGACGCATCCAGATTCCGGTTTCCGCGAGCGTCGGTTGGGATGCTTACGGACCGCGCAGCCAGTCGAACCAACTGATCTTCACTGCCGACCGCGCCCTCTACCGCGCCAAGAAGCTCGACATCAACCGGGCAGCCGCGAACGCTTGAGCGCATAGCGCAAAGCGATCCCTTCCCTCGCCTCCGCATGACTTTGCCGGGCTGCCGAGTCCGCGTAGTCTGGCGGCCATGACCTTGCACAGACTGCCGCGAACCCTGCGGCTCGACACCTCCGATCTCTACGTCTTCAAGCGGGCTGCCGAGCCTGGGGAATGGGCTGTGTCCGGGGCCTTCGCCTTTGCCAACAGCGACCCGGCGAACCTCGACGCCAAGGACAAGCTGGCGCTGGCCAACGGCTGGCTCGGCACCGAGAGCTTCGGACAGAGTTCCCTGGTCGAAGTGGCCGAAACCGGTGAGGCCGGCTACTTTGCTGTCGTTGAACGGCTCGCGCGGCATTTCGTAGAGAGCTACGGCGCACCCGGTCTGGCCGAGGCCCTACCGGTCGCCCGCGCCGAAGTGGACGACGCCTCCGAGCTCTGTACCCACAAGACCGGCACCTTGCTCGCCGTCGAACGGGACTTCGACGAGCGGGGTCAACTGCTGGAGCGCTTCCGGGTCATCCGTCCCGAACGTGCCGACGATCACGCGAAAATCTGGGAAATCGTCGACGACTAAGTGCAAACGGACCTTCCGAATCCGTCGCCGCCGGGATCGGCTCAAGAGGCCGAGGAATTTCCATCCGTGCCCTTGGCCAGGGCGTCCGGTTGCTGCTGCGTGATGCAGTGTATGCCGCCGCCGCCCCGCAGGATCGGCAAGACCGGGATCTGCACCAGTTCGCGGTCGGGGAAGCAGTCCTCGAGAATCTCCAAGGCCCTGTCATCGGCCGGATCGTCGAAGGCCGGCAAGACGACACCGCCGTTCGGCAGATAGAAATTCACGTAGCTGAGAGTCAGCCGGGAGCCGTCGGCGTTCTTCCGCGGCTTCGGCAAGGGCAACTCGGCGATCTCGAGCCGCCGCCCCTCGGCATCCGTCGCGCCGCGCAGAACTTCGAGATTGCGGAGCAGGCGCGCATGGTTCTCATCGCCCTCGTCGCCGGGGGCCAGGGTTACCACCCGGCCCGGGGCCGCGAAGCAGGCAATGTTGTCGACATGCCCGTCGGTGTCGTCGTCGACCAACCCCTCGGGCAGCCAGATAACGGTCTTGGCGCCGGTGTAGGCCTTCAGCAGCGCCTCGATCTCGTCGCGGCTGCGTCCCGGATTGCGGTTCTCGTTGACCAGGGTCGCTTCGACGGCCAGCAACGTGCCCGCGCCGTCGCTGTGAAGCGCGCCTCCTTCCGTCACCAAAGGCGCCTCAAAGCGCGCAACGTCAAGATAGTTCAGCAGATTCTCAGCCAGAGCGGCATCGGCCTGATGGTCCGGGTAGAGTCCGCCCCAGGCGTTGAATCTCCAATCGACTCCCGCCAGGGCACCGTCACCGTTCACCAGGAAGGTCGGGCCTGTGTCGCGCGTCCAGGAGTCGCTGATCGTCAGCGGCAGACAGCCGATTCCCTGCCCCACCTCGACGGAGACCTCCGCGAGTTGCTCCGAGGGCGCGATCATCGTCACTTGCTCGAAGCGAGCGATCGCCTTGGCGACTTCGACGTAAGAGTCCCTGGCCTCGTCCAACCCGTCGCCCCAGACCTGCTCGCGGACCGGCCAGGCCATCCAGCAGCGACTGTGGGGGTGCCATTCGGCAGGCATGAAGAAGCCGTCATCGGCCGGCGTGCGCATGCTGATCCGCTGTCCCGCAGTTATGCCCAAAGGCCCGCCCTTCCCCTGCTCCGCTACGTCTTATGCTTGCTTTGTCGGGTCGGTCGAGCGGTTGGAGTCTAGGCTCGACAACGCGTCCTGTCCATGCCCCGGCGCGCAGCGATTGGGAGCAGCCGAACTAATTTTTTATATAATTCAGTTAGTTGGACGGAAGAACGGCAGAGGCGGCCGAGCCGCTATCCGTCGCTCGGGGACGGCGGCCGCGCCGGCGTGCGCCGTCTCGTAGGGTTAAGCGCCGCGATCCGGCCAAAGATCGTCGCTGATGAAACCCGCGTGCCCGACTTGAACGATATCGGCCGAGGCGGCCGAGAGCGCCTGCGCCCCCGGAGCAAGGTCGTCGCTCAGGAAGATTTCCTGCGCGAAGGAGGCGACGGGGCCGACGTCTTCGATGCCGACCGTTGCCGTTTGACGCCGCAACAGATCCGCCGAAGCGGCCGACCGGACTTCGACGCCCTCCTCGGCAAGAGGTTCGAGCACCGCGAGAGCGAGTTGGTAATCGTCCAGCGAGGTGCAGGGATCGCCTTCCAAAACGCGAATCACCGCGCAGTCCTCACCGGCGACCGCCGAGAAGGCATGATCGGTCGTGGTCTTGCCGGTTACGGCATAGCTGCCGACGTCGAGCACCAGGGACGCGATCGAGAGCGGCGTCGGCGTTCCGCAGGCGGTCAAGGGGACCACCAATCCAAGCACAAAAACCAGCCGCGACATCTTCGCCCCCAAAAAAACACTCTGTTAACCAATTTCCAGCCTTGCGGAACTAATCATGCCGGAGTCGGGTTGGTCAAGATGTCGAGATTCTATGCCTAAAGAGACTTAATATTTCCTTTATGGTAACTCCGCCTTTGCTGAGTCCTCTGCTTTTTTCGGCGGCAGGGCCAGACGCAGATGCAACTCCCTCAGCCTCTCCGGAGACACTTCGGCCGGCGCCTCCATCAGCAGATCCTCGGCCTTCTGGTTCATCGGGAAAGCGATGATTTCGCGGATGTTCGGCTCATCGGCCAGCAACATGACGATGCGGTCGATCCCGGGCGCGGACCCGCCGTGCGGCGGCGCGCCGTACTGCAGGGCCTGGAACAAGCCCGCGAAGCGCGTCTCCACCTCCGCGATATCGTAGCCGGCGATCTCGAAAGCCTTGGCCATGATGTCCGGACGATGATTCCGGATCGCGCCGGAGGAGAGCTCCACGCCGTTGCAGACGATGTCGTACTGATAGGCCTTGATCGTCAGGGGGTCCTGGGTCTCCAAGGCCTCCAGGCCGCCCTGCGGCATGGAAAAGGGGTTATGAGAGAACTCGACCGTGCCCGTCTCCTCATCCAACTCGAACAGCGGATAGTCGACGATCCAGCAGAACTCGAACACGCCCGGCGTCAGCAAATCGAGTTCCTGGCCCAGCTTCGTGCGCACCGCGCCTGCGAAGGTCGACGCCGCAAGCGGCTTGTCGCAGGCGAAGAAGACGGCGTCGCCGTCGGCAAGGCCCGCGGCCTCCTTAATCTGCTGGCAGCGCTCGGGCTCGAGGTTGCGGGCGATCGGGCCTTTGGCCTCGCCGTTTTCGAAGACGATGTAGCCGAGGCCGGGTTTACCCTCGCCCTGCGCCCAGGAGTTCAGCTTGTCGAAGAAGCTGCGCGGCCGCGCCGCCGCGCCCGGCGCCGGAATCGCCCGGACCGTCGCGCCCTGGCCGATCAGCTTCGCGAAGATGCCGAAGCCGCCGCCACGGAACGCCTCGGCCACATCGGCGATGACGATGGGGTTGCGGAGGTCCGGCTTATCGCTGCCGTACTTGAGCATCGCCTCGTCGAAGGCGATCCGCGGGAAGGGCAGCGCGGTCACCTTGCGATCGCCGCCGAATTCCTCGAAGACACCATGCAGGACGGGTTCTATCGCAGCAAAAACATCATCTTGCGTGGCAAAGCTCATCTCGAAGTCGAGCTGATAGAACTCGCCTGGAGAGCGGTCGGCGCGCCCGTCTTCGTCACGGAAGCAGGGGGCGATCTGGAAGTACTTGTCGAAACCCGCGATCATCAGGAGCTGCTTGAACATCTGCGGCGCCTGCGGCAGCGCGTAAAACTTGCCGGGGTGCACGCGGCTGGGCACCAAGTAAGCGCGTGCGCCCTCGGGACTGTCGGCGGTCAAGATCGGCGTCTGGAACTCGTGAAAGCCTTGCGCGATCATCCGCTGGCGGATCGAGGAAATCACCTGGCTGCGCAGCAACAGCTTCTTCTGCATCTTCTCCCGGCGCAGATCGAGGAAGCGGTAGCGCAGCCGCGTCTCCTCGCCGGCGTCTTCGTCGCTGTTCACCTGCAGCGGCAGTTGCTCGGAGCGCGCCTCCAGCTCGAAGGCCTGAACCCGCAACTCGACTTCACCGGTCGGCAGACCCGGATTGACCGTTTCGGCGGTGCGCCCGACCACTTCGCCGGTCACGGTGACCACCGACTCGTTGCGCGCCCGCTCCACCGCGGCGAAAAGCGGGCTCGAGATATCGAGCACGCACTGGGTGATGCCGAAGTGATCGCGCAGATCGACGAACAGCAACTGACCGTGGTCGCGCTTGCGGTGGACCCAGCCCGACAGGCGGACGGTCTGGCCGGTGTGCGCGGCGCGCAGTTCGCCGCAGGTGTGCGTGCGATAGGGATGCATGCAACAAACTCGCTAGAGGCATGAGGGATCGAGGCCCGTCGCAGTGCGCCCTCGATAGGCGCGCCGAACAGGCGCCGGCAAAAGGGCCCGGAGCGTGAAGCTTTGTCAAGGTCGCCAAGAAAGGGAACGCGCGTGACTTGGGGTCGAGCCCTGGGTCGGAAGCTGCTATAGGGCGGAGCCATGACCTTGATCACCGACCCTCAGGAAGCCGCCGCCTTCTGCGCCCGCCAGGCCGAGGCAGAGTTCATCACCGTCGATACGGAGTTCATTCGGGACACCACCTACTGGCCACGCCTCTGTCTGATTCAGATTGCCGGGCCGGAGGAAGCCGCCGCGATCGACCCCCTGGCCGAAGGCATGGACCTGGAGCCGGTCTGGTCGCTGTTCGACAAGACCGATCTGTTGAAGGTCTTTCACGCCGCCCGGCAAGACCTCGAGATCTTCTTCCACGATAGCAGCCGCCTGCCCCACCCGGTGTTCGACACCCAGGTCGCGGCCATGGTCTGCGGCTTCGGCGATCAGGTCGGCTACGAGAAGCTGGCGAGCCGGCTGGCCGGCGCACGGATCGACAAGTCAGTGCGCTTCGCGGACTGGGCCCATCGCCCGCTCGGCCGCAAACAGCTCGACTACGCACTGGCCGACGTCACGCACCTGCGCGTGATCTATCAGAAGCTGCGCAAGAAGCTCGCCAACTCCGACCGCGAAAGCTGGCTGGAGGAAGAGATGGCGGTCCTGCTCAACCCCGCCACCTATCGCCTGGAGCCGTCCGAGGCCTGGCGGCGGCTGAAAAGCCGCTCACGCGACCGGCGCTATCTCGCTCACCTGCGCAACCTGGCCGCTTGGCGAGAGCGCGAGGCGCAGCGCCGGAATGTACCGCGCAACCGCATCCTGCGCGACGAGCAGATCTACGACGTGGCCGGGCTGGCCCCGCAGACGGCCGAGGATCTCGCCAGGGCCCGCGGCGTTTCGACCGACTACGCCCGCGGCAAGGTCGGACAAGCGATTCTGGAAGCCGTCGCCGAGGGCCTGGCGATGGACGAGGCCGACCTGCCGAAAGCGCCGCCGCGCGAGCAGCAGGTGGAGGCCGGGCCTGTGGTCGACCTTCTCAAGGTGCTGCTGAAGCAGAAATGTGAGCAGCACGGCGTCGCTCAGCGCCTGCTCGCCAACGCCGCGGATCTCGAGGCGCTGGCCGCAGGCGATCCGGAAACGGAACGGAACCTGCTGCAAGGGTGGCGTGGAGAGATCTTCGGCAAGGCCGCCTCTGCGCTTCTGACCGGCCGGCTTTTGTTGACAGGAGATGGGAACGGTGGCCTGCAATTAATTGATAAAAAAGAAAACAATGAGCCTTAAGATCTTAGGAACCCACCGCAGCTAACCGCCCAGAATCGGGAAGGTCACGGCAATGGCCCAGGCAAAGGCGAGCGCGTTGGCCAGCCCCGCCACGAGAGGCTGTGCGGTGGCCCGGTAGGCCCAGCGGCTGAAGAGGCCATAGACGACGAAGAAAATCAGGATCAGCGGGATGATGATGATCAGGAAGAACAACCCCCGCAGATCCAGAGCGACGGCAGCCGCAAGCGAGAGGGCGAAGCAGAGCTTGCTGAGAGGATAAGCTCCCGGCCGGGCCCCCTCGCCGCGCGTCAGCCACTCATCGGCCATGAAGTAGGGCAACGTGCCGGCAATCATGACGGCGATCAGCGGCAAGCGCGCTTCCGTGGGCGCGAAGGAGAGCACGAAGCCGTCGAGCGCCAGTCCGATCGCGCCGAGGCCGTAGAGTGCGACCAGCCCGGCGGCAAAGGCCGTCATCGCCCAAGGGGAGTCCGGCCGGGCGGCAGGACTCCGGCGCAGCCGGCCAGAGACCGCCAAACCCGCAGCCGTGAGGAGACCGTAGAGCGCGAAGTGTGCCGCCAGGTAATCTGCGACCAGGAGCGGCAGGAAGTCCGTCGGCAGCACGCGCAGCACCAGCGGTGTCAGGATCGCCGGGCCGAGCATCAGCAGCGCCAGCGGTTTCCAGCCCAGGTTGGCACCCAGCCTCTCGGGCGCGGCGCGCGGCAGAAGATGGGACAGGGGATAGGCGAGCAAAACGATGCCGGCAAAGAGAAGCGCCAACCAAGGCCCGCGCGTGTCCAGCGAACCGACCGCGCTGCGTCCGAAAACGCCGTTCAGCCATGCCACCGACTCCACCAAGCTCTCGCGGCTGTAGAGCACACCGATATGTTCGACAGCGTCCGCGAAAACCAAACGCCGTGCCGTGCCGACGGCGGGGTCGCCGACCGTTTCCCCCTCCTTCGCGGCGTCGCGGTTCCCCAGCCGCAGGACCCGCAGGCCTTCTTGTTTGAGCCCAGGCTCCCAAGCGCCGACGATGACCAGAAGGTTCTTCGGCACCTCCGCCGTCACGGCCCTGGAAAAGAGCGAAACCGCAATGGTCGCAGAGACCTCTTGCTGATGGTCCGCAGCGTAGCGGACCACGACATCCGACGCCATGGAGTGCCCCAACAGGGCCAGCCTGCCGTCGACGCCGGGCAGATCGAGCGCGTAGTCAGCCACCGCCCTCATCTCGGTCAGGAGATTGCGCATGGCGCCGGTTTCGGAGGTGACGTCCCCGGTCAGGGGCGAGCCGTTACGGCCATGTCCGAGCAGGTCGTAGGTCACGGCCACATATCCGGCATTGGCGAGCGACACGGCGAACGGCGCCATGAGCTGCTGCGAACCGGCGAAGCCGTGAGCGATCAAGACAGCCGGTGCCGGCTCGCCGCCCGGCGCCTGGTAAACCGTGACCGGCGTCGTCCCCAGGTGCGTGCGAGTCACCTCGAGCTCCGACCGGGCAGCCGACAGAGCCCAGACGCCCACGAAAATCCCAAGCAGGCCGAGACCGGCCAGAAAACAGAGGCGCAGACGCGTCATCGGCTCCTGCAAGGGCTGCCCGTACTTACCGTCCATCGCGCCTCGCTTTCGACCGCTCATCTCGTGACCGAACGCAGCATCGATGCAAAGCGGCGCGACATGCAACCGAGCAGCCCGGCGGAGGCGCGTTAAGCGGCATGGAGGCAGGTCTTCTCGCTCTTGTGGGCGCCACTTTCCTACTCGCCGGCTTCGTCAAGGGCGTGATCGGACTGGGTCTGCCCAGCATCTCCCTCGCACTGCTGACGGCGACCCTCGGGCTGCAGCCGGCCATCGCCCTGATGCTGGTGCCGTCGCTGGCAACCAACCTCCTGCAAGGTCTCACCGGCGGGCATCTGCGAGGGGTGCTGCGGCGGATCTGGCCCTTCCTGCTCTGCGCGACGGCGACCATCTGGTTCGGCGCCATGGCGCTGACCCGGATCGACCCAGCGGTCTTGAGCGGGCTGCTCGGCCTCTTGCTAGTCGCCTACGCCGCCGTCGGACTCGGGCGGCTCCAGATCACTCTCTCCGCGAAACTGGAGCCCTTCGCCGGGATTGTCTTCGGCACGACCAACGGACTGCTGTCCGGGATGACCGGGTCCTTCACCGTGCCGGGCGTCCTCTACCTGCAGGCCAGCGGCCTGGAGCGCGATCAGCTGATTCAGGCCATGGGGCTGCTGTTCAGTCTTTCGACCCTGGGCCTTGCCGTCGCGCTGGGTGGACAGAATCTGCTGCGGGCCGACCTGGGCGCCCTGTCGGCAGCGGCCCTCCTGCCGGCCCTGCTGGGAATGGAGTTGGGCCGGCGCCTGCGTCATCGCTTGTCCGAAGCGGTTTTTCGCCGGGTCTTTCTGCTCGCCTTGCTGGGGCTCGGCCTCTACTTGGCCGGGCGGAATCTTCTCTAACCCACCACCCGGGTCCGGGTGGCGCCGAGCGCATTTCCGAGCGCCGTCAGACGACGTTCCAGCACCTGTCCCGACGGCACCTCCGCCTGGTCGGGCAGATAAAGCGTCAGCTGACCCTCCAGGAACTCGAGCTGACTACGCTCGAGCATGGCGGCGGTTCCCGCGGAGACGGCATAGGCCAAGCGCAGCGCCTGGCCCAAGGCTTCGGCCCGCGCCTTCATCGGCGCATCGAGTAGCGCGATCAGCTTGGTTGTCTCGGCGTTCTGGCTCAGCCCGCCGTAGCGCATCGAGAGCGCATAGCTGAGGTAGACGCGCTCGTTATGCCGAACGTAGAGCTGCGGTGCGCGCAGAACGCGGTAGAGAGCCTGTTCGGCACGATAGTCGGGGTGCTCGCGCCAAGCGATATCGCTCAGGTGGCAGGCCGTTTCGCGCAGACGGCGCTGATCCCGAGGCTCGTTCGGAAAAATCGCGGACGTCCAGTTGGCGATCGGTTCGCCCAAGTCTCCGAAACGTCCTTCGCGCGACGCCCAGGCGCGCGCCGCAGCCAACAAGGGATCCTGTCCACGGAGCGCCTCGCTCTGCCGCTCGTAGACCCAGCCCTCGCGCAGTCCGTTGGCGGAAAAGACCACTTCGGCGGGTTTGGCGCGTCGCAGCAACTGCTCCAGCAGCAGCCCGGCATAGGGCAAGGTCTCCAAGCGCCGCCGCGGCACCCCGGGCAGCCGCGCCAAGGAGCGCTTCCCCATCCGCGCCACCAAGCCGGCCAGTTCCTCGGCCTCCTTGCGCGACATGCGGTAGCCCTGGATCATGTGCAGCGGGTAATCGTGCTGTTCCACATGAATGCGTGCCAGCGCCCGCCAGGCACCGCCGACGGGATAGAAGCTGCGCCCCTCGGCGTCCGCGATCCAAGGCTGGGCCTCCAGGTGGCGCGCAACGGTGGCAGCCGCCTGAGCCCGGTCGCCCTCTTCACCGCGCATCAGACGCAGGGGACCCAAGGGCAAGGTCACGAGCTGTCCCTGGGTGCCTCCGTCGAGCTGCGTAAGTTCCAGCGACCCGCCGCCGAGATCGCCGGTCAGGCCATCGGCATCGGGGATCGCAGAGACCACACCTTGGGCGGAAAGCCGGGCTTCCTCCTGGCCGTCCAGCACGCGAACGGGTCTGCCGCAGCGCTCTTCGACCTGAGTGACGAAGTCAGGACCGTTGCTGGCATCGCGCACAGCGGCCGTGGCCAGGAGATCCAGTTGCTGGACCTCCATGGCGCGCGCCAAACCGGCAAACCGGCCGAGGCTGGCCAAGGCCAGGTCGACCCCCTCCTCGTTCAGGCGCCCGGTTTCTTCCAGGCCACGGCCGAGGCCGCAGAGAATCTTCTCGTTGAACAGGGCGACCGGAGCCCTTTCGTCGGCATTGAAAACCACCAGGCGTATGGAGTTCGAGCCGATGTCGACGATGCCGATGCGCGGTTGGGCCTTGGTCATCGACTTGGTGCCCCCGCCACGCTGCCGCCGGCTGCGCAAATCCGCCCTGCGCCCGGCCGGCTCGTCCGGCTGTCGGGTCGTTCCGGTCTGGCGCTCCGCCGGCCGATCTGCCTGGCGATCTACCACGTCTCTACCGGCTTTTCGCGCCACTCGTCCCGACGTCCCGACCTTCTAGTTGCCCTTACGGGCCAACTTTTCTTTGCGCAATGCCGAACCACGCCCGGAAAGGCTGGGATTCGTCATAAAGAAGGACTGAGCGCTGAAGGCGTCGTCGCCCGCTTCGACCCGCTCGAACTCTCCGTCGGGCTGCATGATCCAGGACTGTGCCTCGTCCTTGATGTTGGCCGTCATCACCTGATCGAGGATCTGGGCATGAACGGTCTCATTGACGATCGGCACCAGGGTTTCGACTCGCCGGTCCAGGTTCCGGGGCATCCAGTCAGCCGAGGAGATGAAGACCTTAGCCTTGGGGCTCGGGAGTCCGTGACCGGCGCCGAAACAGACGATGCGGCTGTGTTCGAGAAAGCGGCCGACAATCGAGTGCACGATGATGTTCTCGCTGAGGCCGTCAACTCCGGGACGTAGGCAGCAGATTCCCCGCACGACGAGGTGGATTTTCACCCCCGCCTGGCTGGCCTCATAGAGCTTGTCGATCACCTCGCCATCCACGAGCGAATTGACCTTGCCCCAAACGCTGGCAGGCCGGCCCGCGTTGGCGTGCTCGATCTCGTCATCGATCAGACTCAGCAGAGTCGAGCGCAGCGTCAGCGGCGAGATGGAAATCCGCTCCATCTCGCCTGGCCGGGCGTAACCGGTCATGTAGTTGAACAGCTTCGCGGCGTCCCGGCAAAGCGCGGGATCCGTCGTGAAGTAGCTGAGGTCGGTGTAGATCTTGGCCGTGATCGGATGATAGTTGCCGGTGCCGTAGTGCACATAAGTGCGCAGACCCTCGCCCTCGCGGCGCACCACCATGGAAACCTTGGCGTGGGTCTTCAGCTTGATGAAGCCATAGACCACGTGAACGCCGGCCCGCTCCAGGTTGCGCGCCCAGCGAATGTTGCGCTCCTCGTCGAAGCGCGCCTTCAACTCGACCAGGGCCGTCACGGACTTTCCGGCCTCCGCCGCCTCCGACAAGGCCTTGAGGATGGGGCTGTCCTCGCTGGTCCGGTAGAGGGTCTGCTTGATCGCGACCACGTTCGGGTCCTGGGTCGCCTGGCGCAGGAACTGCACCACCACATCGAAGCTTTCGTAGGGGTGATGAACCACGATGTCCTTGGCGGCAATCGCCTTGAAGCAGTCGCCGTCGAGATCGAGGATCCGTTCGGGAAAGCGCGGCGTGTAGGGTTCGAACAGCAGATCCGGCCGGTCCTTGCCGATCAGCTGCTTCGTATCGACGATGCCCAGCAAACCCTCGAGCGGAAAGATGTCATCCGGCTCGACATCGATTTCGCGCTGCAGGAAGTCGCGCATGTGCGCCGGCATGTCGGTGTTCACCGTCATGCGGATGACGCTGCCGCGACGCCGGCGCTTGAGAGCGGATTCGAAGACCCGGACCAGGTCCTCCGCCTCCTCCTCGATCTCCATGTCGCTATCCCGTACGACCCGGAGAATGCCGACCTCGTGGACCTCCATGTTCGGAAACAGCCGTTCGATGAAAAGCCGCGTGACCTGCTCGATCGAGATATAGCGCTGCTGCCGGCCGTCGTCAGGCAGACGGATGAAGCGCTCGACCTGCGAGGGCAGAGGCACGAGCCCGTTCAGCACCTCCTTCTCGTCTGGCAGATAGAGCTCGGCCACCATCGCGAAGCCGAGGTTCGGCATGAAGGGGAAGGGATGTGTCGGATCGATGGCGATCGGCGTCAAAACCGGGAAGACATTGGCCAGAAAGTAGGCCTCCAGCCATTCCGTCTCGGAGGCGCTCAGCTCCGTCGCGGTCAGAACGCAAATTCCCTCGGCCCGCAACTCGGTCACAAGGCTGCGCCAGCAATGCTGCTGATCCTCCATCAACCGCCCGGCTCGCTGGTTGATCGCGGCAAGCTGCTGGGCCGGAGTCAGCCCCTCCTGACTTTGCTTTAGGACGCCGGCACGTACCTGACCTTTCAGGCCGGCGACGCGCACCATGTAGAATTCATCGAGGTTGGACCCGGAAATGGACAGGAAACGCACGCGCTCCAGAAGTGGGTGGCGGGCGTTGTAAGCCTCCTCCATCACCCGTTCGTTGAATTCCAGCCAGGAGATTTCGCGGTTGATGAAGCGCTCCGACGCCTCGAACAGTGACGGGCTGGCCTTCGCCTCTTTGGACTGGCCTGCAAGCGCGGAACCGCGCTTTCGCTTCACGTCGGCGGGGGTCTCGATTTCAGCAGTCTTCTGCATCGGCTCCTGCCTGTCTCCCGACCTTCTGCCCGTGCGCCTCAGTTTCGAATGAAACCCTACCAGCCGGACAAGACAAAACTGTGTAGCAAGCCGACCCTGCAATGAACAGCGCGCGTGACGCGGCGGAACAGGCTAAAACCAGACGCCATGAAGACCCTGCTCCTCTACCGTCACGCCAAGTCGGCTTGGGACGACACTCGTCTCGACGACTTCGACCGCCCCCTGTCGCCCCGCGGCCGCAAGGCAGCGCCAAGGATCGGCGCCGAAATTGCTGCCCGCGACCTCTTGCCCGAGCTGGTGATCTGCTCGGCCGCGGTCAGAACTCAGGAAACCTGGCGGCTCACGGCGGCGAAACTGGGAGGCAGTTCCGACCTCAGGATCCTGCGCAGCCTTTATCTTGCCAGTCCAGCCCAGATCCTTCGACAAGTTCATCGCACGCCCGATACCATCGACCGGCTGATGGTGATCGCTCACAATCCCGGCCTGGAAACGCTTTCGCTATGTCTCGCGGGACCGGGCAGCGCCGCCGGCGACCGCGACCGCCTGGCCGAAAAATTTCCGACGGCGGGTCTCGCGGTTTTCGCGTTGGACCAGAGCAACTGGCCCGATCTGCAGGCGGGCAGCGCGCGTCTGACGGCGTTCCTGCGCCCACGCGACCTGGAGTAAGGATCCTGGCAGACACCTTCACGGGAGGCAACTTCCCGAGCTAGTTCTTTTGTCGCCAGAAGGGCTTGTGCGCCCGCAGAGCGCTCCAAACGGCTTCGAAGCGCTTCAGGTCATCTTCGATCCGGGCGGCTTGCCACCCCATAACGATACCGACTGGCAGACTTGCGTCCTCGCCGGACTTCGCGAGGCGCGGCTCCAGCTCGTCGAGCAGACGATGACCGACCACGGCGTCATTGACCGCGCCCAGCGTATCCTGCAGCTCGGCCAGAGCGTCGGTATAGGGACGGGTCGTCTTTCGGCCATAGAGATCGCGGAAGAACTCCGCCGCGTAGCGCAGCTTCTTGGCCGCGATCCGAACCCCATGCAAGGCCGCTTCGTCACCGCCCTTGGCCTTGCGATGCAGCTTTCGGAGCTGACGCTGGCGCTTGTCCAGCAAGGCCGCAGCCAGATCGCCGATCGGCGCGTCGGCAAAGCTCGGCCGACCGCCGTCTCTAGGCCGCTTCCAGGTGCCTTCGGCCAGAAAGAGCTCAAGGCGCAAGAGCAGTCGGGCGTAGCGTGGGTCTTCGAGCGACGCGTGCGCCCGCTTGTAAGCCTCATCCCTGGCGCGCCTCACCGCCTGCTCGAGAGTCCGGAGACTGGGTTCGCTGGGCAAGCGGCGCAACAAAGGCTGGACCGTATCCTCCAGGAACACATCGAAATCGCGGGCCGGTCCCAGTTCGCGCTGCAACCAACGCAGTTCCTCCCCGAGACGCGCGTGCGCGGTCTCATGCATCGCCGGCTTGAACACGGACAGTGCCGCTCTGGCGCGGCGAACACCGACCCGAAGCTGATGTACGCCTTCGGGATCGGCCTCCGCGAAGACCGCTTCCTCGTTGGCGCGCATCTGATCGATCGCGCAGCGCATGACCTTTGCGAAGGCCTCCGCGGCGGACATCGCCGACGTCACCGACGGTTTCTGCCCCTTGGCCGGCAGCGGCTCCCGCCCCGCAAAGAGATCGTAGCCGCGCGCGGCCTTGGTCGGCCCGCCGAGCCTCAGCGGAAGCGCCTCGGCCAGCATCATGGCCAGCTCGAACAGGCGAGTCGGCTGGCCCCACTTGAGCTCGAGTTCGGCTTCGCAAATCGCCGCGCTGCGGCCCTGAGCCCGAATCTCGCCGAGGTCCAGGGCCAGTTCGATTTCCGTATCCGCCATGCGAAGCAAACGTGTCCGGCGGGCGATGGCCGTCGTGAAGACAGGCTCGAGGCGATCGCCGAGCTTCGCCTCCGCGAACCAATCCCGGAGGCCCGGCGCATCGATCGCCGAGAGCTCCGGCAGATCTCCGGAAATCTCGCTTTCGAACTCCAGAAAATGCTGCACGCCGTTCAAACGCTCGCCGGCTTCCTCCGCCAGCACGGCGGCGGCCTCGGGTGCCATCTTCAACGTCTGGAACCGTCGGTCGCCGATTCGCCGCACCCGCAGCGCCATGCCGCGGTCCCGCAGCAGAAAATCGGACGTATCGAAGTAAGTGCTATCGAGCTGTCTACTCTGGCTTCGTCCCACGGCGAACGCGCGCAACAACGGCAGACGAGTCAGCTTCTTGAGCTGCGACGGTGCCAGGAGCAGCTTCAGTTCGATTTCGTGGCCCATTCGGTCTCCGGAGCTGCGGCGGATTCATGTCGCGACATCGCCTGATGTGCTTCACAAAATTGTAACAATTCGCTTGGTTTCCAGCGCGCGACGGCCGAAAGCTAACTCACCCGACAGTCGTGTGCCAACGACCGAAAAGTCTTGTAAACGTTTACGTTCGCCGAAATTCGTCCGCGGAGTTTAACGGCTAGAGCGTGCCAGGGTAGGCTCCACCATCGAGAAGCAGATTTTGCCCGGTCACGAAGCCTGCCTGCGCGCTACAGAGGTAGGCACAGGCCTGACCGAATTCGGCCGGATCGCCGAAGCGCTGCGCCGGATTCCCCTTCCGTCTTTCCTCGGTGACCGCCTCGACCGACTTGCCGCTCTTCTGCGCGACGGCGGAGATCGTGGACAGCAAGCGGTCGGTCTCGAAGGGCCCGGGCAGCAGATTGTTGATCGTCACGTTGTGCGCGACCGTCTTGCGCGCCAGCCCGGCCACGAAACCGGTCAGTCCGGCACGCGCGCCGTTAGAGAGTCCCAGAACATCGATCGGCGCCTTCACCGCCGCCGAGGTGATGTTGACGACCCGGCCGAAGCGGCGGTCGATCATCCCGTCGACGGTGGCCTTGATCAGCTCGATCGGCGTCAACATGTTCGCATCCAGCGCGGCGATCCAAGCGTCGCGCCCCCAATCCCGAAAGTCGCCCGGCGGCGGCCCGCCAGCGTTGTTGATCAGGATATCGGGTTCGGGACAGGCCCGCAGCGCGGCCTCACGGCCTTCCGGCGTGGTGATGTCGACGGCCACCGTCGTTACGGCGACACCGCAGGCCTTGCGGATCTCTTCGGCCGTCGCCTCGAGCGGTCCCGGCGTCCGGGCGACCAGTGTCAGCTCCACTCCCTCCTGTCCGAGCTGCAGGGCGCAAGCCTTGCCCAAGCCCTTGCTGGCGGCGCAGACAAGCGCCCGACGTCCGGCGATTCCCAAATCCATGACGATTTTTTCCTTGCTAGGTTTGATCTTCCAACGCTTCCAGAGCCTCGACTTCCTCGGCCAAGGCGGCCCGAGCGACCGTGATCGTGATGCCGCGCTGCTCGGCCAGGGCACGCCGGTCGATCGCGGCCACGATGGCGCGGGCGGCGGCGAAACTGCGTGGGATGCGGCGCTGTAGAAACTCGACCAACTCGGCTGTGACCAGCAGTTGACGGTCGGCGAAGAGCTTGACCAGCACGGCCTGCAGCAGGGCGTCGTCCGGCGCCCCCAACTCCGCCACCGTCGCCGTCGCGAGGCGCGAGGCCAGATCCGGCAAAGAGATGTTCCAGCGCTTGGGTGCCCGAAGACCGGTCAGGAGAAGCTGCCCGCCCCGCTCGGCCAGCAGGTTGTAGAGATGCAGAAGCGCCTCCTCCCCCTCCCCGCCGAGGTTGCCTTCCGCGTCCTCGAGCAACAGAACCTGCGCGCGCTCCACCAAACGGTCGGGCGACTGGCATTTCAAGTCGGCGGGCGTGACCGGCGAGGCACCGCTGGCGGAGTGCCAGACTTCGGCCAGATGACTCTTTCCGCTGCCCGGCGGTCCGACCAACACCAGCGCAACGCTTGGCCAGTCGGGCCAGCGATCGATCCAGGCCACCGCAGCTTCGTTGGCCGGCGCGACGAGGAAATCGCCGCGCCCCAAGGCTGGACGCTGGGGCAGCTCGAGCGGGAGCTGGCTCACGCCTGCCGGTCCTCCACGTCGTCCTCGGCCGGCTGCACGCGGCCGTAGAGCGGACTGTGCAGATACTGCTCCAACACGAAACGCACCAGCACGCCGGCGACTGCCGCAACCGGCAGCGCGATCAATACGCCCGTGAACCCAAAGAGCGCGCCGCCAGCCAAGAGCGCGAAGATGACGATCACCGGATGGAGGCCGACCTTCTCACCGACCAGCTTGGGCGTCAGGAAGTTGCCCTCCACCGCCTGGCCGACCATGAAGATGGCCGCCGTTCCGGCCACCAGCCAGTAATTATCGAACTGCGCGAAAGCCAAACCGACGGAGAGCAGAAGCCCGCCCATCGCGCCCAGATAGGGAATGAAGGAGAGTGCGCCGGCCAGCAGGCCGACGAAGAGCCCGCCGTTCAATCCGATCAGGCTGAGTCCGATGGCGTAAAAGGTGCCGAGCACCAAGCAGACCGTCGCCATTCCGCGAACGTAGCCGGCCAGGATGTCATCGGTTTCCCGCGCCAGTCTGCGAATGGTCGGCGCGTGCTGACGCGGCAGCCAACCATCGATCTTGGCGATCATCGTATCCCAGTCGCGCAGCAGGAAGAAGGTCACCACCGGCGTGATGAAGAGCAGAGACAGAAGGCTGAGCACCGCCAATCCGCCGGTCAAGAGGTTGCCGGCCAGAGTGGTCAACCAGGTCACCGCATCGCCCAGGCGCGAGGATACGAACTCGCGCACGCGGTCCAGGACTTCCGGCTGTTCGGCCTGAACGGTCGTCAGCAGATCGGCCAAGCGCTCTCGCAACAGGTCGATGACGGCCGGTACCGCGCGGCTGACATCCACGGCCTGGCTGATCGCGGCGGGGATCAGCAGTCCCAGGACCAGCAGGAGAACCACGACGAACAGACCGGTGACGCCCACTGTCGCCATGACGCGGCTGAGCCCCAAGCGCTCCAAACGGTCGCAGACGGGATCGAAGAAGTAGGCGATCGCCATACCCGCAACGAAGGGCAGCAGGATCTCGCTCAAGAGCCAGAGCAAGGCGATAAAGACCACCAGGCCGACGGTCCAGAAGCGAAACTGCCGCTCGGGGCTCATCGCGCACACGCCTTTCGCTGCATTACTTCCCCTCTTGCCGCTCGAAGGCCGCATAGCGACGGCCCCAAATCCATATGTAAGCCCCGCCGGACACGGTCGTGGTCGCCGCCGCAGCGTAGATCAGCATCGTCTCGACCGGCCCGGAGTTCCAGTCCAGACCGAGCCGCGCCAAAATCGCCGCCGCCAGTGCAATCTGCACCAGGGTATTGAGCTTGCTCACAGCAAGCGGCTCCATGGTCAAGGCCTGCGTCACGCTATGATAGAGCAACGCCCCGCCGACGATGACGATGTCCCGCAAAACCACGGCCGCCACAAGCCAGAGAGGGGCCTCCCCAAGCAGACCCAGGGTCATAAAGGCGGCGAGCAGCAGCGCCTTGTCGGCAACGGGATCGAGGAAAGCCCCCAGCTTGCTGGCGGCATCGAAGCGCTTGGCCAGAAAACCGTCAACGGCATCGGATACGCCGGCCGCGACGAAGACCCAGACGGCGGCCGTCCTGTCCCCGTTGAGCAGCAGGGCCACGAAGATCGGAACCGAGATCAGCCGCCCGATCGTGATGACATTCGGAATCCAAGCCGGCATCGGCACTATATAGCCATGCTTCACAGGCGCGGAGAAGCGAGCTGCTGGCCTATTGCACGACCGTGGGTGCGGGCGGTGGTGTCCTGGCCGGTGCGGCCGCGGGACCTCCGGGTTGCGGCAGGGTCTGCGGCGGAGTCTGCGGCGGAGTCTGCGGCGCCGTCTCGCTCGAGGCCGGAGGAGATATCGGAGTGACCTCGACACCCGGCCCGGCGGCGGGCGAGCCGCGGGTGGTCAGGCGCCAGTCCGGTTGCGGCTTCGCCGCGACGGCATGAGTGCCCGGCAGCGGTCCGCTGGCCCCTTGGCCGGAAATCACAACGCTCCGGGACTCTCCGCCGAAGCCCCCGCGCTGCCGAGTCAGCAGCAAGTCTCGCTGCTCGAGCTGCCCGAGCAATTGATCGATCGAACCGTAGAAGGCCAGCTCGACCAACGCTCGCTGGCGCGTCAGACTGACCAAGTCGTTCGCCGCCACACTGGCAAGACCCTCGAGCCGACGACGGACCAGCAACCAGTCGCTCAGTTCGGCGACCGGCACCTCGACCAGAATGCGTTGCAGCTCATCGAAACTCATGACGTTGGCGCGCTTCCACTGCTCCTGCAGACCACGGTCGATCGCGGCGGCCGCACGCTCCAGAAGCGCCGGCAAGTCTTCGCCTTGCTGTTGGCTGTAGGACTCGACAAAGGTCTCATCGAGATTGCCTTGGCGATAGCGGCGGCTTTCTACCCGAACCCCTCCGAGTCCGACGTCCGGATCGCCCTCCTGCACCGCATGGCTGACCAGGACGCTGTCCGCGCCGTAGCGCTCGCCGATCGTCCTCAGCCGCGTCGAGTCGCCGGCAAGCGCCTGTACCGCGTCGATATCCCGGAGGTCTTCCAGATCGCCGAGGGGTGTTAGAACCGGCACCAATTCGACCACATCGGACTCCAGGATCCAGGCACTGAGCCAGGGGTTGAACCCTTGCCACAGCCGGTCGCCGCTGCCCTCGCTCCAAACCGGAACCACCAGAACGGGTCTCGACTGCACTTCGGCGAAGCGCAGGCCGTTCGCCCTCAGCAGCCGTCGCACGGCACCGGGACGGAAGCGCACGGTCATGCTCGCGATGTAGCGTACGGCCGAGGTGCGCTCGTCGGCGACGCCGAAATCGAGCACGTAGTCCTGCACTTCGGCAGCCGAGAGCGGCGGGATCGAGCCATAGTCCTCCGGCAGGATCAAACGCTCCAACAGGTCGCGCATCGCCCGGACCTGCCCCTGCGCAAGAGCCTGCCGACGCGCGGCCGTGATGCCGTCGGCCGTCACGTCGACCTCGACACCTCGCACAGTGAAGACTTGCGAATTGCTCTGCGCCAGCGCGACAGAGGGCGCCAGAGCCACTCCGAGCAGCAGGAAGAGAGCCGTCACGGGCCCGGTGATCCGCATTGAAACGCCCCTTGGATTCGCTATGCTCGCGCCGCCCGCGTCGGACGGTAGCTACCCCTCCAGTCATACTGGAGGCGCCGCGGGATGACAAACGCTGCCGGTGGCAGTGCATCCCCTTTCTGGAGCTTCGGAACCCGCAGATCATGGCCGGACTGACCTACAAGGACGCAGGCGTGGACATCGACGCCGGCAACACCCTGGTCGAGGCGATCAAGCCGCTTGCCAAGTCGACGGCACGGCCCGGCGTTCTCGGCGGTCTGGGCGGCTTCGGCGCCGTCTTCGACCTGAAGGCCTGCGGCTACGACGATCCGCTTCTGGTCTCCGCGACCGACGGCGTCGGCACGAAGCTGAAAGTCGCGCTGGCCGCCGGTCTTCACAGCGGAGTCGGTATCGACTTGGTCGCCATGTGCGTCAACGATCTGGTGGTCCAGGGCGCCGAACCGCTGTTCTTCCTGGACTACTACGCCGTCGGACGGCTGCAGCCGGAGATCGGCCGCGACGTCGTTGCCGGTATCGCCGATGGCTGCCGGCAGGCCGGCTGTGCGTTGATCGGCGGCGAAACTGCGGAAATGCCAAGTCTCTATGCCGAGGGCGACTACGACCTGGCCGGCTTCGCCGTCGGCGCCGTGGAACGGAACGCGCTGCTGGACGGAACCCGGGTGCAAGCGGGCGACGCCGTGCTGGGACTGGCCTCCAGTGGCCTGCATGCCAACGGCTTCTCCCTTGTCCGCAAGGTGGTCGAGACAGCCGGGCTCGACTACGCCGAACCCGCCCCCTTCGCGGCCGCAACGCCGGACGCAACCCTCGGCCAGGCGCTGCTGACTCCGACCCGGATCTACGTGAAGTCGGCGCTGACCGCGATCCGGTCGGGCGACGTGCATGCCATGGCCCATATCACGGGCGGCGGACTGATCGAGAACCTGCCACGGGTCGTCCCGGACGATCTGGCCTATCGCCTGGACCGCGGTCGTTGGCCGGAATCACCGCTCTTTAGCTGGCTGGTCGAGGCGGGCGGATTGGCCCAGGCGGACCTGCTCCGAACCTTCAACTGCGGCATCGGGTTCGTGCTGGTCGTCGCTCCGCAGCGGGCCGACGAATTGACGAGCCTGCTGGAGACGGCGGGCGAAACCGTCTACCGCCTGGGGGAAATCGTGCCGAGACGGGGCGAAGCGGTGCTGCTCGAGGGCGCGCCGGCGTGACACGCAAGCGGGTCGGAGTTCTGATTTCCGGGCGCGGCAGCAACCTGCAGGCCCTGCTCGATGCCGCCGCGCAGCCGGACTGTCCCTTCGAGATCGTCCTGGTGCTCTCGAACACGGCCAAGGTTCAAGGCCTGGAGCGCGCGTCGGCCGTTGGCGTCGCAACCGCCGTCGTCGACCATCGCACCTTTCCCGACCGCGAAGCTTTCGAAAAAGCCATGACCGAAGCCCTGGAGGCAGCTCAGGTGGAGCTGGTCTGCCAGGCCGGTTTCATGCGGGTCGTGACGCCCTGGTTCGTGACGCACTGGCACGACCGGCTGCTCAACATCCATCCCTCATTGCTGCCGGCCTTTCCCGGTCTCGATACCCACGGTCGCGCGCTCGCAGCCGGCGTCAAACTCCACGGCTGCAGCGTGCACCTGGTCCGGGAGACGGTGGACCAGGGTCCGATCCTCGGTCAGGCCGCCGTCCCGGTTCTGCCCGACGACGACCCGGAGAGCCTGGCGGCCAGGGTGCTGGAGGCGGAGCACAGGCTCTACCCGACCTGCCTCGCGCTCTACGCGACCGGTCGGATCGAGGTGAGTGGCGAGACGGCACGGGTGGAAAGTGCGTGCGGCCCTGGACGCCTCCTGATCAACCCGACACCGGAAGCTTCAGGCGCTTGAGCGAAGGGATCAGTTCGCGTAGACAGTCGACGGAGGGGGCTGCAGGCAGGCAGCCTGGGAGCCCCACAACCGTTACGCGGTGCAGGACGTGACCGAAGCAAAAGAGGATCCCATGGCGAACGACGAGACACTCGAGCAAGAGCTGCTGACCGAGCACCAGAAGATCTACAATGGCTTCGTCAAGAACAGTGTGCGGGGCACCGCCCTCATCGTCGTCATCGTCGCTTTGGTGGTCGGCTTCGCCCTCGTCGGCTAAGCCGGGTCGGCTGGACCGAAAGGCGCCCGGGCCAAAAGGCGTCACGAACACAGCGAAAGCAAACGGCGGGCGCCCAAGAGGCGGCCCGCCGTTTTTAGTTGGATCTGGATCAGCGGGTCTAAGCGGCGCTTGAACCACCGCCCGACACCCCCGAGGGCTAACCCGTAATTTCAGTCTGGGCGAAGAAGTAGGCGATCTCTTCAGCCGCCGTGTCGGCGCCATCCGAACCATGGACCGAGTTCGCCTCGATGGATTCCGCGAAATCCGCCCGGATCGTGCCAGGCTCCGCGTTGGCCGGGTTGGTCGCGCCCATGACCTCACGGTTCTTAGCGACGGCATTCTCGCCCTCGAGCACCTGCACCACGACAGGCCCGGAGGTCATGAAGGCCACCAGGTCTCCGAAGAAGGGCTTGTCGCGATGTACGGCGTAGAAGCCCTCGGCCTCGGCCTTGGTGAGCTGCAGCCGCTTCTGAGCGACGACGCGCAGGCCGGCGGATTCCAAGCGGTCGAGGACCTTGCCGGTGATGTTGCGCTTGGTCGCGTCGGGCTTGATGATCGAAAAGGTACGCTCGATCGCCATGGTTGATCGGATCTCCGTTCGTAGCGTTTGCGGAAGCGGCGCCGCCTCAGGTGAAGCCGGCGCCGCCGAAAGTCGGGCGGACCTATAGCGGCCTTAGCCGGCCGGGGCAACCGCTGCCGGTCGAGGCGACGCGATAGCGAAGCTCTCATGCCCAGAGGCCAGATGATCGGAGTTAAGCGGATAGCCCGTTCGGCGAACCTCATGCTATCTCCTCGGCCGCCATGCTGCACGTCAACGACATGACCTTCCGCCACGGCGGCCGAACGATCTTCGAGCGCGCCACCGTCGCTCTCGAGCGCGGCTGGCGCGTCGGCATGGTCGGACGCAACGGCGCCGGCAAGACCACGCTTCTGAAGCTGATCGCCGGCGACCTGCATCCCGATGGCGGCGAAGTCCGCCTGATGGGCCGGGTGCGGGTCGGGACCGTGGCACAGGAAGCGCCGGGCGGAGCGCGCTCTCTGATCGACACGGTGTTGGCGGCGGACAGCGAGCGCACGGCGCTGCTGACCGAAGCCGAGACGGTCAGCGATCCGGCGCGCCTCGCCGAAGTCCATGAGCGGCTGGCCGTCATTCGCGCCGAGGCGGCGCCAGCGCGCGCGGCGCGCGTCCTGGCCGGGCTCGGTTTTGACGAGGCGGCGCAGCGACGGCCTTGCGCGGAATTCTCAGGCGGCTGGCGCATGCGCGTGGCTCTGGCCGCCCTCTTGTTCGCGGAACCCGATCTGCTGCTGCTGGACGAGCCGACCAACCATCTCGATCTGGAGGCGGCGATCTGGCTTGAAACCTATCTGAAGTCCTATCCCGGCACGCTGCTGTTGGTGAGCCACGACCGCGGCCTGCTCAATCGAACGGTGGATCGCATCCTGCATGTGGAGGCCGAACGTCTCAGCCTCTATCAGGGCAACTACGACCGCTTCGAGCGAACCCGGCGCGAGCGCCTGGAACGCGAGGCCGCGACCAATACCAAGATCCAGGCGCAGCGCCGTCACATCCAGGCCTTCGTCGACCGCTTCCGCGCCAAAGCCACGAAGGCGCGGCAGGCCCAGTCGCGGCTGAAGATGCTGGAGAAGCTCCAGCCGATCGTCTCCGTCGTCGAGAACCAGACAGTCAGGCTCGACTTCCCCCGACCGGAACCGCTCAGCCCGCCGATCCTGTCGTTTGAGGGCGCCTCCGTCGGCTACTGTGAAACGCCCGTGCTGCAGGGCCTCAATCTCCGCATCGACATGGAGGACCGGGTGGCCCTGCTGGGCGCCAATGGCAACGGTAAGTCCACCCTCGCCCGCCTGCTCGCCGGCCGGCTGAAACCCTTGGCCGGACGCCTCGCCCGTTCGCCGAAGCTGCGGGTCGGCTACTTCGCCCAGGACCAGGCGGAGGCACTGGACCTGACCGGAACCGCACTCACCAACCTGAGGCAGCTGATGCCGATGGCGACCGAAGAAAAGCTGCGCAGTCATCTGGGCCGTTTCGGCTTCTCGGCCGACAAGGCGGATACCCAGGCCGCCAAGCTGTCGGGCGGTGAAAAGGCACGGCTGCTCTTCGCACTGGTCAGCCGCGAACAACCTCACCTGCTGATTCTCGACGAGCCGACCAACCACCTGGACGTCGACGCCCGAGAGGCCCTGGTGCAAGCGCTGGGCGACTTCGAAGGCGGCGTGATTCTGGTCAGCCACGACCCTCACCTGGTGGAGCTGGTTGCCGACCGGCTCTGGCTGGTCCAGGAGGGTACGGTCCGGCCCTTCGAGGGCGACATGGCGGACTACCGCCAGCTGCTGCTCGACCAGCGCCGTGCCGAACGCCGACAGGCGAAGGCGGAAGCGCGCAGCCAGTCCGGGGCGAGCGGCCAACCGGACGCCCGCGACCGCCGCCGTCAAGCTGCCGCCCAACGGACCGCGGTCGCCGATCTCAAGAAGACGGCCCGCCAAGCGGAGGCCCGGCTGGAGAAACTGCAGGCGGCTCTCGACCTTCTGGAACAGGAGTTGGCCGATCCCTCCCTCTACGACGGTCCGGCCGACCGGCTTACGAGGCTCCAGACCAAGCATGCGGAGGTAAAGGCGGCCATCGCCGAGACCGAGGAACGCTGGCTGGAAGCTCAAGGCGACCTGGAAGCGGCGGGATAGCGCGGACGCACGACAGAGAAGCCTCCGTCATCCGGCGCCTACCGAAAGACCCGAAGGACCGCCAGATACAGGAACACCGCCGGCGCGCCATCCGCGAAGACGGCACGAGAAAGGGAGTTGAACGCCACCGGATGACGGACGAGCATCATCGTAAACTCGAGCGGATGTACGCCGCAGCCCCCTTCAACGGCTACTATTCCGGGGAGATGGCCATCTCGAGCGGCGCCGCACGGCTGGAGATCCCAATCCAGGAAAGCTTCCATCACGCCGCTCACGCCGTGCATGGCACCCACTATTTCAAGGTCCTGGACGACAGCTGCTTCTTCGCCGCCCAGTCCGCCGTTGCCGACGCCTTCCTGCTGACGGCGAGTTTCACCCTTTACTTCACCCGTCCGATCGTCGGAAGCCGCATGGCCGGCGAGGCCAAGCTGGTCAGCGAAACCCGCACGCAACTGATCGCCGAGGGTGTCGTGCTGGACGAGACCGGCAAGGTCTGCGGCCGCGGGTCCGGCCTCTTCGCCCGCTCCCGACACCGGCTCGAGGACCTGCCCGGCTACGGCTAGGGTCGCGCTCCCTAATTAGCCGGCTCCCGGGTGGCCGGCTTGGCGTCGTCTCCGGGTTTGGCAGCGGCATTCTGTTTGGCGGTCTTACGTTTGGTCTTTGGCCGGACGACGCGGGTCACCGCAAAGCCCTCCTCGTCCGGTCCGGCATAATCCAGAACCTCGGTGCTGAGGGCGTAGCAGGCAAGCCGAACGGTCAGAGGAATCTCGACGGCCTTCCCCTTCCGCTCGCCTTTCTCGTAGTACTGAACGACACGACGCTTCAGCCCGAGCGCTTCGGCGGCATCCTTCTGCGTCATGCCAAGCGTCTTGCGCCAACGCCTGAACGCCTCGGCGGTCATCTCCAAACCGGCATCGTCCTTCTTGCGCGGAACTTTCATTGCGTCGGTTTCGCCTGCGGGCCGCCGGTGCCAGATCGTCGCCACAGCCGAAGCTTAGGCTGCGTCGCGTGGCGACACAAGGCAGCCAAGCGAAGCAGAAAGCGCAACAGGTGCGCTCCATCCGTTACGGTAGTTTACACGAAATTACACATGATCGGCTTGTCCAAAGCGCACAGAGTGCGCATATATCAACTCGAGGGAAGGGCGCGCACCCATTCGACGCGTCAACAACAGACCGGGTTTCGATCAGTACCGATATCCGAGGAAAAGTTAAAAATTAATAATCTCACTCGTACGGTTGCTGAGACGCCGTCCAAAAAATGCCCAAGGAGGGTAAACCCATGACCTACTCAGTTTACGTCTTCGGACACGGCGCTTTCAGCGACAAGGACCACTTCGAACGCCTGGGCGTTACTCCACTTCACCAGGCCGAGGAAGTGCGCGTCTACGGTCCGAAGCCGAAGTTCGTCTATTCGGTCGACGACGGCGATTTTCACAAGCTAACGGTGGAAGATGCCGAGGTGTACCGCCTGGTTCACGACCACCCCAACGCCAAGGTCCGCATGATTCCCTTGGTCGCCTAAAGCCGCGATATTCAAAGGTCTCGCAGGGCTCGATGAGCTAAGTCTGGGAGGCCTTGTCGATCCAACGGCCGTCATCGTCCTGCTGCCAGTAGCTCAGGCTATGGCCGCCCTCTCGAAAGACCTTCCACTGCCCGCGCGCGGCTTGAACGGCGGCGCCATCATGGCCGTCGAACAGCAACATGCAGCGCTCGAAGGCCGCGATATCCGACCAGTCGGCACCGTGGATCAGAAAGAGGTAGTCGGAGGCATTGGGGTTCTCTTCGGTCGCGGTGATCCAGATCGGCTGCTTTTCCGCCTGACCGTCGACCGAGGTGCCGTGCGGCAGAAAGCCCTTCTCGTCGTAGCTCCAGAGGTGCTCCGCCAGCGGTTCCACCTTTTCAGAATCGCCGCTGCGGACCAGCGCCCGTTTGCCACGCCCGACCGTTAGTTCCAGCAGTCGTGGTAAGGCTTGCAGGAGCGGTCGACGGGTCAGATGGTAAAAACGCACCTCGGTCATGGCGCCTGTCTTCTAGCCTAAGTTCAACCGCGGCACCAAGGCCTCGGCAGGAAAGACTTCGGCCAGCCTCAACCGAGTAAACTCAGAAGCGCGATCACCGCGACAATGCCGAACGCCAGGCGCCGGAACCAACGCTCGTCGGCAAAGCGGAAGCCGCGTGCGCCGGCCCAGATTGCGACGGCGTAGATCGGAGCCAGCAGCACGGACATCGTCAGAACCTGGCTCGTGAAAAGCCCACCGACAAAAAAGCTGATCCAAGCGACGATCGTTACCAAGGCCAGAAAGACGATGATGTTGGCACGCACCGTGACGGCCTTCGCCTGTCCGCCCAACCAAAAAAGAATCACGGGTGGGCCGGCGATCCCGATCGAGCCACCCATCAGACCCGCCGCCCCGCCGACCCCGACGGAAAACCACGCCGTCGGCGCGACTGTGTAGCGCCATCCACTGGCCATCACGAGGACCAGCAGCAGGATCGTTAGCGAGATGATCCAGCGTAGCAGCTCCTGATCGACCACGATCAGCAGGTAGACCCCGAGCGGCAGCAGCAGCGAAGCCCCCAACGTCAGAGGGGCTACCTCCCGCCAATTGCAGCTGCGCACCGCCCTGGGCAGCAAACCCAGTGTGCCTGCTACATCGACCAGAGACATGATCGGAATCGCCACCGCGGGACCGAAGACCAGGCTGTAGGACGGCACCAGGATCATCGCGGAGCCGAACCCGCTGAAACCGCGCACCAAACCGGCCACCAGCGTCGCACCCAACAGAACCGTCAGCTCCAGGGCGTTCAGACTCGTCAGAGTTGCGGTCAGTCTCTCCCACACGTTGGATCATCCCTTCCCTCAGCCCGGCAGCTTGTACATCGGGCGGAACGGCAGGAGGGCTGCACGCTCGGAAGGGCGGCCCTGCGCCTGCCGGACTGCCGAGGGCATGGACGCGCGCTTGCGCAGCGTGTGAAATGCCGTCCCATGCGCAGCGACAGAAAGCTCGACCCCCTCCTCCAGCCGTTCCAACTGCGTCACCTGACGCTGCGCAATCGACTCGTCTCCACCAGTCACGAGCCGAACTACGCCGAAGACGGTCTGCCGACCGAGCGCTACAGGCTCTATCATGTCGAGAAGGCCAAGGGCGGCATCGCCATGACCATGATCGGAGGATCGGCCGTCGTCGCCGCCGATTCGCCGCCGGCCTTCGGCAACCTGAAGCTTCACGATCCGAAGATCGTACCGCTGTTCCGCCACCTGACCGAGGCCTGTCACGCCTACGATACGGCAGTGCTTTGCCAGATCACGCACCTGGGACGGCGTAGTTCCAACTACGCGGGCGACTGGTTGCCGCTGGTGGCGCCTTCGGCGATCCGCGAACCGGCACACCGCAGCTTTCCTAAGGCGATGGAAGATTGGGACATCGCGCGAGTCATCGCAGACTACGCCCTGGGCGCGACGGCCTGCCGCGAGGGCGGCTTGGACGGTATCGAGATCGAAGCCTACGGCCACCTGTTCGACGCCTTCTGGTCGCCGCTGACCAATCGCCGCGAGGACGACTGGAACGGTACCCTGGACAAGCGTCTGCGGTTTGCTTGCAGGTGCTGGAAGCTATCCGCGCGGCGGTCGGACCCGATTTCATCGTCGGCATCCGCATGGCGGTGGACGAAGACGCGGAAGGAGGTCTGGAGGCCGCTGAAGGCTTCGAGATCGCCCGGCGCCTCGCCGCCAGCGGGCTGATCGACTTCATCAGCGTGATCAAGGGACACATCGACACCGATGAAGGCCTCAGCCACGTGATCCCCGGCATGGGAACGCCCTCGGCGCCGCATCTCGGCACCGTGGCGGCGCTGAAACGGGACATCGGTCTGCCGATCCTGCACGCCGCACGGATCAACGACGTCGCAACCGCCCGCCATTCGGTGGAGACCGGCGCTCTCGATCTCGTCGGCATGACCCGCGCCCACCTAGCAGACCCGCACATCGTGGCGAAGATCCGGGCCGGCGAGGAGGAGCGCATCCGGCCCTGCGTCGGTGTCGGCTACTGCATCGACCGCATCTACGAAGGCGCCGACGCGCTTTGTCTTCACAACCCGGCCACAGGCCGCGAGGGTGAACTGCCTCATGTCGTGACGCCAGCCCGGCGTCCAGGCCAGCGCGCGCTCGTGGTCGGCGGCGGTCCAGGCGGCCTGGAAGCGGCCCGCGTTCTCGCGCTGCGCGGCCACCAGGTGACTCTGTTCGAGGCGGCGGAAAAACTGGGCGGCCAACTGCGCATCGCCGCGCAACTGCCGCGCCGCCGGGATCTGCTTGGAATCGTCGACTGGCTCGCCTCGGAGGCGGAGCTGGCCGGTGCCGAGCTGCGCACCGGAAGCTATCAGGAAGCCGAAACGATTCTGGCCGAGGCTCCGGAGATCGTCGTGATCGCGACCGGCGGCCTGCCCGATACCGGTTTCCTGCGCGCGGGCGAAGAACGCGCCGTGACCACCTGGGACCTCTTGAGCGGCCAGGTACCACCGGGACAGGAGGTGCTGGTATTCGACGACGGCGGCAGCCATGCCGGCATCTCCGCCGCCGAGTTCGCGGCCCGCGCCGGGTCCAAAGTGCACTACGTCACGCCGGAGCGAAGCGTTGCGCCGGAAGTCGGCGGCACCAACTACCCGGCCTACTTCAAGGCCTTCGGCGAGCATGATGTCACGATCCAGCTCAATCGCCGGCTCCGCGCGATCCGGTCAGCCGGAAACCGGCTCTCGGCAGAGCTGTGGGACGAGTACGCGCGTAAGACGACGGAGATGACGCTCGACCAGGTGGTGGTCGAGCATGGGGTCAAACCGCTCGACGAGCTCTACTTCGCGCTCAAGCCTCTCTCCCGCAACCAGGGCGAAACGGATCTGCGCGCGTCGCGCGAGGGCCGTCCCGCCCTGCCCCTGCGCAATCCCGAAGCGGGCTTCCTGCTACTGCGAGTCGGCGACGCGGTCGCCAGCCGCAACGTCCATGCCGCTCTCCTCGACGCCCTTCGGCTCTGTAAGGATCTGTAGGGTTGTGACCTCGCTCGCCGCCGATCCGCCGGGGCACGACAAGGCGCTGCAGGGCCGCCTGCTGGTTCTGCTTGCCGGGGTCTTCTGGTCGCTGGCCGGTCTGTTCCTGCGGGCCATGGAGGCCGCCGGCGACTGGCAGGTCGTCTTCTACCGCTCGCTGACCCTCGTCATCTTCCTCGCCCTGGTGCTGGTGATCCGCGACGGGCGGCGTCTGCCGTCGATCTTCGCGGCGGCGGGCTGGACATCGGTCCTGGCCGGCTTCTTCCTCTCCTTCGCCTTCGTCTGCTTCGTCACCTCGATGACGCGCACCACCGTTGCCAACACCCTCTTCCTGCTCTCGGCTGCGCCACTGCTGGCCGCCTTTCTCGGTTGGGTCCTGCTGCGCGAGTCCGTGCGCAAGGCGACCTGGGCGGCCATGGTCGCCGCCATGCTGGGCGTTGCGGTGATGGTGGGAGACGGGCTGGCCCAGGGCGATCCGCTCGGCGATCTACTGGCCCTCGGCGCGGCCCTGGCCTTCGCCCTCTTCACCGTGACGCTGCGCCGGAAGCCCGGCGTCGATATGCTTCCGACCACCGTCTATGCGGGCCTCTTCGCCTTGCTATGGTCGGGGCCGGCGGCTCTGGCAACGGGCCAAGGCCTGACTCTTTCGACCCACGACCTTCTGCTCTGCATCGGCCTCGGCGTGGTTCAGATGGGCTGTGGACTGGTGGCCTACATCGTCGGTGCCCGATACCTGGGCGCGGCGGAGAGCGCCCTGCTCTCGATGTCGGAAGTCATTCTCGGGCCGCTGTGGGTCTGGTGGGTCTTCTCGGAAGTCCCAACCACCCTGACCCTCGCCGGCGGCGGCATCGTGCTGGGGGCACTGGTCGGCAACGCCCTGTCGGGCCTGCGCCGGCGAAGACCGCCGGTGGGCGCGGTCTAGAGATCGCCCGGGTCTCGCCGACCTTCGCCCAGGACGCAATCCGCCGCCTCCGAGAGAAGCGGCGGACCGCGCAACGGGTTGAATCAGAGCCCAGTCATGGGAATCGGAGGATGACCCGTGAGACCCACGCCGTTGCGAACCTCGTCGGCATTCGCCGCGACACCGAGGAAGTTGTTCATGGCCGCATAGTATTGGCCGACATGTTCGCTGAGCAGCCGCCCTATGTGCGGCCCGTTCTCCTGTGTGTTGGAGGCAAGTTCGGCCAGCACCGCGACCCAGGTGGTCACGATCGCGCCGGCCGCCGCGAGACGCTGGGTCGTTACCTCGGTGATCAAAGGGTTGAAGTCGGCGCAAGCGTCGATCACCACGTAGACCTCGTAGCCCTCGCGCAGGGCCGAGATCGCCGGGAAGGCAGCGCAGACCTCGGTGGCGAGACCGGAGATCACGAGCTTCTTGCGGCCCGTCGCCTCCACCGCGGCGCGGGAAGCGTCGTCCTTCCAGAAATTGACGAAAGGCCGGTCGATCACCTCGACCCCGGGAAAAATCGCCTTAAGCTCCGGCATGGTCGGTCCGTTCGGGCCCTGCGGCCAGCTCGTCCCCATGATGACCGGGATTCCAAAGGCCTTCGCGGTCTTGGCGTGACCGAGGATGTTGTTTTTGAGCTGTAGGGGCTCGATCGACGGAAGAAACTGCATCAGCCCCGCCTGATGGTCGATCATCAGGAACACGCAGTTGTCCGGGGTGAGGTCGGATTGCGGTAACGCCATAGCCTACTCCAGTCTTGGTGAATGCCCAGTCTTTGTGGAAGCCGTACGGATCGGGCCGGACGCAGGTCCTGCCCGGCGGCTGCCCCTGTTGCGGAGCAGCAGACGTTTCGGCAAGTTGTGTTGGATCGTTCAATGGATTAGTAGGTAGAAACGGTTTGAACTCTTGACGAAAATGGAATGATCATCGGCGACCTGCTGGATGCCCGCATTCTGGTCGAACTCAGGAATCGTCTGAGCTTTGCCGAAGCGGCGCGAAGCCTGAACCTGCCACCCGCAACGCTGAGCCGACGCGTGGCGCGCATCGAGGAGCAGGCCGGCCTGCGGTTGTTCGAGCGCACAACGCGCAGCGTGAGCGTGACCGCGGCGGGGACCGTCACGGTCGCCCATGCGGAACGCATGATCGCGGAGGCCGACGCCATCGCGGTTTCGCTCGACGCCTTGCGGGACACGCCGGTCGGGCGGGTTCGCGTGTCGGCGCCGGTCATCCTCGGCCAAACGCTACTGGGCCCCATCGTCGCGGAGTTCCTGCGGGCGAATCCCCGTTGCGACCTCACGCTCGACTTGGAGAACCGGCAGGTCGATCTGATCGAGGAGAACTTCGACGTCGCCATCCGCGTCGGTCATCCCGGCCATGGCGACTTGGTCGCCCGCGTGATCGGCCATGTGGAAGCCGCTCTCTACCGGGCTGCACGCAGCATCTCCGCCGACGGCCAAACCGGCGAGACGCCGACGCTCAAAAGCCTCGAGGGCGCAGCCTTCGGACTGCTGAGAAGCGACGACACGCGCCGACCCGAACTGACGCTTGTCACGCCGGAGGGAAAGCAGCACAGGCTGTCGGTCCTCCCCCAGTTGGTCTGTCTCAATCCGGACATCCTGCGCAATGCCGCCTTGGCAAGCGACCTGACCGTCGTACTGCCCCGCATGAGCGTGGAAAGCGATCTGAAACAAGGACGTCTCGAGCGCCTTGTTGCACCATGGCTCGCGGTCCGCACTCCGGTTCACGCCGTCTTCACCTCTCGGCGCCTGATGCGACCGGCGGTGCGGGCCTTCATCGAGCTCGCGACCGAACATCTCGGGCGCCGCCTGAAGCAGATCGAGGCGGCATGAGAGTCCGCAACCGCCTCGCTCTCGGCAGGCGTTGGAGGGCGAGATACCGACAGGATCCGGTTGACGGCGGCTCGACCACACTGGAAAGCTGCGATCATGGATCGTGACGAAGATGCGAGAGCACCGCTCTCAATGGAGGGCTTGGGGTTTTCCTACGGGTCGCGACATGTTCTGACCGATGTCAGTTTCGAGGTTCCAAAGGGCGAGGTTACGGTGCTGCTCGGCCCCAACGGCGCCGGCAAGACCACGCTGTTCGGGCTGATCACCGGGCTGCTGGCGCCTCAGGCCGGGCAGTTGCGGATCTTCGGGCGCAGCCGGGACCGGGACGGTGCGCAGGTGCTGGGCAAGCTCGGGATCGTCTTCCAGCAACCGACCCTCGACCTGGATCTCTCGGTCGCGCAGAACCTAGCCTACTTCGCCGGATTGCGCGGGCTGTCCGGCGCGCAGGCGAAAGACGGACTGCGCCGGGAACTCGAGCGCTTCGCGCTCTGGGAACGCCGCGACGATGCGGTCCGGCTGCTCAACGGCGGGCATCGGCGGCGGGTGGAGATCGCCCGCGCCTGCCTGGATGCCCCACCGATCCTGGTCCTCGACGAACCGACCGTGGGCCTGGACATCCCGACCCGCAGAGCCCTGGTCGCCGACCTGCATGCGCGCGCCCGCGAAGAGGGCACGGCGGTCCTCTGGGCCACCCACCTGGTGGACGAGGTCTGGCCGGGCGACCGGCTGGTGGTGCTGCATGAGGGTGAGGTCCGCGCGACCGGCATCTTGGAGGAAATTCTGGCGAACACCGGACAGACCGAACTGGAGGCCGCCTTCGACAGGCTGACCGACGGCGAAAAAGCCGCGTGACGGGGGGAGATGGCATGACGGTGGCGCACGCCCTGCGCGCCCTGCGCGCCCTGCTGCTGCGCGAGCTGCTGCGCTTCGTGCAACAACGCGGCCGTTTCTTCGCGGCCTTGGTGCGCCCGCTGCTCTGGCTCCTGATCTTCGGCGCCGGATTCCGCGCCGCCATCGACCTGCCGGTTCTGGCCCCCTATGGCGAGATCGTGCCCTACGAGCTCTACATCGTGCCCGGCCTGATCGGCATGGTGCAGCTCTTCAACGGCATGCAGTCCTCCCTCTCGATGGTCTACGACCGCGAGATGGGCTCCATGCGCGTGCTGCTGACCACGCCGTTGCCCCGTCCCTTCCTGCTGACCGGCAAGATCCTGGCGGGCGTCGCGGTCTCCATGGTGCAGGTCTATGCCTTCCTGCTGATCGCCGCCCTCTTCGGCATCCGCTTTCCGCTGTCGGGCTATCTGGCCCTGATCCCGGCTCTCATCGCGACCGGTGTGTTGCTGGGCGCGCTCGGGCTGCTGCTCTCGTCCCTGGTTCGTCAACTGGAGAACTTCGCGGGGATCATGAACTTCGTCATCTTCCCCGCCTTCTTCCTCTCCTCGGCGCTCTATCCCATCGAAACCATGCGCGCCTCCAGCAACGTCATCGCCCTGCTCTGCGCCCTCAACCCCTTCACCTTTGCGGTCGAGCTGCTGCGCTTCGCGCTGCATCTGCAAATCGACGGCCTGGCCTTGGCCGTGGTGCTCGTTACCGGCCTCGCGACGCTGGCGGCCGCCTTCTGGAGCTACGATCCGGCGCGCTGGCAGAAGCGCGGCGGACCACCCGGCGGCTGAAGAAGACGGAAAGGCGACAGCCGGCTGGCGCTTTTCGACCGCAGATGTAAATCTACTCCTCTTAGCTCCGGAAAAACGGAGCAGGAGCGGCAGCAAGCCGCCGGTCGCGGACGGCCGATCCAGACCTGGGAGGAGAGTCATGGCGAGAGCAACCTTTGCCGTCGCGGGACAGCCGGCGGTGCCATTCGGACAGAGGCGTAACCTGCTGGCGGTCGGCGTGATTTCGGCGCTCTTTCTCGGCGCGCCGAGCAGCGAGGCCGCCGAGGTGACTCCGGTCGACGGTGCGCGGATCCTGGCGGCCGACCAGGAGCCGGGAAACTGGTTGACCCACGGCAGGACCTATTCGGAGCAGCGCTTCAGCCCACTCGATCAGATCAACGTCGAGACCGTCGGAGAGCTCGGCCTGGCCTGGTATGTCGACAAACCGGAACGCCGGGGGATCGAGGCCACGCCGCTGGTGATCGACGGGCGTATGTACACCACCTCGGCCTGGTCCATCGTCTACGCTCTCGACGCCAAGACCGGCAATGAACTCTGGCGCTTCGACCCCGAGGTTCCCAAGGAGTGGGGCAAACGCGCCTGCTGCGACGTGGTCAACCGCGGCGTCGCCGCCTGGGACGAGAAGGTTTACGTCGGCACCATCGACGGACGGCTGATCGCGCTCGACGCCGAGAGCGGGGCCGTGGTCTGGGACGTCAACACCATCGACCGTCGCAAGCCTTACACAATCACGGGCGCGCCGCGGGTCATCGACGGCAAGGTGATCATCGGCAACGGCGGGGCCGAGCTGGGCGTGCGGGGCTATGTCTCCGCCTACGACGCCGTGACGGGTGAGATGGCCTGGCGCTTCCACACCGTGCCGGGCAACCCGGCCGACGGTTTCGAGAATGCGACCATGGAGATGGCCGCCGAAACCTGGACGGGAGAGTGGTGGAGCTACGGCGGCGGCGGCACCGTCTGGGATTCCATGGCCTACGACGCCGAACTGAACCTGCTCTACATCGGCGTCGGCAACGGCTCGCCTTGGAATCGCGACATCCGCAGCCCCGAGGGCGGCGACAACTACTTCCTGTCCTCCATCGTCGCCCTGCGGCCCGATACCGGCGAGTACGTCTGGCACTACCAGACCACGCCAGGCGATACCTGGGACTACACCGCGACGCAGCACATCATGCTGCTCGACCTGGAGATCGACGGCGAAGAGCGCAAGACGCTGGTGCAGGCGCCGAAGAACGGCTTCTTCTACGTGATCGACCGAGAGACCGGCGCGTTCATCTCGGCCAACAACTTCGTACCGGTGAACTGGGCGACCCACATCGACCCGGAGACAGGCCGCCCGGTGGAGACCGAGCAGGCCCGCTATCCAGATCCGGACCAGCCGCAGTTCATCGTCCCCTCGCCCTTCGGCGGGCACAACTGGCACCCCATGGCCTACAGCCCGCGCACAGGCCTAGTCTACCTGCCGGCACAGGAGATGCCCTTCGTCTACGGCCGCGATCCGGGATTCGAGTTCAAACTCGGCGAATGGAACCTGGGGGTGAACTTCGCCCACGGCTCGATCCCCGAAGACCCCCAGGCGGCCAGCGAGGTGATCCCGCTGCTCAAGGGCCGGCTGCTGGCCTGGGACCCCGTCGCGAACGAAGAAGTCTTCCGGATCGAGCATCCGGGCCCCTGGAACGGCGGCGTGCTGGCGACGGCCGGGGACCTGGTGTTCCAGGGCACGCCCGGCGGCAGCTTCGCGGCCTACCATGCGGCGACCGGCGAAGAACTCTGGTCGATGCAGGCGCAGACGGGGGTCGTTTCGGGCCCCGTGACCTACGAGGTCGATGGCGAGCAGTACGTCACCGTCACGGTCGGCTGGGGCACCGTCTTCGGCCTGATCGCGCCGGGCGAACAACGGCCGGTCAGTCGCGTGCTGACCTTCAGGATCGGCGGCACCGCGCAACTGCCGGAGCCCGAGATTGCCGCCGAGGATTGGCCCGAGCCGCCGCCGGTGACCGGCAGCGAAGCGCAGATCGCCGAGGGCCGGCAGCTCTACCTGGCGCGCTGCTTCATGTGCCACGGCGACGCCGCCATGTCGGGCGGCGTACTGCCCGACCTGCGCAAGATCCCCGAGGCCAGTCACGCCGTCTGGGACCAAGTGGTGCTGGACGGCGCGCTGGCCGGTCGCGGCATGCCCGGCTTCAGCCACTTGCTGAGCGCCCCGGACTCCGCCGCGATCCAGCAGTACGTCATTCAACGTGCGCATGACACACGCGTCGTGGCGGAACAGTAGGAGCCGAAGATCGCGATAGCGTTGCGCTTGGCTTCGGCCCACCCAGATAGTATTGTTAGGCGTATAAGCCTTTCATGGGCCAACCAGTAAAACACTTCGGGAGGATAGATATGACGTGGAATGCACCCCGCATCGAAGAGATCTGCATCGGCATGGAGATCAACGGCTACTTCCCGGCCGAGTTCTAAGTCGGGTGTCACGATAGCCTCGGGCGGCTCCCGGCATGAGTCGCCTTCGCGTTATCGTTCTCGGATCGGCGGCCGGCGGCGGTTACCCGCAGTGGAATTGCAGGGGTGCCGTCAGCGCGTTGTTTTGGGATGGCGATACGCGTGTCGAGGAGCGCAGTCAGTCCTCGATCGCCGTGTCTTCGGACGGTGAGAACTGGGCCTTGCTGAACTGCTCGCCGGACATTCGGCAGCAGATCATCAGTACACCGGCCCTACAGCCGAAACAGCCACCGCGGCATACGCCGCTCGCCAGCATCCTTTTGACCAACGGCGATATCGATCATGTCGCCGGGCTTCTGACGCTGCGCGAACGACAGGCGTTCCGGCTCCTGGCGACACCGGGGATACTAGAGGTGTTGAACGACAATCGGATCTTCGACGCTCTCGACCGCGATCTGGTGCCGCGTCAGCCTGTCGCCTTGGGCGAAACCATCCCCCTGGTCGGCGAGGTGGTCGCCGAGATCTTTCCGGTCCCCGGCAAGGTTCCGCTCTACATGGAAAAGGGCGAACCGGAGATCGGCGCCGAAAGCGAGACGACGGTCGGCGTGAAGATCTCTGTCCCGGACGGCCCGAAGCTCTTCTACATTCCGGGCTGTGCCCATGTGCCGGCGCCCCTGAAGGCACGTATCGCGGGCGCGGACCTGCTGCTCTTCGATGGCACGCTCTGGCAGGACGACGAAATGCGGCGCGCCGGCGTCGGCCAGAAAACCGGTCACCGCATGGGCCACATTTCGATGTCGGGATCCGATGGGAGCATCGCCGCCTTCCGCGACGTCGATCTGAAACGCCGCGCCTTCATCCATATCAACAACACCAATCCGGTACTGGTGCGGGACTCACCGGAGCGGCGGGAGGCGGAAGCCGCGGGCTGGGATATCACCTACGACGGCATGGAGATCGCGCTGTGAGCAGCCTCTTGAGCAGGGAGCAACTGGAAGCGGCCCTGCGCAGGATCGGCGATGAGCGCTATCACCACCTCCATCCCTTTCATCACCGGCTCAACGGCGGCAAGCTAACCAAGGGTCAGGTTCAGGCCTGGGCCCTCAACCGCTACTACTACCAGAGAATGATTCCGCTGAAGGATGCGGCCATCGTGTCGCGCATGGACGAGGCGGCGCTACGGCGCGAGTGGCGCCAGCGCATCATCGACCACGACGGAATGTCGGACGCGGACGGCGGACTTCGCCGCTGGCTGGCGTTAACCGACGGGCTGGGCCTGGACCGCGACTACGTCACCTCGACCGAGGGCGTGCTGCCGGCCACCAAGTTCGCGGTCGAGGCCTATCTGCATTTCGTCCGTGAGAAGAGTGTTCTGGAGGCCATCGCTTCCTCCTTGACCGAGCTCTTCTCGCCGGTCGCCATCGGGGCGCGGGTACGCGGCATGCTGGAGAACTACGACTACATCACGCCCGAAATCCTCGCCTACTTCGACAAACGGCCCGAGCAGGCGACGCGCGATTCCGACTTCGCCCTGGCCTACGTGCTGGACAACGCACGCCGTCCGGACCAACAGCAGGACGCGCTGCGCGCGCTGACCTTCAAGTGCAATGTGCTCTGGGCACAACTCGACGCGCTGCATCACGCCTATGTCGAGCCCGGGATCGCACCGCCCGGCGCCTTCCGGCCGGAGGAAGAATGACGGGAAACCCAAGCGCCACGCCCCCGACCGGCCCTGCGCAGACCGGCCCGACCGCAACCAGCGTTCCCAGCCTGCCCCGGGGTGTCCGTCTTCGCTACGACGAAGCACGCGAACAGTGGCTGCTGATGGGACCCGAACGCTTGTTCAAGCTCGACGCGATTTCGTTGGAGATCCTGCGGCGCTGCGACGGCGAAAACGATCTTGCCGCCATCGTCGAAGACCTGGCACGCAGCTTCGGAGCAGAGGCGGCAGCGGTGGAGACGGACGTTCAAACCTTCCTGACCGATCTCGCGAACCGCGGCATGGTGATACTGAAATGAACCAGATCGAAGCCGATATCTCCGCAAGGGAGTCAGAAGTAGACGCGCCCGCGTCCAAGGTCTCCGAACCCGAAATCCCCGCGCCGCTGGGTCTGCTGGCGGAGTTGACCCACCGCTGCCCGCTGCATTGTCCCTATTGCTCCAATCCCGTCGAACTGGAGCGGCGCTCGGGAGAGCTGGATACCGCGACCTGGAAGCGGGTCTTCAGCGAAGCCGCCGCCCTCGGCGTGCTGCAGGTGCATCTGTCCGGCGGCGAGCCGACCGCACGGCGCGACCTGGAGCAGATCGTTACCCACTGCGCCGAGGTCGGGCTCTACAGCAACCTGATCACCGCCGGCATCAACCTGGCGCGCGCGCGGCTGGAGACGCTGGCCGACTGCGGCCTGGACCACGTCCAGCTCTCCGTGCAAGCGCCCGAAGCGGCCGGCAACGACAAAATCGCCGGCTTGAAGGGCGCCTTTGCGCATAAGCTGGAACTGGCCGGCCACGTCCGCGATCTCGGACTTCCGCTGACCCTCAACTGCGTGATCCACCGCCACAACATCGACGAGCTCGACAAGCTGCTCGAGCTCGCGCTGACGCTTGGCGCCCACCGGCTGGAAATCGCCCACGCCCAGTATTACGGCTGGGCCCTGCGGAACCGGGCCGCCCTCATGCCGCGGCGCACCCAGGTCGAGGCGGCCATGGAAACGCTCGAGCGCGCCCGCGCCGAACACAAGGGCCGCCTGGTGATCGACGCCGTGGTGCCGGACTACTACGCCCGCCTGCCCAAACCCTGCATGGGCGGCTGGGGGCGCCGATCCCTCAACGTCACACCCAGCGGCAAAGTGCTGCCCTGCCACGCGGCCGAAACCCTGCCCGGCCTCGCCTTCGACAACGTGCGGGACCTACCTTTGGCCGACATCTGGTACGGGGGCGCCGCCTTCAATGCCTACCGCGGCACCGACTGGATGCCTGAGCCTTGCCAGTCCTGCGAACGGCGCGAAATCGACTGGGGTGGCTGCCGCTGCCAGGCGCTGGCGCTCACCGGCGAAGCCGCCAACACCGACCCGGCCTGCCACAAGTCGCCGAACCACGCGCAGATCCTGGCACTCGCCGAGGCCGACGCCGGCAAAGACGCGGACTTCGCCTATCGCGGCTTCTCGACGGTCAAGACCTGATCCGAAGACGCCCGGCCCTACCCCCTCACACCCGCACAAGGGGTTGGTGGGCGCAGCGGAACGAGCCGCCGGCCATGCAGGGAACCCGATAGGGACTTCGAATAACCTCGAAGCGTCGCTGCGCGAGCGCTTGCGCGATCGGATCGAGCGCATCCTCCGAGGGGACGACCACGGTTCGGTCGTCGAGAACGAGGTTGTTGCAGGCCATATGCGCCTTGGCCATCGCCTTCGGCACCTCGACCACATCCCAGTCCTTCATGAAGTCAGGCAGCCCCTTGGGAAGCGCCTCCAGGCTGGCCACGGCCACGCCCTCCCGGGGCGTCATCAGCACGCAGTCCAGATGCGGGAACATCGGGTCGATATCGACTGTCCGCACCTCGTAGTCGGGTCCGAGCGCATGCTGCAGCCAACGCGCACCCTCCGGATTGCTGCAACCGCCTGAGTGGCCGACCAGGATCTGTCGGCCGAGCACGAAGACGTCACCGCCTTCCAGGTAGCCCCAGCCAGGCCCTTCGTTGGAGTCGTCGGCGCCGCCGTCGGGCTGGGCGAAGTAGCGTGCGCCGCGCTCCATGGTCTGCGCGAGGATCTCACGGATCGCGAAGCGCTGACGGCGATGGAACAGACTGCGCGGTGCCAGCTCGATCACGTTGTTCCCGATGGTGACGAAGGGGTCGCGCATCCAGGGGGTCGCGACGCCGTGTTCCTCGCCACGGGGAAACTTGCGGTTGGCCGGGCTGATCTCGCCGGCGACATGAACCCGTACACCGAGGCGCTCCAGCAAATCGATCGCACCGCGTACCTGTCCGCTGAATTCCGCGAAAAGCTCCGGGTCCGCCTCCTTGACATCGCGGCCCTGGTTCTTCGTCCAAAACTCCGCGAAGGGTCCCTGGGCGCGCAGTTTCACGTCGCTCAGAAAGACCGGCAGAACCCAAGCGTCCGGCGAGCCGTAGACGCACTCCCGCAACGCCGCCCACTCGGACTCCACATAGATCGCCTGCTGGGCCGCCACCGGCGGCCGCGCCATCGCTTCTGTCATCGGGTTCCTCCGCATCGATGTTTCGGCGCAGTCTAGCCGGTGGCCCGAGAGGCAACAGACTGAAGGACGCAAGCGCGTTTGCAGGAACCGGAAAGAGAAGCCGTTAGACTCTCATTCAACCGCCGAAGCGGTCGAGCAGCGCGACGATAGCCCGGCGATTGGTCGCGTCGCGCCGGTAGACGAAGTAGAACTGAACCCGTAGCGGCGTGTGCGGTGTCGGAATCTCGACCAAGCCGTCCGTCTCCGCCGACTTGACGAAGTGGACCGGCAGAAGAGCGCAACCGACCCCCGCCAGAACGGCCGCCAGGATGGATTCCAAGTTGCTGCCGCGTCCGGCCACCTGCAAGTCGTAGCGCCGCTCGAACTCCTGGAAGACGTCCGTGCGATAGTCGCGGGAGATGTAGGGAACGGACGCCTCCTTGCCGGACTGCGACGATGCCAGGGCGGCACGTGTCGCCTTCAGGTAGGGCGACTGGCGGCTCATGTAGAGGCGATGCTGTTCGAAGAAGGCCGGCTTGTACTCCAGCGGCGCAAGCCACTCCGGCTGCCCGGTCACGCCGACGTCGATGCGGCGTTCGCGCACCTGGACGTCGATCATCGGATCGGTGTGAACGCTCACGTTGATCAGCATGTCCGGGAAAACCCGGTGCATCTGCGCAAGCGCAGCGACGACGCCCGCGTCAGGATTGGTGACCACGTTGTCGATGACGCCGAGATTGAAGCCGCCGCCAAGCGTCTGGCGGGTACTCTGGATCGTCTGTTCGAAAGACTGAAGCTCCGAGAACAGGCGGATCGCCGCCCTGTGCACGTCCTCGCCCTGCGGCGTCAAGGAGAAGCCGGAGCGTCCGCGCCGGCAGAGCTGAATGCCGATGCGCTTTTCCAAGGCGGAGAGATCGCGGCTGACCGTCGAGAGGCTTGCGCCCAGGCGGTAGGCCGCAGCCGAAACGCCACCATGTTCGACCACCGCCAGGAAGATACGCAGGTGGCGCAGGTCATAGTTCGAAAGCGCAAAAGCCGCCACCCAATTCACTCACTTGCACGTCTAAGCAAGTAAGCTAACAACCTTGCTCCTTCTTCCGCAACCAACCCGGCAGTAGCGTCAAGGCAATAGCGTCAAGACTGGGATCAAAAAACGCCGGGTCATGGACGACCGGACGGCAGGGTACGACAAGGGGGACAGAATGAACCGAAAGCTTCTGACACTTGCGATCTGCGGAGCGCTCATGGTCTCGCCGGCGCTCGCCGGCGAGACCCTGGACCGCATCAAGGCGAGCGGCAAGATGACGGTCGCCACCGAAGCCGCATTCAAACCCTTCGAGTATGTCGAAGACGGCGAGATCGTCGGGTTCGGCTCCGACCTTCTCGCGGAATTCGCGCAGGATCTCGGGGTCGAAGTCGAGCAGCTCGATCTGCCCTTCCAGGGAATTCTGGCCGGATTGGCCGCCGGCCAGTACGACCTGGTCGCGACGTCCGTAGCACCGAACCCGGAACGCGCGAAGAGCTACGCCTTCTCGCGGCCCTTCGCGACCATCGAGAACGCGGTCGTGACCCTGGCCGACGATCAGAGAGTCGAGGAGCTGGCCGATCTGGAAGGCTTGCTGGTCGGCTCTCAGCTCGGCAGTTCGACCGAAGCCGTCGCGCGCGACATGGACGAACGGCTGAAGGCGGAGGGCGGCAGCGGGTTCGAAGACCTACGTCTCTACCAGACCTTTCCCGACACGGCCTTCGCTCTGCGGTCCGGCCAGATCGACGCCATCGTGATCGGCACGACCACGGCGGGGGAATTCATGAATGCCTCGCCGGACACCTTCCGCGTTGCCATGAGCTACGGCGATCCGGTCTATTTGACCTGGGTGGTCCGTCCGGAAGACACTGGACTGCTCGCCGCGCTCGACCAGACCATCACCCGCTTGGTGGAGAGCGGACAGCTCCATGAGATGCAGAAGAAATGGGTCGGCGTCACCTCGGAGAGCCCCGAGACCGGCTATCTGCCCGAAGGCGCGATCCAGCTGCAGTAGGCAGCCAACCTCGCGACGTCGATGAACGCGGCCGTGGAGATCGTCGAGACCGTCCCGCTTTTGCTGGACGGTCTCGTCATCACGATGGCCATCTGCGCCCTGGCCACGCTTTTCGCCGTCATCGTCTCCGTCTTGGTTCTCATGGCTCGCCGGTCGGGTCTCCGTTGGCTGTCCTGGACCGCAATCGGCTACGTCTCCTTCATGCGGGGCTTGCCGATCGTCATCCTCATCTTCCTACTGTATTTCGGACTTCCCGCGCTCCTAGGCCTTGGGCGGATCTCCGCCTTCTGGATCGGCGTGCTCGCGCTCGGCATGAACGGCGCCGCTTTTCTCTCGGAAGTGCTGCGCGGCGCGATCGCACGCCTGCCGTCCGGTCAAACGGAAGCGGCCTGGGCGCTCGGCCTCGGCCGGGTCAAGACCTGGCGCCTCGTTCTGGTCCCGCAGCTTCTGCCAATCGCGCTGCCGGCCCTGGCCGGCGAGGTAGGCTTCCTGATCAAGGCGTCGCCCGTCCTGTCTCTCATCACCGTGGTCGACCTGACGCGGCGCTCGCAGCAGGTCACGATGCAGACCTTCGACCCGCTGATACCCCTGCTTGCGGCCGCCCTGCTCTACTTCCTCCTGATCGGATCGATCTCCCTCTTCGCGCGGTGGCTCGAACAGCGCCTGGCGAAGCTGATCGCCGGCCGATGATCGAACTGATAACCGACTATGGCGACGAGATACTGGCCGGCCTGCTCGGCACGCTGCTGATCGTCGGTCTCGGCTTCCTGCTCGGAACCCTTGGCGGCGCTCTTCTGGTGGTACCGCTGGTCGCGAAGTCCCAGCTCCTGCGGTGGCCGGCGCGCTGCTATGTCGAATTGATCCGCAACACGCCGTTTCTGATTCAGGCCATGCTGCTTTTCGCCCTGTTCGGCGTGCTGCGGCTGCGCCTGGACCCCATGGCAGTCGGGACGCTATCGGTGGCGATCTACACCGCCGCCTACATGGCCGAGATTTTGCGCGGCGCGCTGCATTCCGTGCCGTCGGGTCAGAGCGACGCGGCCCGCGCCCTGGGGCTGCGGCCGGTCCTGCAGTTTCGGCTTGTCATCCTGCCCCAGCTCCTGCCCTTCGCCTTGCCGGCGGGCGTCAACCTTCTGGCCACGGTCGCGAAGGAGTCGGCCTTCCTCTCGGCCGTTTCGGTCGCGGAACTGACCTTTGCCGGCCAGGTCGTTATTGCCCAGACCTTCCGCGTGTTCGAGATCTGGGCGATCGTCGGCACGCTCTATCTTCTGCTGGTCCTCTCCGTCCTGGCCGCCGCCCGACAATTGGAGCGACGGATGCGCTGGACGGGAAGCGGAGAAAAGATGCATGACCGGACCCTTGCATGAAGAAGGAAAGATCCATGACGACAATTCGCATCGATTCCGAGCGCCTGCTCGCCGACCTCGATAAACTACGGACCTTCGGACGCTGCGGAACCGGCGTGGTACGACCCGCCTACTCCGAGGCGGAACTGGACGCGCGGCGCTGGCTGGCCGAGCGTATCGCCGAAGCGGGGCTCGAGGTCGCCGTCGATCCGGTCGGCAATCTCTTCGGTCTGCCGCCGGGCGACGACGCCTGCATCCTGATCGGTTCGCATTCCGACAGCCAACCGGAGGGCGGCTGGCTCGACGGCGCCTACGGCGTGATCGCGGGTTTGGAGGTGGCGCGGGCCAGCCTGGAAGCCGATGGACCGCGAATCGCCGTCGTCTCCTTTCAGGACGAGGAAGGACGCTTCACGACCCTAACCGGAAGCAGCGTCTGGGCCGGGCAGCTGACACTGGCGCAAGCCCAGCGCCTGACCGACGACGAAGGCATCAGCCTGGCCGAGGCCTGCCGTCAGCCTGAGGGACTACCCGCCCCGGCGGATGTGGCGCCGGAACGCTTTCGCTCCTTCCTGGAGATTCACATCGAGCAGGGACCGGTCCTGGATACCGCCGGCGAGCGGATCGGCGTGGTCGAGAACATCGTCGGCATCCGCAGCGAACGCCTGCGCTTCACCGGCCAGCAGAACCACGCCGGGACCACGCCGATGCACCTGCGCCGCGATCCGGTCCAGGGTCTCGTGCGCTACGTGAACGACCTCAACGCGCGCTTTGCCGAAATCGTGACGCCGGCCACCGTCTGGACCGTCGGTCACGTCGCGGTGCATCCGAACGCGCCCTCCATCGTCCCAGGACAGGTGGATTGCACCGTGCAGTGGCGGGACGCAGATACCACGCGGCTGGACCGCATGACGGAGATCGTACGCGAAACCGCGTCGGAGATCGCCTCGTCCATCGGGCTGGAACTGGAGCGCTCGGGCTACGCCACCATCGCACCGACCCACTGCGACCCGGCCCTGGTCGAAACGTTGGCGGAGGCCGCCGAGGCGGTGGCCCCCGGCGCCTGGCGCCGCATGCCTTCGGGCGCGCTGCACGACGCCGCGAATGCCTCCTACCGGATGCCCATGGCCATGCTCTTCGTACCCTCCAAGCGCGGCATCAGCCATAGTTTCGAGGAAGACACCGAGCGCGCCGACTTGGTGCTGGGCGTGGAGGTCTTGGCCAAGGCGGCGGCAAGCTTGTGAAAACGAGAGATGGAGCGGGAACTTGCTAGAGCTCCGCGAAATGACGCCATCCGATCTCGAGGCGGTTTTCGAGGTCAGGCTTGCGACGAGGGAAAATCGGGTCACCTTGCAGGAACTCGCGGAGGACTACGGCATTACGCTTGAGGGCCTGGCGGAAGGCATGCGCTCCCACGTGCGCGGCTGGCTGGCGCAAGACGGTCCGAGAGTGGCCGGCTTCTCGATGGGAGACGCCTCGAACGGCGAGGTGCAGGTTGTCGCGATCCATCCCGACTACGAAGGCCGGGGCCTCGGCAGGACGCTGCTGGCAAGAGTCACGGACTGGCTGTTCTCGGAAGGGCATGCGGAGGTCTGGCTGTTCGCCAATCGGGATCCGACACTGCGCGCCTCCGGCTTCTATCGCAAGCTCGGCTGGCAACCCACGGGGACCGTGAAGGGGGACGAAGAGATTCTTCGGCTGATCCCATCCTTCAGATCAGAAAGCGATCCCACCTAGTCGGGCAGAGTGACGCTGAACTCGATGCTGGAGTACCAAGCGGCCAGGTCGGCAATGTCGTCATCGCTGAGTGACTGCGCGATCACCGCCATGATCTCGCTTCTGCGCTCTCCGGAGCGGAAGGCTCGAAGCTGAGCAATGAGATAGAGCTCGCTCTCGCCGGCGATGTGCGGAGCATTCGGCAGACGGGCCACGCCATCGATCCCGTGACAGGTCCGGCAGGTGGCGGCCTTCTCGCGCCCGGCGCCGGCATCGCCGGCCAGGCCCGGCGTGGCCGCAAGGCCGGCGGCCATCAGACACAAGGCGAAGCCGAGAAGTCGAGAGACATAAGAAAACGGGACAGGCATCGGGTCATCTTCATCCAAGACAGAGCATGAACGAAAACCCCGGCGCAGTTGGCGCCTGCGCCGGGATACGAAGTGAAACGCCGAAGCGAGCGCTACCGCTCGTAGGAGATGCGGTAGATGGCGCCGACGAGATCGTCGGAGACGAGGATCGAACCGTCCTGCAGCTGGGCGACGTCGACCGGGCGGCCGAGATACTCTCCCGTCTCCTCGTCGAGCCAGCCATCGGCGAAGACCTTGGTTTCGCCAACGGTCCCGTCGTCATTCACGGAGGTGAACATCACCCGCGCGCCGATCGGCTCGGTCCGGTTCCATGAGCCGTGCTGCGCCACGAAGACGCCTCCGCGGTACATCTGAGGAAATTGCCGGCCGGTATAGAAGGTCATACCGAGGTCGGCGGCATGAGCATCCATTTCAACGACCGGAAAGACCAGATCCGCTGGCGGCTCGCTGCCCTTGTACTCGTTTGTGCGGGTACTGCCGCCGCCGTACCAGGGGAAGCCGAAGTGCTGTCCCATCTCGGTCTGACGGTTCAACTCTCCCGGCGGAATCAGGTCGCCCATGCCGTCGACCTGGTTGTCGGTGAACCAGAGCTCTCCGTTGGCGGGATTGAAGTCCATACCGACGGAATTCCGCACGCCGTAGCTGAAGACCTCTCGGTTGGTGCCGTCGCGGTCCATACGGATGATCCCGCCGATGCCGGTTCGGTCGTAGAGATCCATCTTCTCCGCCGGCGAGACGTTGAAGGGCTGGCCCAGCGAGATGTAAAGCTTGTCGTCCGGGCCGATGCGGCAGACCCGCGCGGTGTGATTGAAGCTCTCTTCCTCAACCGGAATCAATTCGCCTTGCGGCACGATCGGCACCGCGACCACGTCTGGGCTCTCGTAGAAGAACTCGGCGGCCGGATACATCAGAACGCGGTTCTGTTCGGCGATGAAGAGGAAGCCATCCCGCGAAAAACAGGGTCCGTTGGGAATCATCAGGTCCAAGGAAGGCGCGAAGCGCTTCACCTCGTCGGCGACCCGGTCCTTGTTGCGGTCGGTCACGGCCCAGACGTCCGTCTTGCGCGTGCCGACGAAAGTGACCACGCCCTGCGGGCCGACGGCGATGTGGCGTGCGTCGGGAACGACGGCATAGAGATCGATCTTGAAGCCCGAGGGAAGATTGATCCGCTCGAGGATCCGGCGGATCGCTTCAGCGTTCTGCCCGCCTTGCTCGACCACTTCGAACTCGGTCACACCGGTCGTTCTGAACTGCCCCAGTCTTTCCAGATTAGATTGCGCCGAGGCCGGTGCGGTCGCGACAAATGCCAGGGTCACTATACTGCATAGAAGCAAACGTTTCATTTATGATCCTCCCTTTAGATCCGGAATTTTTCTTTTCGGTTTCTTATATCAATCGATCCTAGCGAGCAGAGCTTTCCCGGACAACGGGAAATAGCCGAAGCTCTCTTCTGACGGTCCCGCAGCGCCGCAGACCCTCACCGGAAAAAGGGCCTCCGGAGGGAGGCCCTTTTCGATAGGACGCCGGAGACCGTGGATCACAGTTCGCCTCTTTGCATCCGCCCAGCGATGTGGTCGGCCTGACGCAAGGCCAACGCCACAATGGTCAAGGTCGGGTTCTCGGCCCCACCGGTGGTGAACTGACTGCCGTCCGACACGAAGAGATTCGCGACGTCGTGGGTCTGTCCCCATTTGTCGACCACGCCGTCCCGCGGCCGCTCGCTCATGCGATTGGTTCCGAGATTGTGGGTGGAGGGATAGGGGGGTGTCGGGAAGGTTCGAACCGCCCCCACGGCCTCGTAGACCGCGCTGCCCTGCCGGTAGGCATGATCGCGCATCGCCAGGTCGTTCGGATGATCGTCGAAGTGGACGTTCGGCACCGGCAGCCCGTAGGTATCCGTCTCCGTCGGATGAAGGGTGACGGCGTTGCTCTCCTGCGGCATGTCCTCGCCAACCAGCCACATGCCCGCCATGCGGTCGTAGCCATCCAACGCCGATGTAAAGCTCCGGCCCCAGGCCCCCGGATCCAGGAAAGCCGCCATGAAGGGCAGACCCAGCGACAGAGTCTCCATCTCGTAACCACCGGCGAAACCGCGCGAAGGATCGTGACCGGACTCGTCCTGGATGATCCCGGCCATGGTCGTGCCGCGATACATGTTCACCGGCCGGTCGAAGACCGCGTAGACGCTGCCGGTCATATGCCGCATGTAGTTCTTGCCGACCTGTCCGGAGGAGTTCGCGAGGCCGTCAGGGAAAAGGGACGAGGCAGAGTTGAGCAACAGCCGCGGAGACTCGATGGAGTTCCCCGCGATACAGACGGCCCGCGCCTCTTGGAGATGCCGGTTGCCCTCCGCATCGGCGTAGACGACGCCGGTCGCCTTCCCCTGCGCGTCGTGCTCGATGCGCAGGACCTGTGCCCCGGCCCGGACCTCCAGCTTGCCGGTGGCCTCACCCTTCGGGATCTCCGCGTAAAGCGTCGACCACTTGGCGCCCGACTTGCAGCCCTGGAAGCAAAAGCCGATCTGCTGGCAGGCGGCACGGTCGTGGCGCGGCTGCGAATTGATCGCCATCCGGCCGGTACTGCACTGTTTGTACCCGAGCTTGTCCGCGCCGGCTTTCATGACCTTGAAGTTGTTGTTGCCGGGCAATCCCGGAATGTCGTGGGTCCGGGTCACGCCCATGCGGTCTTCGGCCCTGTCGTAGTAGGGTTCCAGATCCGCCAAGGTGATCGGCCAGTCGAGCAGATTGGCGCCGGGGATTTCGCCGTAGACGCTGCGATCCTTGAACTCGTGCTCCTGCAGACGCAGCGAGGCGCCCGCCCAGTGGACCGTCGAACCGCCGACCGCCTTGACGATCCAGGCCGGAAGATTCGGGAAGTCGCGCGCGACCCGCCAGTTGCCCGATGTCGTGCGCATGTCGAGCCAGGAGACTTGGCCGAACATACCCCATTCGTCGTTCGAGAAATCCTCGATCTCGTGCCGTCCGCCGGCCTCCAGCACGACGGTGTCGATCCCCTTCAAAGCCAGTTCCGTGGCGAGCGTTCCTCCGCCGGCTCCGGAGCCGACAACCACGACGACACCGTCGTCGTTCAAATCGTAAGGCGCAGACATCTGCCTTTCCTCCTGCAGCGCGAACGCTAGACCCAGTCGATGTCGTCGAAGCCGCGGTCGAGGTAGCCGCCCTGCTCGGCGGACGCGCCCTCGTACCCGAACTTCGGCCAGACCTCGGAATTGTTGTAGAGCCCGACCACCAGCCCCGAACGGAGCGTCTGAAACAGTGGATCCTGTTCGATCCGCCGCAGGAGCGCGACGCGCTCGGCCTCCCAGCCGACCTCGGCGTAGCGGCGGCCGTGGCTGGCTTCGGCCAAGCCGTCAAGGTCGGCCACACCCTCTTCGATCATCGCCTTGACCGAAGACTCCTCACCAGCCTGATCGTCGTACCCCGAAACCGCGGCGGCGTAGTAGAGATCGGCCAGACGGTCGTGCGGATAGATATCGCGCGCCATCTGGATCAGCGTTTGCATGGTCTCGGGCTTCAGATGGGTGACCGAGACGGCCCAGGCACCCGTCGGACTCGCGATCACGCCGGATGACACGGACAAGGCGACCAGTCCAGCCGTCGCCGCACCGCCCGCGGTCAGAAACCCCCGCCGCGAGAACTGCGTTCGTCTATCGACCACGCGCATTCTAGGATCCTCCCATCCTGGAGACCTCGCTTGACCGCCGCTGTGTTGCGGACGAGATCTCGCATTTTTATTGGCCGTCTATTTATAGCGGCCGTGTTTTTGTAGAACTTCGATCTTGTATCCATCCGGGTCTTGCAAGAAAAAGAACTTAGCCATCAAAGTTCCCTCCCGATGGAATTCCTTGATGTCGCCGGGCTCGAGGCCCAACGTCGCGATGCGGTCGTACTCGGCCTCCAGATCGTCCACCGCTACGGCCAGATGACCGTAGCCGTCGCCGTGGCTGTAGGGTTTGCTCTGAGCGTGATTGACGGTCAGCTCGACCTCGAAATCAGCTTCCGGATTGCGCAGGTAGACCAGGGTGAAACTCTCGAACGGAAACCTGTCGGCGATCTCGAGGCCGAAAGCCTTGCCGTAGAAATTCACCGAGCGGTCTTCGTCGAGAACGCGGATCATGGTGTGAATGACTTTCGCCACCTCAGTCCTCCCCAGCCGTCGATGCAGCCTTGCGACCAGCCGGTTTCCCTTGTTGTCGGACTGCACGAGGGGTCGCCCCAAACGCAAAATCGATCATCGCAAGCCTAGGCGAAGGACCGGGCAGTCGGGTGGTAACGGCTTACCACAGGGCAAATCCCCAGAAGGCCGCTACTCGGCAGCCGAGAGCGCGGCCAAGCCACTGGGGACGGCGAAGCGCAGCCCCGCGTCAGCCCCTGTCCGATCGAGGTAGATCAGGCAGCAGCACCGCAGCATCGAGGTAAAGTTGCGCGCCTCGCCATGGGTTTCGATCACCTCGTCATGCAGCACGCTGATGAACTTCGCGAGGCTCACGCCTTCACTCGCCGCGATCTCCTCGAGAATCCGCCAAAAGACCTGCTCGAGTTGAATGCTCGTGCAGTAGCCGCCAAGGCGGACGGACCGGCGTTCGGGTGCGTAGTTTGACTGGGGCTGTCCGGCAAAGATCCGGCACATGGCGATCTCCTCCCATAGCGGTCCCTTATCTGGACGACGTCAAGGCAACCATCGCCGCCGTCACGGGACTGTTATGGAAAGTCTACGCCGACTGGCCGAAAGGCATCAACGGCGCTGAGCCGCCGACGGCCCGATCGACCGCCTCAGGGGTTTTCCGCAACATTATCAGCCGCTACAATAAATTCTGGGCTGTTATCCGTGCCGCTCTCATCTTCAGCATAGAGTTTACTTCCGGTTCCGAATTTCACCCGGGCGAATAGATTTATGACGAATAATCGTGCACGAATAATTGCATTTCACCTTCCCCAATTCCATCCAATTACTGAGAACGACGAATGGTGGGGGAAAGGCTTTACGGAATGGACCAACGTCGCAAAAGCCAAATCCCTGTTTCCCGGGCACAAACAGCCGTATCTGCCGGGGGACCTGGGATTCTATGACCTAAGACTGTCGGAGACCCACCACGGTCAGGCGGAGCTGGCGCGCCGCTTCGGCGTGGAAGGCTTCTGCTACTGGCACTATTGGTTTGCGGGCCGCCGCCTTCTCGAGCGCCCTGTCGAAACGATGGTCTCGGCGAAAGTGGATATAAAGTTCGCTCTATCTTGGGCCAATCAAACCTGGAGCGGTATCTGGCACGGCGCCCCAAATCGCATTCTGATGGAGCAGACTTACCCGGGGATCGAAGATTATAAGGCTCATTTCAATGCCCTTCTCCCGTTTTTTCGAGACGAGCGTTACATTCGCGTCGGAGGAAAACCTCTTTTCTGCGTGTACCGCCCGAAGGACATTCCCGATACCGATGTTTTCGTCGAGACTTGGCAGGACCTCGCACGAAAGAATGGTCTGGACGGAATCTTTTTCGTCGCGCTGCGGTTTCTGCGAGAAAGCAGAACGTCAGAACTCGGCTACTACGATGCGGTAACCACCCTTCGTCCGACCTTCCGCGATCATTTGGCGCCGCAGTTTTTACGCCGCCTTCTGAACAACAGGAAATTCAAGCTCGCTCCCAATCTCCATAGCTACGACAAAGCGGTGAAGACCGCATTTCTCGGCGACTACGAGGACACATTTCCTTGCGTCGCGACGGGGTGGGACAACACTCCGCGCTCCGGCCGATCAGGGCATGTCTATTTTGGAAGCACACCGGAAAAATTCGGCCAGCATCTGCGAGATGCGATCCAAACCCTAAAAAACGAATCAGATGACCGCAAAATTGTATTTGTTCGCTCCTGGAACGAGTGGGCAGAGGGGAACATCGTCGAGCCCTGCGCAAGATACGGCGATGGATATCTTCAGCAGATCAAAAATGCCATCTCGCAACCGGTGCCGTGAAGGACTGTTTCAGGTGTGACATCTGTCGCAGCGCGAAGCCGCTGCCGAGATTTCAGGATCTCGACGAGCCCGCGGCCTTATCCGCCAGTGCGCCGTCCCAAATAGCCTCGAATTTCGAAACGTAGAGATCCTTCGTACGGCGTGCAACGCCGTTCAACGTCTCGGGATCGTGTCTCAATGCCCGGCAAGCGGCTTCTGAAAAATCGGAAAAAGAAATGCCCACCGGCATGCTGGGGAGGTCCCAGGCGTCTCTGAAACCGACGAGCTTTCCGACATCCGGAGAGAGACCGACTCTCGGTCTGGAAAAGGCAAAAGCCGTTATGTAGCCATGAAGACTGGTTCCAATGTAACAGCTCGATTTCTGTATCAAGCGGGCGATTCCGGAAACACTCTCCTCCCTGTAAACATGTAACCACTCATTCTCGCCTAACCTGTCGGAGATCCCATCAATCGTGAGATGGTCGTCGTGGAAGGGGGCGTACCCGATCCCGAATACGACAATATTTTGCTCGGTCACTTCGTGCAATTTTTCGATCTGATCGCAGATATCGTCTTCGAATCTCCTAAAAAACCGCCCCGCACATTGAAAACAGATAGACCCTTCGGGAAGGGAGAGTCGTGTTCCGTAAGGATCGGCGTTTGCCTCCTCCTCACCCAGCCCAAACAGAGTCTTACTGAGTGACGACTCATTCAGAAGAACCGCGCTATCAGGGACCAGTTCGACGGGCGCAACCCCAATTTCCGCGAGTGCATCTCTCGAGTTCGCGTCCCGCACGGAAACGTAATCGGCTGTGGAAAGCCCCGTTCGAACCGCGGACCTGAGTCTCTCGGGAAGAGGTGAAAAATTCGCACCGCCCACGGAGTTGTAGGCAATCGCGAAACCCTCATCGAACGGGAGAGCGTCCCTATCGAATATCCAGGGCATCGGATGCGGCGACCGATGATACCGGCGACAGAGAAAGTCCAGCATCTCATCGCGCAGATATCTTCGGACGCGGCGGAAAGCTTTCGACCCCCGGTCCGACAGCAGCATTTGGGTCATTGTCCACCAGCGTACGTCCAAAACGGCGCCGCCGGACACCCAGACTAAAGACTCGCCGGGCGCGGATTTAAACTGATCGATGAAACTAAAGTCCCGAACGAGAACACCGCCAGATCGCCCGAGATCAGTTTTCTTAAATCCTATAAAGTGAATTTGTATATCAGGAAATTTTTCTTTCAGTAAATATGCAGATATATGCGCAAACAGAATGTCACCATAATTGAAACGGTCGAACGCTCCGAGGACAAAAGCGTATACAAACACTTTTTCACCTCAATTTCATAATAAAACGAATAATTAATAATAGCAAATAACAGTAGAACAGTCAAAGGCCGAACTTTTACGAAGAATATGTCATTCCGTCTCCAGATCCGCAGATCATCTCTTCGGTCGCCCTCTTGGCTCAGGAAGCGCACGCCCCCTTTTTCACCGACGCCTGTCGTGTCAAACGACTCAGATTGAGACAGATCGAACCGAGGCTCGTCCGAGCAGGTCGAGGGGCAAGGAAAAGTCAAGTGCGGGCTGGAGCCAATGCAGTTGGCCCGGGCCAAGCTCAGCGCCGGCCGGTCACGCCCCTGCTACGACGCGACTTTCTTCGGCTGCGAAGACAGCCAGATCGGCGAGCAGGCCATCGAGGTCGGCTTGCAAGGTCGTGAAGTGGGCCGTCTTCTCGAAGCTGTCTTCGTTCATATAGAGCCGGCGATTGATCTCGAGTTGGAGACTGTGCCGGCCGGCTGCCGGATCGCTGTAGCGACGTACCAGTTCGACGCCTTTGTAGGGCTGGTTGCGCCGAACGTCGTAGCCCAGTCCCTTGAGATAAGCCTCAACCCTCGCCGTGAAGGCCTCGCAGCAGGCCGTGCCCTCGCGATCTCCCAGCACGAAATCGGCGCGCGGATCGCTGTTACCGTCGATCCGGGGATCGCCGTTCGCCGGCATCGAATGACAGTCGAGATGAAACAGACACCCGAAGGCCGCATGCAAACGTTCGACCTCGCGCTCCAGCGTCGCATGATAGGGCCTCCAGCAGCGCTCGATCCGCTGCCGCACCTCCTCAACGCCGAGCTTGCGCCGGTAGATCGGCGTCTTGCCTTGAAGCCGGCTCCAGATCAGCCCCACGCCGAGCCGCGTCTTCTCGCCCGGACGGATGGCCTGCGGCCAGCCGCCGGCAATCATGTCCGGATCGATGTCCTCCAACGACCGGTTTGGGTCGATGTAGCTGCGGGGAAAACGGGCGCGCAAAAGCGGTGCTCCCCGCGCCGGCGCAGTCGCGAAGAGCTCGTCGACATACATGTCCTCCGCCCGGCGCAGTTCGACCAACGAGCAGGCATAGTCGAAATCGTCAGGATAGAAGCTGCCGCTGTGGGGGCTGTCCAGGAGCAGCGGAACCGGCTCGCCCCGCGCCGGAAGCAGCTCGACCAGGTCGGCAGGGTCAGCCGGCATGCCCAACACCTCCGTCGTTCAGATGACAGGCCGACCGGCGGCCGGGCGTCACTTCCTTGAGTTGCGGCACCTCGACGCGACAGCGCGGTCCGGCGTGCGGGCAGCGCGGGTGGAAGTGGCAACCGGGCGGAGGGTCGAGCGGCGAGGGAATCTCCCCCTTCACCGGCGTGTAGGTCCGCCGCCGCAGGTCGATGCGCGGCACCTCGGCAAGCAGCGCCTGCGTATAGGGGTGGTTCGGTTCCGCGAAGAGCGTCTCGGTCTCGCCGATCTCGACCACGCGCCCCAGATACATGATCACAACCCGGTCGGCGATATGCTCGACCACACCCAGATCGTGGCTGATGAAGAGATAGGTCAGACCGAGGTCGCGGCGTAGCTCCATGAAGAGGTTCAGCACCTGCGCCTGGATCGAGACATCCAGCGCCGCTACCGCCTCGTCGCAGACGATGAAACTCGGCTCCACGGCCAGCGCCCGAGCGATCCCGAGACGTTGGCGCTGGCCGCCGGAGAACTGGTGCGGGTAGCGCCGCCGGTAGCTGGGGTCTAGCCCGACCCGCCGCATCGTTGCGGCCAGTCGGTCATCAGCCTCCGACCGGGTCCAAAGCCCATGGTAAAGCGGCGCCTCGCCGATAATCTCGGCGACCCGCATACGCGGGTTCAACGAGGCGAAGGGGTCCTGGAAGATCATTTGAACGGCCAAGGCAAAAGCCTTGGCTTGGCCGTGAGTCAGTCCGGCGACCGGCTCCCCCCGCCAGCGCACCTGGCCGTCGCTCGCGCTGTGGAGGCCCGCCACCACGCGGCCGAGCGTGGACTTGCCGCACCCGGACTCGCCGACCAGCCCGACCACCTCCCCTTCCTCGATAGAGAAACTGACCTGGTCGACGGCGTGAACCGTCTCCTCGCGCACCTGCGCACCGAGTCTTCGAGCCAGCTTGCCGGCGAAATCGAGGCGCTTGACGAAGCGCTTGGAGACGGACTCCAAGGCAAGGATCGGTGCTTCCGTCATACCGTCGCGCCATCGAGATGCGGATGATGGCAGCGGACGACACGGCCGTCCGGCAAGGTCGCGGGTTCGGGCAGGACCTCGCAGGCGGCGTCGGCGCGTGGGCAGCGCGGCGCGAAGGGGCAACCGGGCGGCAGGGACAGAAGCGATGGCGTCATGCCGGGAATCTGAGCGAGCGGCGCACCGCGCTGGTTCTGCGTCGGCACGGACCCGATCAGCCCGGCCGTGTAGGGATGCCGGGGGCGATCGAGCACGGCATCCACCTCCCCCTGTTCGACGAGCTTGCCGGCATACATCACGGCCACCCGGTCGGCGAGCCCGGCCACCACCGAAAGGTCATGGGTGATCCAGATCAGCGCGGTGCCCGTCTCCCGACAGAGGGTCTGCACCTCGTGCAGGATCTGGCCCTGGATGGTGACGTCCAGCGCCGTCGTCGGCTCGTCCGCGATGATCAACTCCGGCCCGTTCAGCAGCGCGATGGCGATGGCGACACGCTGGCGCATGCCGCCGGAGAACTGATGCGGATAGGCGCGCAAGCGCTCGTCCGGCGACGCGATGCCGACCCGGCCGAGGGCGTCCCGCGCGCGCTGGCGCGCGCTGTCCCGATCGACCCGCTCATGCGCCTGGATCGTCTCGATCATCTGCGTGTCGATGCGCAGGACCGGATTCAGGGTCATCATCGGGTCCTGAAAGATCATGGCGATGCGCGCGCCACGCAGACCGCGCAGGCTGTTTTCGTCGAGCGTCGTCAGGTCCCGTCCCTGAAACAGCACTCGACCGCCCACGACCCGCCCGGGCGGGTCGACCAGTCCCATGATCGAGAATCCGGTTACCGACTTGCCGGACCCCGACTCTCCGACCAGCCCCATGACCTCGCCGCGCCGAAGGCTGAAGCTGACATCGTCGACGGCCCGTGCGACGCCGGACTTCGTGAAGAAGTGGGTCTGCAGCCGCTCGACAGCGAGCAAGGGCATGTCGGTCGCCGTCGGTCCTGCCATCATCGCTCCAGCCTCGGGTTCAGCACGTCGCGCAGCTGGTCGCCGACCAGATTGATGCTGACGATGGTGATCAGAAGCGCAACGCCGGGGAAGACGCTGATCCAGTACTGCAGGCTCATCATGTATTGGAAACCGTTGGCGATCAGCAGCCCCAGCGAAGGCTCGGTAATCGGCAGGCCGAGGCCGAGGAAACTCAAGGTCGCTTCCAGCGCGATCGCCGAGGCCGTCTGCACCGTACCGACCACGATCAGAGGCGGCAGGCAATTGGGGAGCAGATGCCGGAAGAGAATACGCCTAGGCGGCAAGGCGAGACAGGCGGCGGCCTCGACATACTCCTTGCGGCGCTCCACCAGGGCGGTACCGCGCACAGTCCGGGCGTAGTAGGCCCACTGCACGACGACCAGGGCGAGAATGATCTTCTCGACGCCCTGCCCCAGCGCCGCCAACAGGATCAGTGCCACCAGAATCGCCGGAAAACTGAGCTGGATATCGACGACCCGCATGATGAAGCTGTCGACCCGTCCCCCGTAGTAAGCCGAGGCGAGACCGATGGAACTGCCGATCAGAAGCGCGATCAGTCCGCTGGCGACGCCGACGAAAAGCGAGGTGCGCAGACCGTAGAAAATGGCGCTCAGGACGTCGCGCCCCGCCCCGTCCGTGCCGAGCCAGTAGGTCACGCTGCCGTCGAAGCTGGTGCTGCCGGGTGGCAAGCGATTGTCCATCACGTCGACGACGGCCAGATCGTAAGGGTTCGTCGGGCTGATCCAGGGCGCGAAGAGTGCGATGAAGAGAACGCCGCAGAGGACCACGAAGGCGACGGCGGCGACCGGACTGGCGAAGAAGTCGCGACAGAAACGCCGGAAGGGCGTCTGCCGCGCCGCCTGCTCCTCCGCGCCGGTATCGAGGCCGCGCCGCAGAGTTTCCTCGGGTGTCGGCTCCGTCGCTGTCGTCATGCCTTCACATCCTGGAGCCGCACCCGCGGATCGAGCAGCGAGTAGAGCAGATCGACCACGAGATTGATCACGATGAAGAAGAGCACGGTGATCATCAGGTAGGCGACGATAACGGGCCGGTCGAGATTCTGAACGCTGTCGATCAGCAACTTGCCCATGCCCGGCCAGGCAAAGATCGTCTCGGTCACCACCGAGAAGGCGATCAGACCGCCGAACTCCAGTCCCAGCACGGTCACCACCGGGATCATGATGTTCTTCAGCACATGGACGAATATGATCCGGCGCCGGCCCAGCCCCTTGGCCCGCGCGAACTTCACGTAATCCTGCTGCGCCACCTCGCGGGTTCCGGCGCGGGACAGGCGAATGACGAGCGATATGTTGGTCAGCGCGAGGTTGAAGGCCGGCAGCAGCAGATGGGATAGACCGTCGAGGGTGAGAAAGCTGACGCTGACGCCGAGAACCTCGACCGTATCGCCCCGCCCGGTCGACGGCAGCCACCCCAGCAGAACGGCGAAGATCATGATCAGCATCAGCCCGACCCAGAAGGTCGGAAGGGAGAAACCGAGGATCGACCCCGCCATGATGGTCCGGCTGACCCGGCTTTCCGGATTGAGACCGGCATAGACGCCGAGCGGCAACCCAATCACCACCGACAGCACGAGAGAAACAAAGGCCAGTTCGAGAGTTGCCGGCATGCGCTGGAGAATCAGCTTGAGGGCCGGTTCGCCGAAGATGAAGGACTTGCCGAGGTCGGCCTCCAGCGCGTTGGTCAGGAAATGCCAGTATTGCTCGTGAATCGGCCGATCGAGACCCAGCGCGCGGATCGTCGCCTCGATGTCGGCCTGGGTCATCTCCGGGTTGACCAGCATGTCGACGGGATCGCCGACGACATTGACGCCGAAGAACACCAGCAGCGACATCACGAAGACGACCAGCAGGCTTTGCAGCAGCCGGCGGATTATGAAGACTGACAAGACGGCCTCACGGACGGCGAGAGCCCGCCCGGCCTGTCAGGCCGGGCGGGCGGAAAGCCAAGGCTCACTCGACCGATGAGACTTCGGTGAAGATCGTGTACTCGTCGGTCCGGGCGTTGTAGCTGATCCCCTCGCGACCGGCCCAGGTGTTGACCTGGTAGTGCAGCGGAATGATCGCGCCGTCCTCGATGGCCACTTCGGTCGCTTCGGCCAGGAGATCCTGCCGCTTGGCGTCGTCGATGGTCGCCAGAGCTTCCTCGATCAAGGCATCCACTTCCGGATTGGAGTAGCGGCCGCGATTGGACGCGCCGAAGCCGCGGTCCGCATCGTAGGTGTGAATCAGCGACTTCAGCGGCGAGGACGCTTCGCCGGTTCCGGCCCCCCAGCCCACCAGCATGAAGGAGAACTCCGGGGTGCCGTCCGGACCGCCGCGCGATGCGCGCTTGAAGTAGACCGAGCGCGGCATCGTCTCGACCGTCGTCTTGATACCGATGCGGGTCAGCATTTGCGCGATCGCCTCCGCGATCTTGGCGTCGTTGATGTAACGGTCGTTCGGACCGTGAATCGTCATCTCGAAGCCATCGGGAACGCCGGCTTCCGCAAGCAGGGCCTTGGCGCCTTCGGGATCGTAGGGCATCGGCTGCAGGTTCGGGCTCACGCCGAAGAAGCCTTCGGGCAGAAGCTGACCGGCCTCGATCGCAACACCCTCCATCACCCGCTCGACGATGGCCTGCCGGTTGATGGCCATCGAGATAGCCTTGCGGACCCGGACATCGCGAAGCGGATTGACGATATCGCCGCCGCCATTGGCCCGGACGAAGGGCGACTCGTCGCGGAAGTGATCGAGATGCAGATAGATCACGCGGTTGGAGATCCCCTGCGAGAGGGTGATGTTCTCATTGCCTTCCAGAGTCTCGATATCGGTGGTCGGCACGCCCTCGATGAAGTCGACGTCACCGGCCAGCAGTGCCGCTAGGCGCGCAGGCGCGGACTTGATCGGCTTGATCGTGATGCTGCTCCACTCGGGCTGTTCGCCCCAGAAGTCCTCGTTGCGCTCGAGAACGATCCGGTCGCCCGGCACCCACTCGACGAACCTGTAGGCGCCGGTGCCGATGGCTGCGGCGCCGGAATTGTAGTCCTCGGTGCCCGCACCTTCGCCGTGCGCCTTCGAGACGATGGAGAAGGTGGAGATGTCGTTGGGCATCAGCGGCGTCGGGACCTCGGTCTTGATATGGACCGTATGGTCGTCGATCTTCTCGGCCGTCTTACCTTTGATGTAGATGCCGAAGCTCGAAGGACTGTTCGGGACATTCGCCGCCCGCTCCAGGGTGAAGACAACGTCATCGGCCGTGAAGGGCGAGCCGTCGTGCCAGGTCACACCCTCGCGCAGCTTGAATTCCCAGGTCAGATCATCGATCGCCATCCAGGAGGTCGCCAGGCCCGGAATCAAGGCCTGATTGGCGTCCATCAAGATCAGCGGGTTGAAGATATGACGGGCCAGCGAGTTGTTGGGCGTCAAGTTGTGGTAATGCGGATCGATCGACGTCGGCTCGGACGCCAGGCCGACGGTCAGCTCCTCGGCGCCGGCCGCGGCCGAAAAACCGAACGTTGCCGCGGCAAGCACGGCGGTCGCCGCAAGTCTGCGGATAAACATCCCCTAATACTCCCGTTCGTGATGCACTCCAGTGGGGCGGCCTTTGCGACCGCTCCCCGATCGTTGGCGGCCAGTCTGATCAGTCTGGACGGACTTGTGGAGTCCAATCTGCCGCAATACGCGCTTCAGATGTGATGCAAGATCTTGGACAAGAACTGCTGCGCCCGATCACTGCGCGGCGTTCCGAAGAAGGCATCTTTCGCCGCATCCTCGACGATCTCACCGTTATCCATGAAGACGACACGGTCGGCGACCTTGCGGGCGAAGCCCATTTCATGGGTGACGACCATCATGGTCATGCCCTCCTGGGCCAGTTCCACCATGACTTCCAGCACCTCGTTGATCATCTCCGGATCCAACGCGGAGGTGGGTTCGTCGAACAGCATCGCGATGGGATCCATGGCCAGGGCGCGGGCGATGGCGACGCGCTGCTGCTGACCGCCCGAGAGTTGCCCGGGATGCTTGTGCGCATGTTCGGACAGATCGACCCGCGCCAGCAAAGCGGCCGCCTTCTCCTCCGCCTCGCCCCGGCTGCGACCGAGCACCTTTTCCCGCGCCAGACAGATGTTGGCCGTTACCGTCATGTGGGGATAGAGCTCGAAGTTCTGAAACACCATCCCGATCCGCGCCCTGAGCTTCGGCAGGTTGGTTTCCGGACTGGCGACCTGCACTCCGTCGACGGATATCTCTCCGTTCTGGAAGGGCTCGAGCCCGTTGACGCACTTGATGAGGGTGGACTTGCCGGATCCCGAAGGGCCGCAAACGACCACCACTTCGCCCTTGGCGACGAAGGTGCTGCAGGACCGCAGAACCTGGACGTCGCCGTACCACTTGTCGATGTTCCGGATCTCGATCATTTCGTGAACTTCCCCTGGAGCCGCCGGACGTAGAGCGACCCGCTGAAACAGATGACGAAGTAGACGGCCGCCGCAAAGAGGTACATCTCGATCAGCCGACCTTCGTTGCGGGCGACGATGGTGGTCGCCGTCATGAAGTCGCGCAGCGCGACGACGAAGACGAGACTGGTGTCCTGGAAAAGGACAATGCCCTGGGTGAGCAGCACCGGCGTCATGTTGCGAAAGGCCTGGGGCAACACGATGAAGCGCATGGTCTGGCCGTAGGTCAGCCCGGTCGCGTAGCCCGCCGCGACCTGACCACGCGAGACGGACTGGATCCCCGCGCGGATGATCTCGCTGTAATAGGCCGCCTCGAAGAGCGTGAAGGCGATCAGGGCCGAGTAGAAGCCGCCGACGGGCCGGCCGATCGCCAGAGGCACCAGGAAAAAGAACCAGAAGATCACCAGGATCAGCGGCATCGAGCGGAAAAAATTGACGTAACCCGCCGAAATCAGCGACAGCAGGCGAAAACTGGACAGGCGCATCAGCGCCAGAACCACGGCCAGTACGATCCCACCCGCGGCCGCCAGCAGCGTGAGCAGGAAGGAGAGCGCGAGCCCTTCCGCGAGAAAAGGCAGGGAGTCGGCGATAACGCTGAGGTCGAAGGTCACCGGTCAGTCCCCCCGGCGATAAAGCCCGGTATCCGGGCTCGGCGTTCGACCAGAGACATGCCCGCGGTCACCAAGAGGGTGATGACGACATACATCACGGTCGCCGCCGTAAAGGCCTCGAAGCCCTGGAAGGTGTACTCGGTGATCTGTCGGCTCTGGGCGGTGAGTTCGAGCACGCCGATCGTCAGCGCCAGAGAGGAGTTCTTGAAGATCGTCAGGAACTCGGACGTCAGTGGCGGCACGATCAGCCGGTAGGCGACGGGCAGAAGGACATAGCGGTAGAGCTGCGCGCTGGTCAGACCGCTGGCATAGCCGGCCATGGACTGGCCGCGCGAAATCGACTCGATCCCGGAGCGGACCTGCTCCGCCACCCGTGAGGCCGTATAAACACCGAGCCCGACCACCGCCGTCGTGTATTCGGGCAAAGGCAGGTCGCGTTTGACCCAGCGTCCCCAGTCGTCCGGCAACAGCTCGGGAACGACGAAGTACCAGATGAAAAGCTGCACCAGCAGCGGAATGTTGCGAAAAAGCTCGACGTAGGCCGTGGCGATGCCCCGTACCCAGCGATTCGGCAAGGTGCGCGCCACCCCGACGACAGAACCGAGAGTGAAGGCGATAACCCAGGCCGCGCTGGCAACCGCAAGCGTCCAGCCGACACCGGAGATCAGCCAGCCGAGATAGGGATCCTGCAGAAGGATGCCCCAGTTCCAATTGTACTGCATCGGCGCCTTTCGTCGGACCGAACCGAAGGGGCGCCCGACGCACGATGCGCCGGGCGCCGTCTTATGCGGGCAGACTTACTCGACCAGACCTACTCGGGCAGAGCGTTGAGACTCCAGGCCGCTTCAAGCAGCTCGGTCGGCGGTTCGGAGACATCGTCGCTGGTCGGGAAGGGCTCGAACCACTGCGCATAGATTTCGCGGATTTCACCGGAGCGGAACAGATCGGCCAGTACCCGCGTGCCGAGCAACTGAAACGCGCTGTCGTCGCGTCGAACCATGATGGCGTAGGGATCATAGGACAGGAAGTCGCCGACCACCTCGTAGTTCTCCGGATCGCGGGATCGCGTGATCAGGCCCAAGAGCAGGATGTGGTCGGTGGAATAGGCGTCGACACGGTCGGTCTCGAGCGAGAGGAAGCCTTCCGCATGGTCCTTCACGTTCAGGACGTCCACATCGAGTCCGCCTGCTTCGATCGCCGCCTTGATCACGCGCTCGTTGGTCGTGCCCTGTGCCAGGGCGATGCGTTTGCCGCTCAGGTCGTCGAGCGTCTCGACACCGGATCCCGTCTTCACCAAGAGCTTGGTCCCCGTGATGAAGGTGACCGGGAGGTAAGCCACCTGCTCCTGCCGGCTCAGCTTGTTGGTCGTGGAACCGCATTCGATGTCGATGGTTCCATTGGCCAGCAGCGGGATCCGGGTTTGCGGCGTGACCGGCACGAAGCGGACACCGAGATCGGGTTTGCCCAGCGCCTCCTTGACCGCGTCTGCGATCCGCAAGCACAGATCGATGGAGTAGCCCTGCGGCTCGCCGTCATTGCCGATCCAGGAGAAGGGAATCGAGGTTTCTCGATGGCCGATGACCATCTCCCCGGCGTCATCGATCTTGGCAAGTGTGCCGTAAAGGTCCTGCGCCGGAACCGAAGCCGGTGCCAGTCCGAACGCTGCGGCGGCAAAAGCGCCGAGCAGGCCGCGTCGGATCCAGTGGGTTCGTCGAGTCATGGTCGGAAGCCTCTCCTTTGCCGTGTAATCGAGCCCGATTGCGCCAGGACGGCGCCGCCGAAAGTCCCAGACGGTCTAACGCCGGACCAGGGAGGCCCCCGCACCGCCGGACTCATGAGAGAGAGTGCAGTCCGCCGTTACGGCGAGCCTGCAGAGCTAACCGATCAACCTCGACAGCCAACTGGCTCGAGTCTTGATCATCCCCCGGATTAACCCCGTCGTACCGCACTCCCGAGGGGCGGCCTTTGCGACCGTCCCCGTTTTTCTTCACATCAGTTTGCTCAGAGTCGGCGGACTTGTGGAGTCCAAATCGTATCCCTGTCCAATGGGTAGCTGGGCCGCGGCAGATGCCGCCAGGAAAAGCGCTCCAACACGGGCGCGGTCAGGCCCGGCGTATCGACTTCGTAGACCTGCGCCGGAGAAAACCAGGGTGCGAAGCCCGCCCGGAAGTGCCCACGCGACTTCACCGCGACGACGCGTGCCTGCCCCGGGTCGCGCCCGAACATCTCGAAAAACACCGGATCGGCGGTCTGTTGTCGGTCGGAGATCACCACCACCTCGACGCCGGCGATCCGCAGCAACGCGCACTTGCCGAGCTCCAGCCGGCGGCCCGCGAAGAGCCCGAGCCGACCCACCACCGCCCCTTCGCGCAGCGCCACCACCTCGGCTGGGAAGGTCAGGGTCTTGGCGAACTCGCTCTCGCCATGCCGGTTAAAGACAGCCTGGAATCGGGCCCCAAAGCCTTGCCTGCGCGCCTCCTCCGCCAGCTCGGGGTCGAAGACGGATCCGTAGAGTACCCGCTCCACGCCAGCCTCGACCAGGGCCTGGAGCAGCCAAAGGGTATTGCCGCCGCCGCCGCCGCCAGGATTGTCGCCGGCATCCGAAAAGAGGACCGCCGGCTGCTCTGCGGGCTGTGCGGTCGCCTCCCGGGCCAGATCGACGGCCTGAGCGACCGACGTCAGACGCCGGCGAAACCGACCGCGGTTGCGCCAGGCCTGGCTCGCCAATTCCAATGCCAGCGTTTCCGCCGCCACCGGATCTTCCTGCGCCGTAACCAGCACGGAAAGCCCGGTCTTCGAGGAGTCGGAAAAGGCAAATCCACCGAGGACCGTGACATTCAGAATGGCGCCGCCGAACTCGTTCTGCCGCCGCTGACCGGTGGCGATCAGTTCGGCGTAGGGACCCTCGGCCGTAAGCAGCGTCACGCTCGGCGGCGTCAGCGGCAAGCGCACGAAGGCCTTGGCCGGCTTACGCCCGCTCGCCAGCAGGCGGCGGAGGGTAAAGGCGGCCTCCTGGCCGCGCGGCACCATGTCCAAATGCGGATTGGTCAAGTAGCCGATCAGCAGGTCCGCCGAAGCCACCATCCGCTCCGAGAGATTGCTGTGGAGATCCAGCGTCGCCACGATGATGGCCTGGGGTCCGACAAGAGCGCGAACCCGTGCCAGAAGGGCGCCGTCTGGATCGAGGTCCTCCGTCGCCACCATGGCCCCATGCAGAGCGAGATAGACGCCGTCGAGCGGACCCGCCGCCTGCAGATCGGCCTCGATCTGTCGAATACAGCGCTCCAGAAAACCCTGCTCCACCGGTCCCGACGGCTGACAACCGGTCAGCAGACTGGGCAGCGGGACCCAAGGGCCGGTCGCATCCATGGCCTGAACGAAGGCAGACATCTCGCGCGGTATGATCGAGGTCTCGGCGCGAGCCTCCGCCAGGAGCGCAGACCCTTGAAAGTAGTAGCGATCTCGGAAGTCGCCTTCGCGAGCCGGCGGCGCAAAAGCATTGCTTTCCAACAGAACGCCCGCCAAGGCTATGCGGGGCGCGGCGGTCAGAGGGGCAGAAACGGCAATCATGGCGCGCTATGCTGTTCCTTCTCAGAGTCGAAGCGAGTCACCGGATCATGCCTCAGACCATCGAAAATCCCTATCCCATCGAGCTGGCGCCGCCGGACATCGGACGGTGGCGGGACAGCAATACGAACCTTGACTGGATCTGGCGGTTCCGCGCCGACAGACCCGGTCCACACCTCCTGGTTTCCGCCGTGGTCCATGGCAACGAGCTTTGCGGCGCCATCGCGCTCGACCGCCTGCTCGCGGCCGGCCTGCGACCGAAGCGAGGCACCTTGACTCTCGCCTTCATGAACGTCGAGGCCTACCTGAGCTTCGATGCCGAAGATCCCTTCGCGAGCCGCTGGGTGGAAGAGGACTTCAACCGGCTCTGGGACCCGGAAACGCTGGAGGGACCGCGCGACAGTGCCGATCTGCGCCGGGCGCGCGCCGTCCGGCCGGTGGTCGACGCGGCCGATCACCTGCTCGATATTCACTCCATGCAACAGCCCTCGGCGCCGGTGGCTCTGGCCGGCATGGCGGAGAAGAACGTAGCGCTCGCGCAAGGTCTTGGCGTGCCGCAGGTGATCGTGCGAGACCGCGGCCATGCCGCCGGCCGACGCTTGCGGGATTACGGCCGTTTCGACGATCCGGCCTCGCCGACGAGTTCTCTCCTGATCGAGTGCGGTCAGCACTGGGAAGCCGCCGCGGCCGATCTGGCACTCGACTGCACCCTTCGGTTTCTCCGCCACTTCGACGCCGTCGAGGCCGAAGCGATCGCTGCACTTGCCCCCCTAGAAGCGGCAGCCGAACAAAAGGTTCTGGAAATCAGCGGTCCTGTCACGATCCGCAGCGACGACTTTCGCTTCGTCGAAGACTTCACGGGCCTGGAGACGATCTCAAAGGCAGGCACGGTGATCGCCTACGACGGCGAGGAGCCGGTGACCACGCCCTATGACGATTGCGTTCTGCTCATGCCGACCCGGCGGCTCTGGAAGGGCCAGACCGCAGTGCGTCTTGGGCGCTACAGTTAGCCGCTTTCCGGCTTGGTCGCGGGGTGTCCGCGCCGACGGTTCATAACGCCCTCCGGCGACGCTCGGTCATTCGGAACAAATGCGTGACCCAGGTCGCATCGCGGTGCGCGCCTTGCGGGAAGATGCTAACGTCTACGAATGACTGCGGCCATAATCAGTATGCAAGCTGAGGTTTTCTGGACGTCAAGCAGTCGTCAACGGAACCGCGACCTCTAACCATCTCAAAGAGCCCTCGAAGGCTCTGGAACCTAGTTCAGGCGACGATGTGCTTCGCGGTGATGCGATCGGGGAGGTCGCGCTACCGGCGACGTTTCTAGCGGATCCAAGTCGAATGCATGGTCGACTCCATGCCTGCCGTTGGAGATGGAACGCCCCCGGTGACGATCATCTCGCGAGACCCCTTACCGAGTCCCCACGGCGAAGGCGACGCCAAACGGCTCAAGACGAAAGCCGTGCGCGGATCGCTGTGGACAGCGCTCGAAAGCTGGGGCCGACACCTGATCGCAGCGGCGGTCTTCATCGTACTCGGCCGGCTTCTGGGGCCGCAGGACTTCGGGCTTGTCGCGCTCGCCCTCTTGGTTGTCGGACTGGGAGAGTTGATCGTATCCGACGCCTTCGCCGAGGCGCTGGTCCAACGTAAAGATCTGCACGACCGCCACTGCGACGCGGCCTTCTGGTTCCTGGTCACGCTCGCGGCGCTGCTCACGCTGCTGCTGGTCTTGATGGCGGGACCGATCGCCCGGCTCTTGGGCGACCCGCGCGCCGAACCGCTCATGCAGGCGCTCAGCCCCGTCGTGCTCTTGAGCGCGCTGGCGACCGTGCCTGTCGCCATCCTCCGCCGCAAGCTCCGCATCCGGCCGCTCGCCTTGCGGACCTTTGCCGGCCTGTCGGCGGGCGGAACGGTCGGCATCGCCATGGCGGTGGAAGGCTATGGCGCCTGGAGCCTTGTCGGTCAGCTTCTGACCCAGAAGGTCGTTGAACTGGCTTTGGTCTGGCCGGCGGCCCGCTGGCGGCCCCGTGCGGCGTTCGAGCCGCGCAGCTTCGGGGAGCTGCGTGGCTACGGCCTGCCGATGATCGGTCTGCGCCTCACGCTCTATGCCAGCAACAACCTCTCGCGCCTGCTGGCGGGTGTGCTGCTGGGCGCGGCATCGCTTGGACTGCTCCAGATCGCGCTGCGTCTCACCTCTATCTTCAAATCCGCTCTGCTGGAGCCGATCGCCCGGGTCGCATTGCCGACCACGGCGCGGGCGCAGGGCGATCCGGTTCTCGTCGAGCAGGTCTTTCGCACGGCGTCGCGCCTGACGTCGCTGCTGGCCTTGCCCAGTTTCGTCGGCTTGGCTCTGGTCGCACCGAAGCTGATCCCGATAGTGCTGGGCGCACAATGGACCGAGGCCGTCCCGGCGGCTCAGGTCCTCGCGCTCAGCGGCATCCCCGCCGCCCTCACCCGGGTCAACAACAGCGTGCTGCGCGGGCTGGGTCATGCGCGTTGGCATCTCTATCTGGCCCTGGCCAGTCTTGGCTTGCTCGCCTGTGCAATGGCCGCCCTGGCACCGCTCGGCATCGTCTTCATCGCCCTCGCCGTCCTGGCGACGAGCGTCGCGATGTGGCCGATCAAGCTCTACGTCTTCCACAGGGTGACGGGGCTACCCGTCGCCGGCCAGTTGCGGGACTTGCTGCCGATCGCGGCATCGACCGCCGCAATGGCCGGAGCCGTCTTTTTGTGGCAGTCGGCAGACACGGGAGAGTTCTCCGAAGGTTTCGCCTTGCTGATCGAGATCGCTCTCGGCGCTGCGACCTTCGCGGTGACGATGCTCGCAATCGGCCGAACCGCACTTCGCGACTGCCTGCAAGCGCTGTCCGCAGCCCGTGGCTCCACACGTACAGCATAGCCGGAGATAAAGCCTTGGCCGATCCCAACAACAGCTGTGAGTACCAACGATGAGGGTAGCCTTCGTAACCGGCGAATTCCCGCTCGTCTCTCAAACATTCATCTTCAATCAGCTCGCCGGCTTGATCGAACGCGGTGTCGAGGTGACGGTCTTCTCGCTCTGGGGATCGCCACGCGAAGACGGCGTCGAACAGGCCGTCGTTCAAGACTACGAACTGGTGGAACGTACGCGCTATGCGCCGCAGGTTCCCCGGTCGTTGGGCGCCCGTCTCTCCAGCGGCTCGCGCTGCATAGCAAAGGTCTTCCGGCAAAATCCACCGGCTGTCGTGCGCCTGCTCAATCCGCTGCGCTTCGGACGCCGGGCCTTGTCGCTTCGGCTGCTGCACGAAGCGGTCCCCCTGCTGCCGCGGCAGGACTACGACATCGTGCATTGCCAGTTCGGAGACTTGGCGCTCTCGGCGCTCGCTCTCCGCGATGCCGGCCTTTTCAAGGGGCGGATCGTCACTCACTTCCGCGGTTACGACATCAGCCAGTTCGTCAAGACGGCCGGCCCTCAAGTCTACGCCGACCTCTTTGCGCGTGGAGAGTTCTTCCTCACCAATTGCGACTTCTTCCGCCACCGTGTGATCGAGCTCGGCTGCGCGCCGGAGCGTATTGCGGTGCTGCGGTCCGGCATCGACGTCGGGCACTTCGCCTTCGCGCCGCCGCCGCCGCCAAGCGACGGTGTTTTCCGCATCGCCTTCGTCGGCCGCCTGGTCGGGAAAAAGGGTGTCGAATACGCAGTTCGCGCGATTGCCAAGCTGCGCAGCGCGGGCCGCGAGGTCGAACTGGATATCGTCGGCGACGGTCCGCTGCGCGCCAGCCTGGAAGCCTTGATCGACGAGCTTGAACTTCGCCCCTGGGTGCATCTCCACGGTGCGCAGGACCACGACGGAGTGCTGGGAACGCTCGCAGCGGCGCACGTGCTGGCAGCGCCGAGCGTTACGGCGGCCGACGGCGATCAGGACGCTTCGGTGAATACGCTGAAGGAAGCCATGGCCATGGGCCTACCCGTCGTGGCAACGCGCCACGGCGGTATTCCGGAATTGGTGGAAGACGGCGTCTCCGGCTTTCTGGTCCCGGAACGGGATTCGGGCGCCTTGGCCGACGCGATCGCACGCATGTGCGATTCCCCGGACCTGTGGCAAACGTTCGGCTTGACCGGGCGGCGCCGGGTCGAAGCAGAGTACGATATGCATCGATTGAACGACCGGCTTCTGGACGTCTATAGGCAGGTCGCGAGCGGAAACCGGGAAGCAGCGGCCTGGACCGGGCGGCCGGTGATCGTTCCGTCTCAGGCCCGATTGTGACGCGAAGGCGGCCGGCCCGCGCGTAGGCGACCGGCAGCCCCCTTACCTGCCGATAAGCCTTCGATCACCGAGTCTCAAGCAGCCGAGTCGGCGGCTGTTGCCGGTTGCGTCCAGGAGGCATTGGCGGCGGCCTGGCGGCCATGGCGTGCCACATGCACGCGATTGTGAAGATGCTCGAAAGGTCGGATCAGGCGGACCGCGATCCTCACGAGCAGCTCGCTGCGACCGATGATCGGGAGCTGACGGACCAGCGGCCGAACGACGCCCTGGACGCGGCGCCAGCCGGTATTGCGATAGCGATCCGTGAAGTAGGCGGTCTCACGCAGCTCCCACTTGTCGCGGAAGTGATGCAGACTCTTGCGTTCCCAAGTGTCGCTCCACCGCAGCAGGAAGAAGGCCCAGTCGCTGGGTTCGAGCGGACGGTGCCGGTTGGGAAAGAGATAGGTCACCAGCGACGTCGGCTCGAAGAGAATGCGACCGCCGGCGCGGCGTACGCTCATCGAAAAATCGATATGCTCCTTCGTACAGAGCATCGCTTCGTCCAGCGGACCCACGACATCGAAGATATCGCGGCGGACCAGGACACAGTGGAATTCGCAGAAGCCGGTGTCATGGCGATGGAGACGGCCATCCCAGTCGCTGAGCGGCTCACCGTGACCGTACATCTTCTCCGCGATCTCCCGACGACCCCGGGACTGCGCGTCGTCCAGGAATTCGTCGACCCGCTCGAGCGGCGTGTACTCGCCGCCGGCGTGATGGATCTGCGTGTGATAGGGGAAGCCCTGGCAGATCAGCGGTGCGACGATCGCCGCCTCCGTTTCCTCCGCGCAGCGAACGAGACTGCTCAGCCAGCCGGGCGTGTACATCACGTCGTTCTCGACGAAAGCGACGTACTTGGTTCGCGCCTCGGCGACGCCGAGGTTCCGCGCTTCGTTCGGTGTCAGGTAGCGCTCCGTGCGGATACGCCGGAACCCGCGTGCCTCCGCCTGCTCTTCGATATAGCGCGCAATCCGTCGCGGCGACTTGCCGTCGACATAGACCAGCTCGAAGGGCTCGTCGGTGTTATCGTAGAGGCTCTCCAGCGATTCCTGTGTCACGCCGAAACGCTCGCGTGGCGTCACTACGACAGTCACCAGTGGGGTCTGCATCTCTCGCCTCTCCCTCGATCTCCACACAACGCCGACGGCCGCGCCACTCCAGGGTGGGGCACGGACTCCGGATCCAGCGACAGACTAGCCAGGCAAGCTTGGGACGCGGCGTGCCAAGTCGGCGATGCCTGTGGGCTGAAAAGAGGACAAAACGGCGACACCGCCAGCAACCGGCGGGTGAATTCAGTCCACCGGCGGGCTTAGGCGGCGGCGCATCCCGCGACGTTGAACGGGCTCTCGTTCACCTGGCTTTCTCGGATCCGTTGGAAAGAAACCTCACAGGCTGGACAGCCGGCCGCGTTCGAGCACGGCGAGCAGTTCCTTGGCCGCCCGTTCGCGATGCGCCCGGAACAGACGCCGGGTCAGCTCCGCATCGCCGGCCCGCAGAGCCTTCAGGATCGCACGGTGTTCGGCCGTCGACTTCGTGGGCAAATCGCGCAAACGCAGAGTGATCATCCTGACCCGGTGAGCCTGGTCGAACAGAGTGGTCACGAAGGACAGCAGGCGGCCGTTGCCGGTGCAGTACAGCAACTCCCGATGAAAGCGGTCGTCGGCAACCGCCCAGAGATCGAGATCCTTTTCCTCCAGCGCCTTCTCCATCGCGCTGGTCGCTTCTTCCAGGCTCGCAATCTGCTCGGCCGTCAGACCCTTGCTGGCAAGCGCAGCCGCCGCGTCCGGTTCGAGCGCCGTCAGCAACCAGTAAATCTCCTGCATGTCGGTCGGCGAGATCGGCAGCACTCTGACGCCGCGGCGGGGTATGAGTTCGATCAATCCCTCGCTCTGCAAACGTATCAGCGCCTCGCGCACCGGCGTTCGGCTCATGCCCAGCCGGAGTGCCACTTCCGGCTCGGTCGCCTGAAATCCCGGTGGCAATCGATTTTTGAGAATCTCGGCCTTCAGACGTTCGTAGGCGTCATCCACCCGCGTGACGCTTTCACCTCGCTTCATCGATACTCCCGCAGATTGCCGTTATCCGTTCTCGATGCGGCGGCCGGACCCTGAACAGACGGCGGCCCAGCCGGCCGCGAGCTTTACGCCGCAGCGATCCTTGTCCGTCATCGGGACCGCGCCAGCAAGGGGGCGACCTCGACAGCGCACGCGAGGGCGGCGGAGCGATAGACCGCCTCCTCGATCTCCATGTTGCGAAGATAGTCCGATGCCTCGTTTTCGATCGGACTGCCGTGAAGCAGATGATCGGTCACATGGCGCTGAAGGGCATAGACGCAGTCGCCGCCGAATCCCTCCTGCGGAGAATTGACCTCGACAGGCTCCCAGACGGTGCTGCCGCGTCGGCGGAACGTCAGTTCTCCGAACCCATTCAAGGCGATCGCGCCGTTCGACCCCTCGACGAGACAGTCCCCCATGGTCAGCCTGTGATTGTCGGCGGCATGGTCGGCCAACCTGTTGCCGTCGAAGAGCGCACGCCGGCCATCGGCGAAGCGGTAGAGGAAAAGGCCGCTGTCTTCGCCGGCGATGCAGGGGTTGAGCTGCCTCAGGTCGGCGAAGAGAGAGCTCGGTTCGCCCATCAGATACCGAAAGGTGTCGATCCAGTGGACCGCGGTCTCGTGGATCAAAAAGCGCTTCATCTTCTGAAAGTAAGGTTGGCGCGAGAGGTAGGCCTTCGCGCCCTGGCCATCGCCGGGCCGCAAACGGAAAGTGATCTGATAGAGCGTCCCGACCCGCCCGGCTTCGAGTTCCCGCTTGATGGCGCGATACCAGGGCTGGAAGCGAAAATTCTCATGAACGACGAGCAGTTTACCCGCCGCTTCCGCAATCTCGACCGCGCGCCGCGCAAGCTCGTAGGTTCCGCAGAAGGGCTTTTGGCAGATGATCGCGCGCGCCGAGGTTTGCACCGCCTTTTCGATCAGCGCCAAGTGCGCGTCGGGTGGGACCGCGATGTCGATGATCTGCGGTTGCACCTGTGCGAAGAGATCACCGGAGTCCTGGCCTAGAAGAGTCTGCCGCTCCTCGCCGCCAAAGTCGCGCAACAGGGTCCGCGCCTTGTCGAGATCGAGATCGGCGAGCCCCACGAAGGAGACCTGGTCGTTGCGCAACCAGGCGTCGACGTGAAAACCGCTGAAGAAGCCGGCACCGACGGTCACCACGCGAAGCGGCGCGGCAAGTGGATGCTCGGCCTGGTCGCTCACCACCAACTCCTGTTACCGGCCGGCGTCCTCACCGGACGCGCAGGTCGACGCCGCAACGCCCTGCGCACAATGGGAAGACCTAGCAAACGAGAAGACATAGCGGGCGATAATCTCATTGACAATGCATAAAATAATGCATACGCAAAATAGACCCTGTTTCGCAGGGACTGCCGCGGAAGACGGCAATGCAAAAAGGGGAGGAACGGAAAATGATCGGCTCAATGAGCAAGCTTACCGCGCTTGCGCTCGGCACGGCGCTCGTTTGCGGTTCGGCCAGCGCCCAGGAGTATCCCTTTCGCGATATCACGACCGTCGTCGTCTGGGGCGCCGGCGGAGGTACCGATTCCATCAACCGCATGATCATGGCGGAGATGGAAAAGGAGCTGCCCGTCTCGATCGCCGTGAACAACGTCACCGGCGGCGTCGCCGGTTCGAACGGCATGGTCTACGTATCGAATCAGCCAGCCGACGGCTACACGCTCGCCGGCATCTCGGAGTCCAACGTCACGGCGGCCGTCCAGGGCGGCTGGGACGAGAAATTCGATATCTGGTATCCCTTCATCGTCGGCGGCTCGCCCGACCTGATTTCCGTCACCGCGAGCTCCGACCATCAAACGCTCGATGATCTGGTCGAAGCCGCCAAGGCCAATCCGGGATCGATCCCGGCCGCGGCATCGGGCGCCGGTTCGATCCACCACCTGAACCTTCTCGCGCTCGAGCAAGGGACAGGGAGCAAGTTCAAGTTCGTGCCCTACGGCGGTTCCGGCCCGGCGCAGGAGGCCGCCGTGTCCGGCGAAGTGGAAGTCATCGTGACCTCGCTGGCCGAACAACAGGCCCTGATCAAGGGCGGCCAGATCCGTCCCCTCGCCATGCTGGTTCCCGAGACCGGCAAGCTCGACGACCTGGAAGTCCCGTCGGCCTTCGACGACTATCCGGCCCTGGCGGACCATCTTCCCTTGAAGCAGGCGATCGGCTTCGCGCTGCTCGCGGAGGCTCCTGACCAGGCCAAAGAGACGATCGGCGCCGCTTTCACCAAGGCGATGGCGTCGCAGACCGTGAAGGACTGGGCCGCACAGAACTACTACGACCTGTCCGGACTCCACGGCGAAGACGCCAGCGCGGAGTTCGCCAAGCTCGAAAGCAATTTCGCCTGGACCCTGAAAGACCTGGGCGCGACCTCCGTGGACCCGGAGACGCTGAACATTCCAAAGCCTTAGTCTCTTGACGGAGCTGAGGGAAGCGGACCCGGTCCATTCGGCCGGGTCCGTCCTCTTCAGGGGATAGAGCCATGCCGGACAAGACGAAACTGCGTCGGCAGGACTTCTGGACCGCGCTGGTCATGATCGCGGCGAGCCTGTTCTTTCTGTACAAGACATCCGAGATTCCCTTCTTCCGCGCCAACGCCGCTGGCGTTGAGGCCGGCCGCTGGTACAACTCGGCCGCTATCGTCCCTTACGGACTCTTCACCGGGCTGTTGCTGCTGGCAGTGGCGCTGCTGGTCGTTGCGATCCGCCAGGGCGGTGCGCCGCGCGGCCTGCTCGATCTGGGCGCGGCGACCTGGATAAGGAGTCCCGCGGGGGCGCGGACGTTGGCCGTGGCGGCGATCATGCTCGCCTACATCTTCGGGCTGGTGCCGCGGGTGGACTTCACGATCGCAAGTGCGCTCGTCATCTGTGCCCTGATCTACGGCTTTCACGATCTGCGCGCCCGCGCAACCTCGATCGCGCTCTTCGCCGTGCTCAGCCCCTCCCTCTATGCGCTGATCGCGCATTTTCCGCAGTCGCAGTGGAACGCACCCCACGATGACGACTGGGTCGCGCTCGGCGCCTTTCTTGCACTGTCGATCGGCATGCTGTGGGAGACGCGGCGTGCCACCGGGAGGATCGACGGCTACATCAAGGCGGCACCGCTGATCGCCTTCCTGATCCCGCTCCTATTGGTGATCGTGATGGCCTTCGGCTTCCGCCAGAACGTCCCCAACCGCACGGGGCTGCTGTTCGGGCAGATCGAGTATCACTACTACGTCACCCTGCGGCCATGGCGCGCAGGCGCGTCGCGCGAGTGATCATGCTGGACTTCGTCGCCACCCAGTTCGTCAACTTCGGTGTCAGCCTGCTCGACCTTGCAAGCGATCCCCTCACCTACGTCTATCTTGTCTGCTCCGTGTCCCTGGGGATCGTGTTCGGGGCGCTGCCGGGCCTGACGGCGACCCTGGCCGTGACCATCCTGACCGGCTTCTTCGGCAACAAGTTTCCCGTCGAACAGTCCCTGATCGCCCTGATCGGTGCCTATGTCGGCGCCATCTACGGCGGTTCCTATCCGTCCATCCTTCTCAGTATTCCGGGAACGGCGGCCTCTGCCGCGACGGCGATGGACGGCTATCCGCTAGCCCAAAGAGGACGCGGCGGCGAAGCGCTCGGTCTGACCACGACCGCCTCCATGATCGGCACGATGATCGGGACCTTCTGCCTGCTGATCTTCGTATGGATCCTGCTGGCGCTGTCGTCGCAGATCGCCTCACCCGAGAAGGCGCTGCTCGCGCTCTTCGGCATTCTCGTCTCGGGAACGCTGATGAGCTCGGATCTCGTCATCAAGGGTTGGATCGCCGGGCTGATCGGCCTGGCAATGGCGATGGTGGGGCTCGATCCGATCCTGTCCGAACAGCGCTACGTCTTCGGTTGGTCCTACCTGCTCAGCGGCTTTCAGGTCGTCCCCGTCCTGATGGGCTGCTTCGCGATCCCGCAAATCCTCCTCGGCCTGCGCAGCGGGCCTTTGACAGGCACGCCGATACAGGTCGGCCGGATCCTTCCCAGTCTGGGCACGGTGCGCAGGTACCTGCCGACGATTTCGCGCTCCGGCGCGATCGGCGTCGGCATCGGCGCTTTGCCGGGCGTGGGCGAGGATGTCTCCGGCTGGGTCTCCTACGGGGTCGGCAAGAGCGTCTCCCGCGAGCCGGAGCGGTTCGGCAAGGGTTCCCTGGAGGGGCTGCTGTCGAGCGAAACCGCCAACAACGCCTGCATCGGCGGCGCGCTGATCCCGCTGCTCGTACTCGGGATTCCCGGATCCCCTCCGGCGGCGGCCCTGCTGGGCGCTCTGATGATCAACAACGTCACGCCGGGCCCGACCATCGATCCGATGCTGATCATCCGCATCGTCGCCATCCTCGCGATGGCCTCGCTGACCATGTTCGTCCTCGGCCTCTTCATGGCCCGCATCTTCATCCGCGTGCTGAAGCTGCCGCGAACGATCTTCCTGCCGGTGGTTCTGGTCCTGACGACCATCGGCTCCTTCTCCGTCGGCGGCGGTACCAACGACCTCTTCCTCATGATCGTCGTCGGCCTGGTCTCCTACGCCCTCATCCGCATGGACTATCCGATCGCCCCCTTGGTGATCGGAGTCATTCTGGGCGGGCTGTTCGACGAAACCTTCCGGCGCTCCCTGCTGATTTCGGACGGCGATCTGACCACCTTCGTCACCCGGCCCGGCGCCGCCATCCTGCTGACCCTCAACCTCCTTCTCATCTTGTCCCAGGTGCCGGCGGTGCAGCGTTTCTTCCGCAGACGCTTCATGCGCGGCAGGCGCACGGAGACAAGCGCAAAGATTCCCATCGAACCAAAAGAGGAAGCGTAACGATGTACTGCGTAACCGTAGAGTTCAAAGTACGGCCGGAAGACAGCGTGTCATTCTTGGCGCGCATGGTCCGGCAGGCCGCGGACTCCCTGTCCAATGAGCCCGGATGCCACATCTTCGACGTCTGGACCTCCGCCGAGCGGCCGCACAGCGTATTTCTCTACGAAATCTATAACGACCTCGCGGCCTTCGAAGACCACGTTGCCTCCGACCATTTCAAGTCGTTCGATACCGACGTCGCCCCTTGGGTACTGGAAAAGTCGGCGACAACCTGGGAGCAGAAGAGATAGTCGCCTAGTCTAGATAGCTGCCAGGTTCAATTCTCGGAAGGTTCACGCGATGGACGAACTCTACGAAGTCTACGCCCTGAAGTACGCCGAGCGGAACAGCCGGACCCGCAGCGATTCCTTCCTGTTCGATGCGAACCCGGGGGCGCCGCATCCCATGGACTATTTCCTGTGGGTGATCCGGAACGAGCGTCGAACCGTCGTCGTCGACACCGGTTACGATACCGCCGAGGGAGCCCGCCGCGGCCGGCCGATCCTGCTGGATCCGGCGCAATGCCTGACGCGGTTCGGCGTGGATCCGGAGACGGTGGAGACCGTGGTCGTGACCCATCTTCACTACGATCACGCCGGTTCCCTCGACCGCTTCGACAAGGCGACCTTTCACCTCCAGGCGGCCGAGATGGCCTACGTCACGGGACCCTGCATGTGCCATGATGCCCTGCGCATGCCCTTCACGGCGGATCATGTCTGCGCGCTGATCCGGAAAGTCTACTCCGGCCGCGTCGTCTTCCACGAAGGCGCCGGGCTTATCGCACCCGGCATCGAGGTACATGCCATCGGCGGCCATACCCGTGGCCTCCAGTGCGTGCGGGTGCGCACGGCCAGGGGATGGCTCGTGCTCGCGTCCGACGCCTCGCACTTCTATGAGAACTACCTGTTCGGCAAAGTCTTTCCGATTGTCGAGAACGCCCAGGCGATGCTCGACGGCTTTCGCCGGCTGCCGGAACTGGCCAGCGCCGGCGACCTGATCGTGCCCGGCCACGATCCCCTCGTCCGGCAGGTCTTTCCCGAGATCGCAGCGGACGCCAACGGCGCTGCCGTCCACCGGCTGGACGTCGCCCCACCGATGCCGCCGGATCAGTTACTGCGATAGAGCGAGATCGCTGTAACCATCCCACCTGGAGCGATCCTGTTCCAGCCGCCTGTCGGCCGCCATCAGAATACGGCGTGATCGCCGCGTTCGGCCGAGGCCTCGCCCTTGATCAGCCGTGCATAGAAGTCGAACAGCGTCTCGGAACCCACCGAGGGTGTGGCCTCCGCATCATATCGTCCTGTCGCCGTATTCAGAACGAGCATCGACTCGGTCGCGTAGTAGCGCCCGATACGGGCAAGCTCGGCCTTTTCCGCCGCCGCAGGCAGGACGCGGCCAGTGAGGCTCAGCGTCCGGACAATTGCATCGAGCAGCGCGACCGGCACCTGGGTAAAGCGCGGCTCGTGCCCCAGCAAGTGAAAGAGACGCTCCCCCTGCTGTCTCGGTGTAACGGCGTCGCCGGGCCCACCGATCGGCAGCACGCGATCGTACCGGCTTTCATCGTCCAGGCATTCCGCGAGGTACTGCCCCAAATCGCGATCGCTGATCGGCTTGCAGGCGGTCAGCGTACCGTCGCCGAACACCAGATAGGGTTTGCCGCGTTTTACCCGATCGACCTGGCCGGACAACGACTTGAAAAAGGCGGTCGGCCTGACGATGGAGTAGGTCAGGCCGGACTCCATCAGCGCTTTTTCAAAGGCGAGCTTGGCATGCTGAAAGGCCAGTAGCGGCTTTTGAACGCAGATCGCCGAAAGCAGTACGACCTGCGAGACACCCGCCGCGCCGGCGGCGGAGAGCGCGTTCACATGGGCGCCATGATCGATGGCCCAGGCATCCTTGGGGGACCCGCTGCGCGAGGCCAGGCATGACACCAGAGCCTCGAAGCTCTCGCCGCGAAAACCGTCATGCGCGAGAGAGTCAGGGTCCGTCACCTCGCCGAACCGCACCTCGGCACCCTCGAGCAACCTAGCGCTATCATCGGGTTTCAAGCGGCCGGCCACCCCGGCACGGGGGCGTACGAAACACACCACCTCATGACCCCGCTGGACCAACGCGCGCACGGTTGCGCGGCCGCTGGTGCCCGTGGCGCCCAGGACGAACACACGCCGCGGAACTGCGGACAGGCGCACGGTGAGCGATCCGACCGCGTCAGTCACGGGCCGACGGCGGAGCCGCGCCGGCCAGGACATGCCGCAAAGGAGTGATATGCGCCCCCTCCAAGATGAAGGCCTCCAAGACTGCCGTGACGTAGGACCGTCACAAGAAATCCCGTAGCCGGCGCCATCGCCGCCAACGCGGTACAGGGTGTCGGCTCCAGCCTATCTCAAGCGCTCGGCGCCAGGCGACTGATTTGCAGCGATGGATTGTTGAGAGTTCGACCGGGCCGTCGCGAGCCAGGGTGCGGCCCGTTTCGCCGCTTTCGCGGCTGGCCTCGTTCGCGTCCTGAGCAGGTCGACTCAACCGAAAGGACTAGTGGTCGCAATCGCACGGATCTCGACAATCGCACCCTGGCGTCTCAGGCCGGCGACCTCAACCGCCGTCCAAGCCGGGTAAGGATCCCGGAGATATTCGAGGCGGATCGAATCGAAGAGCTCGAAGTGACCGCGCAAACCGACATGATAGCTCGTCATCTCGACGATCGCCTGGGATGTCAGGCCCGTCTCACGCAGGACCGTTGCTATCTTGTCGAAGGCGCTCCGCATCTGAGTCTCCGGATCTTCCGGCATGTGGCCGCGCGAATCACTCCCGGTTACGCCAGTCAAGAACAGGTGGTTCCCGGACAGGATGGCCGGTGACATCTTCAGGTGCTCCGACGCCGCCCGAAACTCCGGCGGCACGATCGCGCGCGTGGTCATGGCTTTAACCTCCGAGGAAACCTGTCGCCGCTGCACCCGGCAGACCTATCGGGAGCCCGCAGTCCGGTCATCGCCCGAAGGCGGCCTGACCGAACAGGCAAGCTGTTCGCGTGCTTCCTGCCCGGAAGCACGCTATTAGGGTTGCATGGGGTTCGGAGTCTTCATTCATCGCTCGGATTCGATCTACGACGACCGCCCGTCGGAGCGCTATCAGTTTCCTCCGCAGTACCTCAACCGTGTCGAGGCCTGCCTCGGGGATTGGATCGTCTACCTCGAGCCGCGAAAAGTCCCCGGAACGCGCGGCTACTTCGCCATGGCCAAGCTTGAGCAGATCGTTCCCGATCCCAAGAGGTCGGACAGATACCTCGCGCTGATCGAACCCGGAAGCTATCTCGACTTCGCCAATCCCGTTCCCTTCAGCGGTGCGGGCGGCCTCGTCGAACGTGGCCTTTTGAACCCGCAAGGACGGATCTCGGGCCGCGCCCAGGCGGCTGTGCGTCCCCTCTCGGCGAACGATTTCAACCGGATCGTCGCCCTCGGTCTGAACGAGGAGGACGCTTTTCTTCCACGCCTGGACGAAACCGCGCCAACCGGGGGCCTTCAGGAGGAACCCGCGCTTTTCGACTACGAGCAGGCCCGCGATCGCGTCAGCTACTTCGCCTCGCGCCCGGTTCGCGACCGGATCTTCCGCCGCAGCGTCCTACGCGCCTATCAGGAACGCTGCGCCGTCAGCGGGCTGAAGCTGATCAACGGCGGCGCACGGGCGGAGGTCGCCGCCGCCCATATTCGACCTGTCCATGCCCAGGGTCCCGACAGCATCAACAACGGCATCTCTCTCTCGGGCACCGTGCATTGGATGTTCGACCGTGGCCTGATCGGCCTATCCGACGACCTCGACATCCTGATCTCCCGACAGGCCAACGATCAGGAAGCCGTGCGGATGCTGATCAACCCGAGCGGCCGGGCGATACCACCTGCGCAAGCCTCCGCACGCCCGCATCCGGCCTTCCTGCAATGGCACCGCGAGCATTGCTTCAAGCAGTGAGAAGATTCAGCCTTGTCCTGTCGCAAAGCCAGGGACAGAGAGCCGACGCCGTCAAGGGATCGCCACCCCAACCGGCTTAGAGAAAATCCACACCAGGACGTTCTGGAAGCCGCCACCGCAGGGTGTGGAAAAATCGCTGGCCGGCTGGTATTGCATCGTCGGATCTCCGGCTAGAACGAAGGATCGGAAATGTCGCGACTGCTTCCAGCTCCGCGCGCCGGGCTGCTCGGATCATGGGATCGCCTGGTCGGGCCGGGCATGACGGTCGGCGAAAACCTGCTTGTGATGGGAACAAGCTTCACGAGCGCTCTATTGGTGGCCGTCTATCTCGCATCCCTCGGTATGGGCTTGGTGCAGGTCGTCGTGGGAGCCGTGATTGCCTTCGACGTTATCGGTGGTGCCGTCTGTAACATGACCGACACCACGAAACGCTGGTATCACCGAAGCGGCCGAACGGCGAAAGACCATTTGACCTTCATCGGTCTGCATCTGCTGCACATCGCACTTGTCGCCTGGATGTTCCGGGGACCGGAATTCGACTGGCGGTTCATGATCTTCATAGGCGGCTGGCTTCTCGTCTCAGCCTTAACCGTCTTGAGCATCCCCGACCTCCTGAAGCGCCCAGCCGCCGTGACGCTGTATTTGATCGCCTTCGCCGCGGCCCTCTACGCCGTTGGTCCCACGCCCGGCCTTGAATGGTTCGTGCCGATCCTATTTACGAAGCTGCTCCTCGGTCATGCGGTGCCACCGGAAAAAGGATGATATGGCGAAGGGCACGTCAGACGGCAGGAAGCGAACCTTCTCTTCGCCATAGCTCCGCACCTCCGCCGCTCTTTAGAGCGTGATCAGGCGCGGACTCCCCGCCTTTTGGGCCTCTGCGATCTTCGTCTGCGGCCCGGTCCCCGACTGCTCTCTGCCGGAGCGCAGTTCCCAGCCCATAGCGCCTGCGTCCAGGCCTGTAAAAAGACTGCCCCATCGAAACCCGGGATCAAACACCGAACCCAGAGTCCGCTTCCTGCGATTGGCGGAACCGCGAAGCGGCTTCCTAAGATCACAAGAAGCAGACTCTAGGTCTTGAACGGAAAGCCTTCCTCGATCGGCAGTTCTGGGTCGCGCGACCACTCGTTCCATGAGCCGAAATAGACTCGAACATCCTCGAAACCCGCTTCTTTCAATGCGAGGTAGGTATTGGACGCGCGGGCTCCCTTGAAGCAGTAGAGATAGACGGACATGTCGCGGTCGATGCCGACTGTCGCGCACTCGGCCAGTATTTCATTCCGGCTTTTGAAGATCACACCGTCGGCCGTCGGTTTCATCATGCGATACCATTCCAGCCAGCGCGCGCCCGGAATTCGTCCCTTGCGTGGACAGAAATCCTTGCCGTAGGGCGACGAGCTTTCCCCGATCCACTCATCGACATCGCGAACATCCAAGAGCGCGATACGTTCATCGCCGAGCGCGGCTCTCACGTCATCGGTCGTCAGCATGATTTCAGCGGCTTCCGGGTCGGCGGCGAACCCGGCTGGATCGAGGTTCGGCACCTCGCTGGTGAGTGGCAACCCCGCGCTTTCCCAGGCGCTGAGCCCACCGTGCAAGACCTCGACCAACGGATACCCAAGATACTTCAGGAGAAAGTAACCGCGACAGGATTGGCCAAAGCCCGTGTCCATCGACTGCTCGTAGATGACCGCGGTCCTGGTTCCGTCGAGACCCGCATCGGCGAAGATGGCTGCAAACTTGTCGGTCAGCTCCTTCATCCCGTCGGGTGTCGATGTCGAAAGATAGGTGAAGATGTCGTGCAGATTGACGGCGCCGGCGATGTGGCCGGCGGCATAAGACTCGCGATCACGCGTGTCGATGATCGTGATGTTCGAGCCAATCTTCGACTGAAGGTCTGCTGGAGAGATCAGCGCGGCAGTCATACCGTCCTCCCGGTTGCGCCTCGGCGGCGGTTCGCATCTGGAGACTCGGATATCGATATTGGGAGGGCCGCTGCCGCCCGCAACTCTGTGAGCTCTTCTCTACGTGCCGGGCAGTCGACACCAACCCCACCAAACGGTGGGATGGGATAACTTGCAAGGCCCTGGAAATAAGAGATAAATGAGCAGAAGCAGCCGGATATGCCGGACGAACGTCCACGCGATCTCTTTGCTATCGTTCTATGACCGATTTGAGCTCTTTCACGACATGAGTCCGGCCGCCTGACTTGACGTCTTGAAGCCCACAAACATCGAGGAGCCTACTGCAGCACGAAACAGCCCTGATCGCGTGGCTGCGGTCGAAAACTCTGTATAAATGCAAGCGCCTTATGCCAATAGCCCGGCGGATCGTCGAACTCTCGGGATACAATCTCTCCCTGCGAGCAGCGTTCTTTCGTTGCTCAGCCCACACGCCAGGTTCACTCTTGAAAGTTTGGCCGTCGGGGTTTCGCGCCCATCCTGGTACGTCCCTATCGTTTTGAGACGGACAGGTATGGTAGAGCAGCGACACACATGACCCGGTGGCGAATCCTAGTTTTCTGCGGCGCGTGCCTTCTGATTGCCACGGGGATTTTGCTCTGGCGTCTCGAAGATCACGATCTCGACCGGCGGACACACGAAAGCTTCGCATTCGAGGCAAACGATGCCCGTTTGGCCGGAACGCTCTGGCTGCCAGAGGATCGCGCGATTGCCGCCGTAGCACTCGTCCACGGGGACGGACCCCAGGACAGAATCGCGGCGGGGGGCTACGCGCCCCTCATCAATGCGCTTCTCGATGCCGGCCTTGCGGTGGCGTCTTGGGACAAGCCCGGGATCGGCGGGTCGGAGGGCGCCTGGCTGGATCAATCGATGGAGGATCGGGCGGTCGAGACGAGCGGCGCGCTCGACGCCCTCGCCCGACGCATGGAGGGCATCCCTCGCGGGGCGCTGGGATTTTCGCAAGCGGGCTGGGTTCTGCCTCGTCTTTCTTCCGAAGAAGCGGACTTTATCGCCCTCGTCGGCCCCGCCGTGTCCTGGCGCGATCAGGGCACCTACTACACCCGAATCCGGCTGAGCCGGGCGGGCGCCGACGCGGCCGAGATCGCAAGATCGCTTGCCGGCGCCGCTCTTGAGAATGAGCGTGTCTTCGGGCGGGATGCCCGGTTCGACCCCGATGTGGTCCCGGCCGAGATGGGCCGGGCCCGCTGGGCGTTCATCCAGCGAAACCGAGAGGAAGATTCACAAGCCTATCTAGGCCGTCTCAAGATCCCCACACTCGCGATCTGGGGGCAGGAGGACCTCAACGTAGACGCGGAAAGCAACGCAGCAATCTATCGCGGCCTGCTTGCCGGAGGTCATCCCGCAAATCGGATCGTTATTGTTCCCCGGGCGACACACGGCTTGCTGAAAGAGTCTCCCTACAACAGCCAATTGACCAGCGAATGGCCATGGCACACCACCCTTCGGTTTCTGTGGGAGGGTCGATCCGCCTATGCCCGCGGCGCCCTCGCGCAGATCACCGACTGGATCACGGCGCGCACCGGCGCGGTCGCTCATCCGCGACGACGCTCCAGCGCAAGAAGGGCGCGCCCAACCGGCAACCCGATTGTGCGGTCCAGGACCATGCCAAATGAAACCGCAAACCAGAACTTCGGGATCGCCCAACGGCCGAATCGAGCTCATAGGCGGGCCTTTGAGTCGCGTTAAACGCTCGCTCCAGAGAGCATGTCACTCCGTCGTGACAAGGCGGTAGCCAAGATCGCAGGCATCGAGGTTGAGCAGCTCGGAATACCGCTGCGCCCATGCGCCGCTATCCAGGTCGCTCGCGAGCTTTTGCAACTTTTCGGATATGTTGCCCAGCGCCCAAAAGGACGACATGGCGGCCCGAACTCCGGGATCGAGATAGGCCGCAGGCCGCCGCCAATAGGCGCAGAGGAAGCCGTCGGTGCAGTCACGCGGAATTGGAACGGTCGAAATCTCCAACGGCCCAAGCCATTTCTGATAATCCGTTATTCTTGGCATTCGCGCCTCGTCCAAGGCCACGAGCTCCGGAATGTAGTCCGCAAGCCAGAACCCCCGGTGCGCAGGGTCGTATGTCAATACGACGACCGGGCCCCGCGTCACGCGACGCATTTCCTTGAGGCCTTTCTCTTTGTTGGCCCAATGGTGGACCGTCAGGATCGCCATCGACGCATCGAAAGAACTGTCTTCGAAGGGCAGATCTTCCGCATAGCCCTGAACAGCGGGAGCGGCAGAGACAGCGCGCTGCCGGATCATTTCCGCCGAAGGCTCGATCGCCGTGACTTGCCGCTCGGCGGGCTCATAGGACCCCGTTCCAGCCCCGACATTCAGGACGGTTTTTGCGGAGCCCAGAGCTCGTCCGATCAGCCTCTCAATCCGGGAGTCGGGTTTCCGGAGATCAGCGTAATTGACGCCGATCGTATCGTAGGAGCTGCGCATAGAGCCGCGTAACACATGGCGACCGACTTGTCAGGACATGTCCGCTTTGCTTGTAAAGCGGTCGCTTTCGGAGGCGTCGTGTTCCGTCGTGTAAATAGCGGCAAATGGCGGGCCCCGCGCGATGAAAAAGCGAACTGTGTTTTCGCTGTCGAACCACGATAAGACACCCCCCGACGCGCCGTGTTGCCCCGTTCCGCGAGATGGAGCGCGAGCCGACCATACCCGGATGCAGTTGGTGTCCTCCCCAAAGCTTGCCCCTAACGGCGGCTTCGAACCCAACGCAAAGTCGATTGCGATCCAGGCTCGTCAGCCCAGATCCTGGAGGAGCTTCAAGACATCGGAAGCGATAGTCTGGCCCGCTACGACTGAGCCATGACATGGAACGATCATTGTGGGCGGTCTGTTCGCGATTTCCTCCGACAGCCAGTCCCGATAGGCCTCTCGATCCGCTATACCGAAGCTCGGAAACGTACTCAGCAGTTGCGGGCGGTCGACGACTGCGCCGAGGGACCCTTTCGTACCGCAGAACGCATCCGTCACAATCCAGACAAGCTGTTCACCTCTGTGCGCCCGGATCCAGATTTCTCCCGTCTTCAAACCTCTGGGTTCGACTAAGCAGGTATTGCCGGGAAAGGCCGGAGCCGCCTCATGCACGGCCTCAAACGATAACCCGGTTTGTTTCTCCAGCCTGGTTTTCGCGGCGGCTGTGCAGCACACTTTAGCAGTGGGAAATGCTTCGCGGTATTCGTCGAGACCCTTGTGGTGATAGTGATTGGGTGCCAGCAGGTACGTCACCTCGCCGAGCGCCTGCAGGCTTTCAAGCGCCGCGTCGCCAAGACCCAGAACCGGGCTGTACAGGCACAGATCTCCCCAGACCAGCCTGATCGCAGTGCAGCGCAGAGCGTCCTTTTGGGCGCTGAACAGCCCCTCAAGTCCCTCAACCGGACCGAATGCGGACAGGTATCTGCTCATGACCGGCCCTTTCGCGTGCGCATGCGAGAGGCCCATACGGCAAGGGCGGCGATGCCCGTTTCCAGCGATGTCATGTCAGCGTGCCTCTCAAGACTGCGAGGAAGGCCTTCACCGCGCGCCGAAGATCGTTGGCGTCCGTAACGGTGCGCGACATCGACCAAAGTCCGTTGGTGAAGATCACGCAGACATCCGCCAGCTCGGTCACATCGGCGTCGCCGGCTGATCCACTCTTTGCGTATGCACGGGCGATGGCGTTCCTGAAACCCCGCCGCAGCCGGTCATTGTGTTCGGCGACCTTCGCCATTGTGTCGGTATCGTGAGGGGCAACCTCGGTCGCGGAATTGGCGACGAAGCAGCCCGGACCGGGCAGCCCTGCCGCTTCGCCGCGTGAAATCTGGAATTCAAAATAGGCCGCAATGGTGGCGAGGTCCGCATCCGGACCTTCGACACAGTTGAACGCCGGAGAGACAACGGCCTCTCGATATCGGTCGAAGCAAGCAAGGAAGAGCTTCTTCTTGCCTCCGAAGGTTGAATAGATGCCGTGGCGGCTGACCGCTGTCGCCTCGACAAGGTCATCCATCGATGTTGCATGATACCCCTGCAGCCAGAACTGCTGCAGGGCCTTGCCGGTCAACGCATCGGCGGTGAACGAGGCTTTTCTCGGCATGGAAGGACAGTAACAGAATGATCATTCTGAATCAAGACAGACCCCTCCCGTTTGAGACTCTCATTTGCAATGCCCACTCTGTCCGCAAGGCGCTCGCTAAATCGGCGTCGTAGACTGTCGCATAATAATCGGTGGCAAATGGCGGCGCATGCGCGACGAAAATGCGAACTACGTTTTCGCTATAGCGCTACGACAACGTAACTCGACGATACGAAACATAGCCCAATCCTTCCCGGCTTTCCGCTGCTGCACTACACCAGGACGCGGATGGTGAGCTTTTCAATCGCACGTCCCTTACGAGGGCTTTGAGCCCAAAGCGGACGTCATGAATGATCTCAGGTCTCGCGGCGTCTGGATTGAGGCGACGCCAATCGTTCAAAGACTGATCAACCAGCATTATCTTTCTTTTTTTGGGTATCAGCAGACCTCAAAACCGGCACTCGTTTATTCCTCTTTCGGTATAAACGCTGGTAGGCCCTACGCTGTTTCGTCACTTCGTAGAGCACTATCCCTGAAGTCGTCCCAAGATTTAGGCTTTCGATCATTCCGAACATCGGAATACTCACACACAGTTCGGCGTTTTCTGCCGCTACGTCGCTAATGCCCTGATTTTCGCTTCCGAACCATACTGCAAGCTTGGCGTGTGTTGTGAAATCCGTCTCGTCCAGCACAGCGTTCTTCTTTCCCCTTACATGAGGTGATGTGACGATCGATGCAAACCGATTCTTGCGAAGATGGGCGATACACTCTTCTGTACTATCGAAGCGCTTCACAAAGCTCCATTTCACCGCCGAAACGGATACCTTGCTGAGAGAACTCCTTTTTTCCCTCATATCCTGCCAATCGTTCGCCAGCGCTTTGCGTGGATCGATAACGTAGGTTTTCTCAACACCCAGCGCATTGACGTTCCGTATAACGGTTCCAATGTTTTTAATGTCTTTCGGGTTTTCGATCACCGCTATAAGGTTTTTACAGCGATATTCCTTGATCGCATCGGCGCGCCATCGCGCTGAGGGTTTTGTTGTCTCGGGCTCGCTCGTCGGCATGTGTGGGCTTCCAATTCCTCAGCATTCGCTTCGTGCTGTGGGTTATACAAGGTTCCAACCCGCGCAATACCTTTCATCAGGTCAAGATCGTTCGTTTGAGCCTGCCCGTCAGCGGGTGCTTTGTTCCCTATAGCGGTCGTCAAATGTCATAGCGGGATGTCGCGCGTTCGGCGGCGAATGGCCGAGAGAGGGTTTAAGTTCGAACCCGAAGAGGTCAAGCGCCCGACCGGGCACCGGGCGGCCAACCCACCGCCGCGGAGGGCGTCGCGAAGCGACGATGCGCACGCTTCTGGAACACGAAGTGTCTAACCCTGCAAAAAGGTTAGACAATCTGAGCGGCAACCCATTGAAATACAAGGAGATCAATTGATGAATGGCGGAGGGGAAGGGAGGCTCCGACCCAGCACTCAAAATCCCATAAACTCCTTGAATTCCAAGCATTTTTGGGCATAGCGTATGGGGGAAACGTGTGGGAAACCCTCGCTATGTACCTGGAGAAGCGGCGGCGGAAGTGGTATGCCATCCACGAGATACCGGAGAGTGTGCGCCCCGCCTTCGACGGCCGCAAGCGCTTCTGTCAGAGCCTAGCGACTGAGAGCAAAGCAGAAGCACAGCGCCGTGCAGGTATCCTAGAGGCCCGCTGGCGCGGCGAGATCGAGCGGGCAAGATCGCAGTCAGGAGACGCGCTGGCGCGGGACGCGAACTATTGGAGGCGGCTCCGGGAGACGGCTACCAGCGACCACGAGCGGGAGATCATTGACGACCAGATTGCCGACGCAGCAGAGCGGATCACTTATCCCGCTGCCGCACGGGCCGGCATCGAAGATGACCGCGACCCGCGCTTTCAGCAGCTACCAGAGCACAGCCAGGCGAAGCGCTTCGCAGACGTGGCGTTCGGGCGGCTAGTTCGCACTGATGAACGCCTGGAGGAGTGGCTAGCGACCAAGACCGACCTAAGACCTCGGCAACGATCAATGTACCGCAGCGACCTCCAGAGGCTTTCCAGACGGTTTACCTATCTCCAAGACGTGACACGCCGGGAGTTGATAACCTGGGTCAACAAGGAGCTGATGGGCAGTGGCGGGCTAAGTCGGAAGACAGTACAGCGCGTACTCGCGCCTTGTCGGGGCTACTGGAGTTACCTCCAGGACTATGGGCTGGTATCGGGAGACGCTGATCCCTTTCGCGCATTGGTGAAGAACACTAAGGCAGGTAGCGGCGGACGGCACGGGCGGTGGCTGCCCTTTACGCCTGCAGAGGTCGTGGCGCTACTGAGAGCGGCAGAGGAACGCCAGGACGGAACGCTGGCAGACTTGATCCGGTTAGGGATGTGGACAGGCTGCCGGATCGAAGAGCTATGCAGCCTCACTGCAGGACAGGTTCACGCGGACCACTTCGAGGTGGTGGACGCAAAGACGCCCGCAGGGTGGCGCAAGGTCCCTATCCACTCGAAGCTCGCACTGACGCTAAGCAGGTTGAAGGCCGCCGCGAACGGCGCCGACGACTACATTCTGCCAGGACTCAAGAAGACCAAGCACGGCGAGCGCTCTGCCGCCGTTGGGAAACGGTTCGGCCGGCTTAAGGACGACCTAGGGCACAGCAAGCGGCACGTCTTCCACTCCATCCGCAAGACGGTGACAACGGAACTGGAGAACGCGGGGATAACAGAGAACGTCACAGCGGACATCCTCGGGCATGACAAGCCGTCGATGACCTACGGTGTTTACTCTGGGGGGAGCCGCTTGGAGGTGCTTAGGGCGGCCATCGAGAAATTGAGCTACCCAACTTAACAACACGACGATGCGGCGCACGGGCACTAGATCACAAAATCTTGTGTCTAAAGGTTGCGCTTGAAGGCGATACCACCCATATCGAGTAGGCCTCAACAAAAGGGGGTAGGAAGGGGCTGCTTTGTTTTTCGAAGCTGTTTTCTTTTCCCCGGTCTCGCGGCGCGGTGGATGGCACCCGGCGTGAGGCGTCCCTGTAGGGGCCAGGGCTAGGTGCAAAGAGAGAACGCCACGGTCGTGCCATGGCTGTGGTCCAGTGAACGCGCTGTCTGTGCTAACAACGGGGTTCGGGAAACCGAAGAGACCGTAGGTGAGTGCTAGGGGATCGCGCACCCGACTGGATAAGCGCCGAAGCAGCGCGTTGGGACGCTAGGCCGTCCTGCTGCGGCGTTGCCGCTGTCTTCCTGGAACACTCCAGGTCAAGGCCAGAGCAGCTACCGCACGTAGGTTTGGTCCCGTGAGAGACGCGCTGTTGCCCACCTAAGATCCTCTGTTAGATCGGTCACGTCTAAGGCGATCAGCTTTGTCCCAGCGCCAACGGAGTATTCCGATCTCAGCGAGCTGCGTGGCCTTCTCTAGTGCCAAGAGCACAGCCGCAATGAAGAACAGCGTACCGCCCACCTTAACGACGACGGCGAACACCCCTCCGAACAGCTCGGTAAGCGCCCCCAGCACGGGCACATCCCCCTCTTTTGAACACGCGCAATAGTAGCCGAACGAAGGCACAGAAGCAACTTTGAGGGCTGACGGACGAAAGCGCTGCAGAACGCCTACAATAGCCCGCCTTCGGGAGTGAACCTACGTCCACCGCAATAGCCGTGCATGTGCCAAGGCCTGTTCTGAGGCCGCTCAGAGCCTCCTGAAAACCGGAGTGATCGGGAGGAAATCCCAGGCAGAGACCCGCGGATTTTCGCGGCGCATTTCTGATCGGCTGTTATGTAGGGGGACGGGACGATTTCCCCCCGGTAAAGGGGGGGCTTCTCTCATACGAGTTCGAACTCGGGTCAAGCTTGAGTAGCGCGCAGCAACAGCCATGCGGCACTTTGGCCACCAGCAAACAAGCCGGCTGGAGTGTAGAGCTGCACAGCCTTATCACTCTGTCTTAGCATACGGATTGTAATCGGTATCGGCTCTGTAAGGCCCCGGCTGGGATTTAACCGATTGATTGGTTGGCCACGCCACAGGAACTTTAAACTTTACCCTACTTGTCGAAGCCTGCTCGACCCGCTGGCCGGCTTCACCGCCCAACTTGATCCCCACAACTTGAATACCGGCGCCGCCACCAGCGTGGGTAGTGTCGCCAGTTGTCACTGCGATATCGAATTCAACCATGTCGATTGGCTGACCGGTATCGAAGTCGAATGCAACAGCTTGATTAGCACCCCGCACATTCCGCCAGTTGGGCACAACTTGGACCGGATACGAAGAACCTGCCTCAGGCGACTGGAGAGCGTGTTGCGCTTCAGTCAGCCCCCCAACAACCTCTAATATCGCGCTGCGAACGAAGTCTTTCAGGCTAGTCACCATTTCAACTCCTCTAACACAGTGCCTTATACACCTTAGTATTTGCTGAGGCGGGAAGCTATCAGACAACCTCTGCGTCTCTCTAAGCTATACCTCAACGAGACACATGAGCGAGACAGCCGGAGCTAAGCTTTTGGTGTCTCGATAGGATTGACATCGGCATTCCAAGACAGTACGTCTTCAGGGTTAAGACCCATACGAGACACTTGGAGGCCAGAATGGCTGTCTACGGATACGCTCGGGTATCGACTACCGACCAAGACCTCTCTACCCAAACAGCAGCGCTGGAGGCCCACGGGTGCGACGTGATCCGGCAGGAGAAAGTAAGCGGCACTAGCCGCGCAGGTCGCTCGGAACTGGCAACCCTTATGGAGTTCCTGAGAGAAGGCGACACACTGGTGGTAACCCGCGTAGACAGGCTGGCGCGGAGCATAGGCGACCTACAAGACATAGTCCGGGAGCTGAGGAAACGCGGAGCCAACCTCCAAGCCACCGAGCAGCCCATCGACACAGGGAGCGCAGCCGGCAAGGCTTTCCTGGACATGCTCGGGGTCTTCGCTGAGTTCGAGACGAACCTAAGGCGCGAACGACAGATGGAGGGCATTGAGCGGGCGAAGGCAAAGGGGGTCTACAAAGGGCGCAAGCCGAAGATCAACCCAGCCGAGGTCAGCCGTATGAAGGCAGAGGGGCTAGGGGCTACGGAGATTGCCAACCGCCTGGGGATAGGCCGCGCCAGCGTCTACCGAGTGTTGGACAAAGCGTAGTTCTGGCGAGAGTGCGATTGCGGCCCCTAGGCGCTGGATAGTTACCAACAGCAGAGTACCCCCGTGCGCCGATCAATGGTGGAGGAGCGCGCCATGTGGAAGACAATGAAGTTGGAAAACGGCAGAAGGCGTATGCACCGCCCAAGACGCCGGTTCGTCCTCATTGTGATCGTGGCAGCGCTTGCTGGAGCAACGGTAACTCACATCCCTGACCTCTTTGACGAACACGCTGCTGTTACACACAGGGGTGACCCGACTGCCGAACTCGAAGGCGCGGTAACTCGGGTACGCGACGGCGATACCATCGAGGTGGAAGGCACTGCGGTGCGGCTCAGCGGTCTTCATGCCCCCGAGATGGACCAGCCGGGAGGACAGGAGGCCAAGGCCTTCATGGTGAGCCTCGTAGCAGGTAAGCGGGTTCGTTGCGTTCTCGAAGGACGGCGCAACTATGACCGAGAGATAGGCGACTGCTTCCTCAATGATCGGGATATCTCCGCAGAGGTGATCGCTGCCGGCTTAGGGCGGGATTGTCTGCGGTACTCGGGGGGCCGATACGCCCACCTGGAGACGGTCGCGGGGAAGAGGCTGCCTTTGCCAGGGTACTGCCCGCGCTAAGCGGACGCACGCTTATTACCCACTTGCGCATAGTAGAATATACTGGACACGCGTGACGGCGCGGAGTCCACTCCAGGCAGACACCGAGGGGACGATATCCCGAAAGGTGTCGCATGCCAGCATAGCGGCCAACAAGCCCCCGCCGCGAGGTCTGGCCTCTTATGCTCAACAGCCACCTGGAGTGTGAAGCTATGCTGATTAAAGGCCTGAATGACAAATTCATCCTGGAGACGGACGCGCCCGGTTCGGGAGGCCTCTTCCTGCGCATACCGCAAGTTGGGCAGGTCTTCATTGACCCGTCGCGGGGGAAGGAAAAATGGGAAGTGACCTGGGACAACTGGTACACGCTGCGCAGGTTGGGGGAAGTCAGGGGGAAATAGGTTCCTCTATAGGAATGTCTGAGGCGCTGGGTGATTAAGTTGCCCTATAGGAAGAGCCTAGCCTCTACTGCCCAGATGCGGTCAGACGCCCCAGCGCGACGGAGTGTCGAGAGCGATGGAGTACATACACCAGTATTCATAAACATCTATCAGTTCTCAGACTTCTGACGCAGTCAGACGCCTAGGCATCGGAGCCGACAGCGCGCCCGTCTCTATCCCGTTTAGCGGGGTCGTCTCTCACATAGAGGGCGGCCCCGTTTCATTTTGCAGACATGACGCACTCGTGTGGCAACAGCCCAACCACGTGCGGAAAGGAACTCCACGCCATGACCCTCCTCGCGATCAAGAAGCCCGTTGCCGAGCGGCGGCGCGCGATACGGATATTCCTGTCACCCAGACACTCAGCGATCTTAGCGAGCCTCCAGGCGACCTACACAGAGGCCCTCGGGAGGCCAGTCTCAACGACGGTCGTTACACGGCGCGCATTCAGGCTGCTCCAAGATCACCTTGAGGAAGTCGCTGTGAAGCAGCCCGACGAATGGGCACAGCGAGAGCTTGGCGAGCTAATGAGGGCCGCAGGGTGACCAACAACGACACGTTCGAACCTGCAGCCATCCAAGCCGAACTTGAACGAAAGGCAGCAGCGGCATCGCCCGCAGGTTCACCCCTGCCCGACAGGCTGCCGGTCAAGGCGATATCCCTTTACCCCCGCCTCTTTCAACCCCGCGAGATCGAGGAGAGACACGTAAGCGAACTGCGGCGGTCGCTGCGAAACACGGGTGTCCTAGACGCCCTCACGGTGATCTGGGTTGGTGACGAACCCGTCCTCATTGACGGGCACCACCGCCACGCCGCGTACCTCCAAGAGAAGTTCACTCAGCCTGTCCCCGTGCGGTCATTCAAGGGGAGCCTGCAAGAGGCCGTGCTAGAGGCAGGGCGGGCGAACAGCAAAGCGAAGCTCCCAATGACCACCAGAGACCGACAAGACTACGCCTGGAGGCTGATCCTGTTGGGCAGGTATTCAAAGAGACAAACTCGGGAGGCAGCCGGTGTCTCAGACGGGTTGGTAGCAACTATGAGACGCGCTGCTTCGGCGCTTGGGGACGACGCCAAGAACTACTCCGCATGGTACGCCGCGCGTGCGGCAGCCCGAAAGCAGGAGTTCGCGCCCATGACCGACGATGAACGAGAAGAAGCCTTAGAGGCGCTGGCTAACGACTGGGCAGATAGAATGGCTAGGGCGTTCGGGACAAAACTAGCGAACAACCCGGAGGTCACAGCGAAGGCGTTCGAGGTGTACTTCGGGAGGAAACTTCCTGAGGTACTCTGGGAGCTTCGCGAGGTGCCTGACCCCTTCTTGCCCGAAGAAGAGGACTCGGACTTCTAGCCTGAAGCTATGCATCTCCTACGCTGTGCATTCTGCATACCTACCCCCCTTCCCTTCAAAAATGAGAACCACGCCAAGGGAATGCTCCTGGAGGCCCGCCGAGCTGGGCAGGAGCTTCTCGCCCAGAAGGCCGTCACGCCCCACGGGCAGTTCAAGGCGCGGATCGAGCAGAACACGCAGGTTCGGTATCGCGTGGCTGCAAACTATATGCGGGTGGCGCGGCTAACCAAAGACTGGAACGTGTGGGGGAATCGTGTGGGGATCAACGAGCCACAACGCTGGAAATTCGTTGATTTAATTGACTTATTTTTTGATCGAAGATAATGGCGGAGGGGAAGGGATTCGAACCCTCGATACAGTGTTACCCGTATAACGGTTTAGCAAACCGTCGCCTTCAGCCACTCGGCCACCCCTCCGCAGTACGAGTGGCGGTTTTCCACGACGTATGCGGATGCTGGTTCTAGCTGCGCCGAACTCGGCTTGTCAACGACGCGCCGCTTGCGCGGGCTCGCGGTTCGCAGCCGTAGCGGCCGGAAGTCTTCGGTCCGGAGGCGGCGGGCATGAGGGCCGGCTTGCCGGCGCGCATCAGCTTGGCCTGCGGATGTATTGCCGCCCCGGACACTCCCGACCTCAACAATCTATAGTGCGTGTAAAAAGTATCCGGCAATCGTTTTTCGGGAAAATGGCACGAGGCCCTGTAAAAGCTCAAATCAAGCTCGCCAGGTTCATCCTTTTTTATCCAAATGCGACACAACCTTGCCCCGTCAAACGCCGTGGCGCGGAGCGCGGGAGCCGACCCTCTCAAAAGGTGTCGGAGTTGCGCGGGGGGAGCCACGGCCCGGAGGGATGAGAGGGTACGGAGCATGACTATTTCCACGCAGAGCTTGGACACCTTGATCGATCTCGTCGAGATCAGGCTGAGTTGCATGGAGGTGTGGGATCGCGACGACGCACGCGAACTGACGCGCCTGCAGCAAGCCCGCGGCGAACTGATGACCCTGGCGGGGCGCGGCGACCCTGTCGGCGAAACCGTCGAGCCTCTGCCGCAGGTCGCGCAGCGCCGGCGCGGCCGTCCCCGCCTCGTCGAGCGGCGGGCCGCCCTCTAAGCATCGCCTCGTGGCATTCCACACGGCGACCGCCGCGAGGCCGTCCCGTCAGGCGGGAACCGCCATGCCGCGTTCGACGGCCGGGCGCGCGGTCAGCTCGTCGTACCAGCGTTTGACCTGGGGGAACTCCTCCAGCTCGATCTGCTGCCAGGGATGCCGCGCCGCCCAGGGGTAGGTGGCGATGTCCGCCACCGAATAGCTGTCTCCGGCCAGGTAGGGCACCTCCCCCAGCCGCTTGTCGAGCACGCCGTATAGCCGGCGGGTTTCGTTCGAATAGCGGGTCTTGGCGTAGGGCACGTCCTCCGGCGCGAAACGCAGGAAGTGATGCGCCTGGCCGAGCATGGGCCCGAAGCCGCCCATCTGCCACATCAGCCACTGCTGCGCCGCCCAGTGCTCGCGAGGATCGTCCGGCAGCAGCTTCCCCGTCTTTCCGGCGAGATACAGCAGAATCGCACCGGTCTCGAAGAGCGCCATCTCGCGGCCGTCCGGGCCCTCCGGGTCGACAATGGCCGGAATCTTGTTGTTCGGACTGATCTTGAGAAAGGCCGGAGCGAACTGCTCGTCCTTCGTGATGTTGATCGCATGGACCTCGTAAGGCAGCTCCAGTTCCTCCAGAGCGATCGAGATCTTGCGTCCGTTCGGCGTTCCCCAGGTATAGAGCTGAATGGTCATTCCGCGGCGGTTCCTTCCTTGAGCGCGAGTTGGTCGAGCGCCTGTTGCAAGTCGGCCAGCAAATCCTCGGGATGCTCGATGCCGACCGACAGGCGCAGCAGATCGTCGGGCAGGATCGAGGCTTCGCCCTCGATCGTCTTGCGATGCTCGATCAGGCTCTCGACACCGCCGAGAGAGGTGGCCGGCACGAAGACGCGGGTCGTCTTCACCACGCTCAACCCTCCGGCCAGTCCCCCCGCGACGCGCAGGGAGAGCATGCCGCCGAAGCCGCCTTCCATCTGCCGGCAGGCAATCTCGTGCCCCGGATGATCGGGCAATCCGGGATAGAGCACCTGCAGCACCTTGGGATGCCGCTGGAGCCGGCTGGCCAGGTGCAGCGCCGTCGCGCTGGCATGACGTACCCTGAGATAGAGCGTGCGCAGACCGCGCAGCAACAGCCAGGCCTCGAAGGCGCCGAGCATGGCGCCCACACCCGTCCGGTTGAAGCGGATCCGCTGCCAGAACTCATCGGTCCTTTTGACAGCCAGCGCGCCGGCCAGGACGTCGCTGTGGCCATTCAGATACTTGGTCGCCGAGTGCATAACGATGTCGGCCCCCAGTTCCAGGGGGCGTTGCAGCACCGGGGTGGCCGCCGTGCTGTCGACCGCCAGCCGCGCCCCGGCTTTATGAGCCTTCTCGGCGATGGCGGCGATGTCGATGACTTCCCAGAGCGGATTGCTCGGCGTTTCCGTCCAAACCAAGGCCGCGCCGCCAGCCAGCGCATCATCGAGTTGGGCGGTCTCCGTCATGTCGATCAGCCGCAGCTCCAGCCCGAAGCGCGGGCAGAAGTCCTCCAGCCACTCACGGAATCCCCAGTAGATGTGGGCGTGACAAACGATGCGGTCGCCCGGCTTCAAAGCCATGATCACCGCCGCCGAGGCCGCCAGACCGGAGGCGAAGACCAACGCCGCCTCCGCCCCTTCCAGCCGGGCCAGCAGCGCCTCGACCTGGTCGACGGCCGGGCCGCCGTAGCGCGCATAGGTCGAGGCGCCGCGTGGCGCATAGTCGGCATCGCGGGCGAAGGTCGTGGAGGGGTGTAGCGGCGGCACCACAGCCCCCGTCTCGCCGTCGAGGAAATGCAGAGCCTGGGCGGCGAGCGTTTCCGGCTTGAGATCGTTGTTTCGGCTCATGGCGCGCGAGAATGGCCAAAGGTCTGCGGACGGGCCAGCACTTTCACGCGCTCGCGTCTCAGCGCCGCTCGAGCTGGGCGGAGCCGAAGAGGATCTCCCTCTCCTTCTCGTCGAAGCCCTCTTTGCGAACGCCGGCCAGAACCTCGACGCCGCGCTGGACCGCGGGCCGCGCCTCGATCTCCGCGAACCAGCGCTTGAAGTTGGGCAAATCGGAGGTCTCGACGTTCTGACGGTCCGGCCGCCGCGTCCAGGGCCAGGCCGCGATATCCGCGATCGAGTAGTCGTCGCCGCCCAGGAAGCGGGCCTCGCCGAGACGCTTGTCCAGCACGTTGTAGAGGCGCTGGGATTCGTTGGCGTAGCGGGTCTTGCCGTAGGGCACATCCTCCGGCGCGTACTGCAGGAAGTGATGCGCCTGACCCAGCATCGGACCGAGCCCGCCCATCTGCCACATCAGCCACTGCAGCACGGCATAGCGCCCGGCACCGGACCCGGGCAGCAACTTGCCGGTCTTCTCCGCGAGATAGATCAGGATCGCTCCGGACTCGAAAACCGAGATCGGCTGGCCGTCGGGACCCTCCGGATCGACGATGGCGGGAATGCGGTTGTTCGGGCTGATCTTCAGGAAGTCGGGCTTGAACTGGTCGCCTTGACCGATGTCGACCGCATGGGCCTTGTAGTCCAGGCCCAACTCCTCCAGCGCGATGTGCACCTTGTGCCCGTTGGGGGTGGCCCAGGAATAGACATCGATGGTCATGCTTCACTCCCGCTCTCGTCGCCGGAAATCAATGTCGGCAGCCATCGGCCGCCGTGGTTCGGCTCCGAAGATGATCGCCTCGGGCCATCGGCGCAACCCGGCCCCGGCGTCACAAGATCCTGTCCCGGGCGATCCAAACCCGCGCAAGGCCATGTCGGCGCCCTCGCCGGCCTGCTATCGTCGACACGTGGCCTGGTCCTGGGGATTGTGGGCCGAACCGAAAGAGAGAAACGGGGAGGAAACAGATGCGACTCTGCGGAACTTGGCGCGCCCTTGTCGGGGCCGCCGCGATTTTGGCTGCAATCCCGATCGTTGTCGGTCCGGCGACCGCCTACGACCAACTGGTCGAGAAGCGCGAATTCGTGCTGGAGACTTTCGTCACCGAGCAGGGCGAAACCCTTCCCGAGGTGCGCATCGGCTGGGAGGCTTACGGCGAACTCAACGAGGCTCGGGATAACGTTATCCTGATTTGCCACTTCTTCTCAGGCACCTCCAATGCCGCAGGCAAGTACAGCGAAGACCAGGCGCAGCCTGGATACTGGGACGCCATCATCGGGCCCGGCAAACCGATCGACACCGACCGCTTCTACGTCATCTCCAGCGATACGCTGGTCAACCTGAACGTCGCCGACCCCAAGGTCGTCACCACCGGCCCGGCCAGCATCGATCCGGCGACAGGCAAGCCCTACGGCCTCGACTTCCCGGTCGTTTCCATGCGCGACTTCGTCGAGGTTCAAAAGGCCCTGCTCGAGAGCCTCGGCATCGAGACGCTTTACGCCGTGATGGGGGCCTCCGGCGGCTCGGTCCAGACCATGGAATGGGCCGCGGCCTATCCCGAGATGGTCCCGCGCGCCATTCCCGTCATCAGCCCGGGCCTCGACATGCCGGCCTACGTGATCGGTCTGCTGAAGATGTGGAACATGCCGATCCAGATGGACCCCAACTGGAACGGCGGCGACTACTACGACGGCGAACCGCCGGTCGAGGGGCTGTCCAACGCCCTGCAACTCGTCACCCTCAATGCCCTTCACTTCGACTGGGCCGACACCACCTTCGGCCGGGCGCCGGCCGAGGAGGGCGGCGATCCGAAGGCGGCCTTCGGCGCGGCCTACAAGGTCGAGGCCGGCCTGCAGGCCTCGGGCGACGGGCGCGCGACGACGACCGATGCAAATCACTTCCTCTATATGTCGAAGGCCAACATGACCTTCTCCGTGGCCGAGGAGATCGATCGTATTCAGGCCAAGGTTCTCTTCGTCCCGGCCGAAGGCGACATGATCTTCCCGCCCTTCCTGTCGGAGCGCTGGGCCGAGAAGCTGCGCGCCCAGGGCAACGAGGCCGAGGTGGTGACCGTCACCGGCCCCTTCGGCCATTTGAACGGCATCTTCAACATCGCCCAGGCCGGCGAGGCCATCGCCGACTTCCTGGCGGACTGATTTCCTCGCCAGCCAATCTCCTGGCCGTCTGGGCGGCACCGAGAAACGCCCACAGAAGCGGCTTGCCCGAAACCGGCTTGGGGGACATGGTAGCCGCCCCGTTCCTCAAGCCGTTACGGCCCCTCACCGCTCCAGACAGATGACCGTCATCAAATCCAACATCGATACCCGCAGCGCGGAGTTCCGCGCCAATACCGAGGCGATGCGCAGCCTGGTGCAGGAGCTGCGCGATCTGGTCGACCGCATCAAGCTGGGCGGCGGCGAGGCCGCACGCGAGAAGCACATCGGGCGCGGCAAGCTGCTGCCGCGCGAGCGCGTGCGCACCCTGCTCGACCCCGGTTCGCCCTTCCTGGAGCTGTCGCAGTTCGCGGCCTATCAGGTCTACGAGGACGACGTACCGGCCGCCGGCCTGATTGCCGGCGTCGGCCGAGTTTCGGGCCGCGAGTGCATGATCCTGGCCAACGACGCCACGGTGAAGGGCGGTACCTACTACCCCTTGACCGTCAAGAAACATCTGCGCGCGCAGGAAATCGCAGAGCAAAATCACCTGCCCTGCCTCTATCTGGTCGACTCCGGCGGCGCCAACCTGCCGCGCCAGGACGAAGTCTTTCCGGATCGCGATCACTTCGGCCGGATCTTCTTCAATCAGGCCAATCTCTCCGCCAAGGGCATCCCGCAGATCGCCGCCGTCATGGGGTCCTGCACCGCCGGCGGAGCCTACGTCCCGGCCATGGCCGACGAGTCGATCATCGTCAAGAACCAGGGCACGATCTTCCTGGGTGGGCCGCCGCTGGTCAAAGCCGCCACGGGCGAGGTCGTCAGCGCCGAGGATCTGGGCGGCGCCGAGGTGCATACCCGCACCTCCGGCGTGACCGACCACATGGCGATGAACGACGCCCACGCGCTCGGCCTCGCCCGGCGCATCGTGGCCAATCTCAATCGTCCGAAGCGCCACGGCCTGGAGCTGGCCGAGCCGCGCGAGCCCCTCTACGACCCCGCCGAGATCTACGGCATCGTGCCACCCGACCTGCGCCGGCCCTTCGAGGTGCGCGAGGTCATCGCCCGCCTGGTCGACGGCAGCGAGCTGGACGAGTTCAAGCCGCTCTACGGCACCTCGCTGGTCTGCGGTTTCGCCCGCCTGATGGGCTATCCGGTCGGCATCGTCGCCAACAACGGCATCCTCTTCAGCGAGTCGGCGCTGAAGGGGGCCCACTTCGTGGAGCTTTGCTGCCAGCGCGGCATTCCGCTGATCTTCCTGCAGAACATCTCGGGCTTCATGGTCGGCCGCAAGTACGAGGCCGGCGGCATCGCCAAGGACGGCGCCAAGCTGGTCACCGCCGTGGCCTGCGCCCAGGTGCCGAAGTTCACGCTGATTCTCGGCGGCAGCTTCGGCGCCGGCAACTACGGCATGTGCGGCCGCGCCTACTCCCCTCGCCTGCTCTGGATGTGGCCCAATGCCCGCATTTCGGTGATGGGCGGCGAGCAGGCGGCCGGGGTGCTGGCCACCGTGCGGCGCGACGGTATCGAGGCCAAGGGCGGCAACTGGCCGGCCGAGGAAGAAGAGGCCTTCAAGGCGCCGATCCGCCAACAGTACGAGCAACAGGGCCACCCGACCTATGCCAGCGCCCGCCTGTGGGACGACGGGATCCTCGACCCGCTCGACACCCGCATGACCCTGGCCCTCGGCCTCTCCATGTCTCTCAACGCCCCGATCCCGGAGACGCGCTTCGGCGTCTTCCGGATGTAGCGAAGGTCTTCTCCATGCAGCACCCCCTCTTCCTCGAATCCATCGACGAGCGCGGCGTGGCGCGACTCACGCTGACACGCACCGAGGTGCACAACGCCTTCAACGACCAGTTCATCGCCGAGATGACCACGGTGCTGCGTGGCTTCGAGGAGGACCAGCGGGTGCGCGTGGTGGCCTTGGCCGCCGAGGGTACATCCTTCTCCGCCGGGGCGGATCTCAACTGGATGCGTGCCATGGCCAGCTACGGCGAGGCCGAGAACCTGCAGGACGCGGAAGCGCTGGCCGAGCTCTTACGCACCCTCAACTTCCTGAGCAAGCCGACCATTGCCCTGGTACAGGGCCCCGCCTTCGGCGGTGGCGTCGGACTGGTCTGCGCCTGCGACATCGCCATCGCGTCGGAAGAGGCCTCCTTCGCCTTGACCGAGGTCAAGCTCGGCCTGGTCCCTTCCGTGATCAGTCCTTACGTGATCGCCGCCATCGGTCAGCGCGCCGCACGACGTTACCTTCTGACGGCCGAGAAGTTTTCGGCCGAGACGGCCTACTATCTCGGGCTGGTCCATCGGGTGGTGCCGCCGCACGCGTTGGAAAGCGCCGGCGACGACCTGATCGAGACCTTGCTCAAGAACGGACCGCAGGCGGTATCCGAGTGCAAGGATCTGATCTTCGCCGTCGCCGAGCGCCCCGCCTCTGACGAGGTCATCGCCGATACGGCCCGGCGCATCGCGCGCGTGCGCGTATCGCCCGAGGGTCAGGAAGGCCTGACGGCCTTTCTCGACAAGCGTAAGCCGAACTGGCAAGGGCCGGCGAACGATTGACGCGCTTCGGTCGACAGAGCCGAACCCAGAGACCGATCTTTCGACAGCACGGCGTCAAGGCCACCTGAAGGTCGCCGCCCTGCCCCGTTGCCGTGGCGCCGTACAGGGCGCTAGCCTCTACCGCTTCGTGGCTCTGCCAACAGGAGCACAACAGGCTATGCAGCGTTCGCGACGCGGTTGGGCGGCGGCGGTGGGTTTCACTGTCACCATGATCCTACTGGTGACCCTGGCGGTTTCGCCGGGGCTGAATACCTTCGGCCTCGTCGTCATCGCCAGCATCGCCGCCGCTGTTTCGGTCTTTTACTTCGCCTTCGCCAGCGGCCGCTTCTTCACCGTAGCCTTCGCCAATTACCTGGCGCTCTACACCTGCGTCTTCGTGTTTTTTGTGCAGGTGAACTTCCTGCCGAATCTGTCGCTTTGGGCCATCAAGGTCGGATTTCTGCTGCCGATCATCGCCTTCATGCTGGGGGCCTTGCGCGACCGCCCCCGCATCCAGTCGATCGTGTCGGCCGAGCATCTGCGCGAACAACGCAGCTTCTGGCGCCCCTTCATCTGGCTTCTGCCCGTGATGCTGATCGGAGCCGCCACCTTCGCCCTGCCGGGCAAGGGACTCTCCACGGCCTGGCATGACGGCCTCTTCGTCGGCGCGATGACCCTGGTTGCGCTCATCGTGCTTTTCGTTAGCCGCGAGGTTGCGATCTTCCTGCTGGATACAGGCCTGCTGTTCGAGGATTTCTTCAGGCGGATCAGCCGGCTGGTGGTGCCGACCTTCGCCTTTCTGACTTTCTATACGCTGCTGATCGTGATCTTCGCCTGCCTCTACCGCATTATCGACGTCTACACGCTCTCGCCGCACTTCCGCATCGCCGGGGAGCTGCGGGAGATCGCATTTCTGGAGAGCCTCTACTTCTCCGTCATCACGCTCAGCACCGTGGGCTACGGCGACATCGTTCCCACCAGCGATCCGATCCGCGTGATTGCCGCGATCCAGATCGTACTCGGCGTACTGCTCCTCCTGTTCGGCTTCACGGAGATTCGGCGCTACACCGTCGAACAAGAGGAGCGCGAACGCGAGCGGCGGCGTTAAACTGAGCTCCGGAGCGAGCCGAGACCCCGAAACGGAGGCCACCTGAAACGCCATGCGTCTACCCAGCCTGAGCGAGATCGAGACCGCAGCCGAGACGGTCTATGCCGCCATGCCGCCGACCCCGCAGTATGCTTGGCCGCTGCTGGCCGAACGCGCCGGCTGCGAAGTCTGGGTCAAGCACGAAAACCACACGCCGACCGGCGCCTTCAAGGTGCGCGGCGGCCTGGTCTACATGGCGGACCTGGCCGCGCGAGGAACCAAGGGTCCCGGAGTCATCACCGCGACGCGCGGGAACCACGGTCAGTCCGTCGCCTTTGCCGCCGCGCGCTACGGCCTTCGCGCGGTGGTCTGTGTCCCCGAAGGCAATTCGGTGGAGAAGAACGCCGCCATGCGCGCCTTCGGCGGCGAACTCGTCGTCGAAGGCCACGACTTCCAAGCCGCGCGCGAACACGCCGAGGCCCTGGCCGCGCGCGAAGGGTTGCACATGCTGCCCTCCTACGACGAGCGCCTGGTGCGCGGTGTCGCCAGCTACCCGCTGGAGCTTTTCCGGGCGGTGCCCGATCTCGACCGCGTCTATGTGCCCGTGGGCCTGGGCTCGGGCATCACCGCCACGCTCGCGGCGCGCGACGCACTGGGGCTGAAGACGGAAGTGGTTGGCGTTGTGGCGGAGGGTGCGCCCGCCTATCAGCTCTCCTTAGAAGCCGGCAAGCCTGTCTCGACGGAACAAGCGGTCACCGTCGCCGACGGCATGGCCTGCCGAGTCCCGGAGCCCGAAGCGGTCGAGGTGCTGTTGAAAGGCGTGACCGAGATCGTGGCCCTGTCCGAAGACGAGATCACCGGGGCCATGCGGGCTCTCTATACCGACTGCCACAACGTTGCGGAGGGTGCCGGAGCAGCCGCCCTGGGCGCTTGTCTCAAACAGAAGGAACGCAACCGCGGCCGCAAGGTCGCGGTCATGCTCTGCGGCGGTAACGTGGACGCGGCGCTGTTCCGCGATGTGTTGGGACAGGTCTGAAACGGGATCGGCGCTTGTTCTCCGCGACCTACCAACCGCCGGTTTCGAGCCAGCCCTCGATCCGCGGGAAACGGTCATATCCCCAGAAGGGCTCGCCGTCGACCAGGACGAACGGCGAGCCGAAAACGCCGGCGGCAATCGCGCCCTCGACCTCCCGGCGCAACCGGTCCTTCAGAGCGGGATCCTGCAGAGCTTTCTCAAGCTCCTCGCAGTTCATGCCCCGGGCCTCCCCGACGCTCAAGACCGACTGCGATTTCGAAATGTCTTGTCCCGCAATGAAAGCGCGCTCGAACAGGGCCAAACCGAAATCTCGGGCGGCGGCCGGGTCCCGATCCCAAAGCCAATAGAAGGCGCGCGCGGCCGCGATGGAGGCGAAGGGAAAGCTATCCGGCAAACGAAAGTCGATCCCCACACGCCGCGCCTCACGTGACAGGTCGCGCCGGGCATAATCGCCCTTCAGGGGGATGTCCATGAGCGGCTGCATACCGTTTTGCTTGAAAACCGCGCCCAGCAGCATCGGCTTCCAAGTCACCTCGCGACCATGACGGGCCGCCAGCTCACCGATTTCCCGCGCGGCCAGAAAGCCGTAGGGACTGGAGAAATCGAAATAGAAGACGAGCGGCTCGTTCACGCAAAGTCCTCCCCACGACCTATTCGATTGGGTGACCCGTTCGCCGGGCCGGGGCGAGCATAGAGCGGCCGCATTTGCGTGACGAGATATGACCGACGGCCCGAGTAAAGCGACCCCGACGGTCGCTCACGGTCCTCGGACGCCTAAGACGGGCGACGTCAAAGGACGCGAGGCCTCAGGAGACGGGCGGCCTCATCAGGAAACGACGTGACCGGAGCGTGCGCAGGTCCGGATCATCGCGACCAACTGGTCGCGCAAAGCCGGATCTTCGATCTCCTCGAGCTGACGCGCCGCGTTGATCGTTCGACGCGACACCAGAGCATCGTCGCCTCCGGCCGCCAGCCCTTCGTTCTCGAGACCGTCGAAGAAGAAGCCAATCGGCAGGTCCAGGGTTTGTCCAATGAGCCAGAGCCGGCCACAACTTACGCGGTTGCTTCCAACCTCGTACTTCTGGAGCTGCTGGTATGAGATGCCGAGGGCTTGAGCGAGCTTTTCCATACTCAGGCCCCGCAGCGCTCGGGCCTGACGTATCCGCCGCCCGACGTGTTGATCAATGTTTCGAACCATAGGTGCAGGCTCGACGATCCGCCCGCCATAAGCCACTTAGAAAAACTAAAGGTAGAGAGGAAAACGGCGGATTTTCGCTCTTCCGGGCTTTGCGATCACCGCTCTGTGATACCAAAAGCCCTAGAAAAACTCGATTTCCAGGATTTTTGGATAAAATTTTCGCTCGCGGTCAGGTGAAGGTGCCTCGCGTCGCGGAATGCCCGAGCTAATGACGCTCGCATCGATGCGCGGCCTTCTCTTCCAGCAGGTCGAGAATGCCACGCCACCTTGCGCAGGCTTTCAAATCCTCACGCTGGATCGCCTGATAAGCAGCGAGCGCAGCTTGCAGCCGGGCCGCCTCTCCGTACCGTCGCCACAACGCATCGGCGACAGTATCTACATCTTCATGCTGGTTTAACATCACTTCGCTGTTCCAATTTTCCTGTACCGACCAAAACGCAACAGACGATGATGATGAGGCCGCCGACGACGGCACCCCATGTCACGGCTTCGCCGGAGATGTAGAGCAGGACCGTCGAGAGCACCGGCGTTGCGTATCCGAGAGTGGAGATCGAGCCGGCCGCGCCACGGCGAAGGGCCAGGGACCAGAGAAGGTAGCCAACCCCCATGGGCCCGATGCCGAGGTAGAGGCCGAGAAGAATGTAAGGCACCGATGGCACTCCGGCGCCGGTAAGCAGCCACCAGGCCGAGGTGCCGATCAACCCGATCAGCGCGGCGGCCAGCAGAAGACTGGAGGCGGAAACCGAGTAGCGGCCGATCAGAACCGTGTAGACCGCCATGCAAATGGCCGACGCGAAAGCCGCCGCGTATCCGCCGAGAGACCCTCCGCCCTGTAGCAACGCCGCATCGCCACCGATCAGCAAACCGACGCCGACGAACCCCGCCGCCGAGGTGATCACGAGACGGAGCGGGCGATAGGCGACGCCAACGGCGGCTACGATGAGCGCCGTGAGCAATGGCCAGGAGTAGGCGATCAGGTTGACCGTCGCAATCGGGCCGACCGCGAAGGCGACGTACTGGAAAACCATGGTTCCCACCAGCCCCAAGGCGCCCAAGGCCAAAGCCCGCGGTGCCGGCCAGGTCACGCGCTTGCGCGGCAAGCCGAAGCCGAACAGCCAAAGCGCAAAGGTCGCGCCCGCGAACTGCAGCGCCTGAACCTGAGGCACCGAAAGTTCGACGAGCGCGTACTTTGCGACCACGGCGTTGGTCGACCAGAACCCTATGGCGGCAAGAGCGCAAGGTACCGCGAGCGACCCCCCGAGCCTCTCACCCGCGACCGGAGCTGAGGCTCGGACACCGTCGCGGACATGGCTCATTCCGCAGGCACGCTCGCTCGTCCGGAAGAGCGATATGCGGGCAGTTGGTTGGTCCAGACATCCTCGGCCATCTCATTGACCCAAGCGCGGTCCAGATCGTTGTCGGCGGCCAGATAGAACATGCGGTTGTCGTCCACGAAGGGGCGCTCGACCGACCGAAGGTTCAACACCAAGGTGACGCGCTCGCCGTACTCCAGCGGCTTGGTCCGGTGCAGAACGCCGAGGAAGTGGCCGAGCGTGCTGTGACCGACCGAATGCTTGATCCGGAGGAGCTCGCTCGGATCAAGTTCCTCACCGCGATCCACGCGGGCCTTGCCGGGTTCGCAGCCCCCCAGGAACACCTCCAATTCGCCGCCGATGATCGGATCGCTGATCGAAAGCGGGATAAGTTCGGTCACCGGAACGCCGTCACAGTGCCAATCGACGTTTCCATCTTCGGGACTCATGAAGGTGACCGTCGATCCGACCACCGAAAGCGGGTAAGGCTCAAGCCGCGTGCCGGCGAAGGCGCTCAGACGATCCAGCCGGTTGCGATCGTGAATGAGCTCTTCGATTTCAGGGATATAGCGATCGGCGCCTGTAATGAAGGTCAGATTCAGGTGCTTCTGGTACGCACGATCCTCCTTCAATTCCAAGGCTTTGCGCCGGATCGTCTCAAGCAGCTGCGGATCGTACTCATGCTTGAATTGGACCAGGCCGAGGTCCGAAACCTTCCAAGCAGACTCATGGCCAAGCAAAGCCTCACGGCTTACGCTGTGACGAATTCCGTTCAAGTTGACTCTTTCCATCGCATCCCTACCCCTACCAACCAGCGGACGATAGAGCCATTGTCGCTTTCAAATTGAGAGTGTAAACTAAGAAACACCTGGGGTAGCATTAGCTGAACTTGCGGCGTGAACAAAAATGAAACATCTTCGTCAGATCAATCTCAACTCCTTGCGCATCGTCGAGAGTGCGGCGCGGCTGGGGAGTTTCGCGCGCGCGGCCGAGGAAAATCTGATCTCCGGTTCGGCGGTGAGCCAGCGCGTGAAAGCGCTGGAAGAGCAGCTCCAGTTCAAGGTCTTTCACCGGCAAAGCAACGCCGTGGTTCTAACGCCCGAAGGTGAAGAGTTCATTGCGCACGTTCGCGAAGCACTCGACACCATACTCGCAGCCGGCCTGGAAATCACCGACAAGCACCGGAAACACCTGTTTAAGATAAGCGTTCTGCCGACCTTTGCCGTCCGCTGGCTACTGCCGAGGTTGGAACGATTCACGCAAGAAAACCCCGATATCACACTGCACGTCTCCCAAGCCTATCGCCCGATCAACTTCGACCGAGAAGGCTTCGATCTGGCGATCCGCTACGGAGACGGGGTTTTTCCCGGTCTGAAATCCGAATTGCTGTTTTGCGAAGATCTGGTGCCGGTCTGCACGCCGGATCTCTTGCATCGCGTCATGCCCGGCGTAAGGACGGACGAATTACAACCGAGAGACCTGAAGAATTTTACGCTGCTCCACTCGGACACCTGCAGCTTGAATTGGAAGTCCTGGCTGGAGTTCGCCGGCGCGCCGAATGTGATCGATCAGGCGTCCTGCATGTTTTTCGACACCTGCATGCTTTCGTTTCAGGCAGCCAACGTCGGCCTTGGCTTTGCCGTTGCGAACAGGCCCTATGTCACCGAGGACATTCGGGCAGGCCGCCTTGTGGCGCCCTTCAAACTGCAGCATCCCAACACGAGCGGCTGGTATCTCGTCTATCCTCCCGGGCACAGCGATCTCTACAAGATCTCCGCCTTCGAGACCTGGATAAGACAGGAAGTTGAAATGTCGAACGCGGAGGTGTCGGAGCTCTTCTACGCAGAGTTCGACGGCAGGCAGCACGACGACGTAGCACAACGGTCGTCGATCCGAAGATAATTCGGCCGAAGGCAATCCGGTTTCGCTCACTCACGTAAATTCATCTGGCACGTAAAACCATCGGGATAGCATGACGGCCTTAGCGGCACCCCGTTACTGAGCGGTCCGTCGTCGTCAGCTAATCGCCATCAGTCAGCCACCGGTAGCCCGTCTCCATCAGTCTGTCGCCAGTTGACGGGCAATGACGAGGCGCTGGATGTCCGAGGTTCCCTCGTAGATCTGGCAAACGCGGACATCGCGGTAAATCCGTTCGACCGGATAGTCTTCCAGATAGCCGTAACCGCCATGGATTTGGAGCGCCGCGGAACAGATCTGCTCCCCCGCCTCAGAAGCGAAAAGCTTGGCCATGGAGGCTTCCTGCAGGCAAGGCCTGCCTGCATCCTTCAGCTCCGCGGCATGCAGAACCATCAGTTCGGCAGCCTTGATCTGCGTGGCCATATCGGCCAGCCGGAACCCGATGGCTTGATGGTCGATGATCTTCTGGCCGAAGGCTTCCCGCTCCTTGGCGTAACCTAGCGCCGCCTCGTAGGCGGCCCGGGCCATACCCACGGCCTGTGCCGCGATCCCGATACGGCCGCCTTCGAGGTTGGACAAGGCGATCTTGTAGCCCTGGCCCTCTTCGCCCAGCAGCAGATCCGGGGTCAGCTCCAGATCCTCGAAGACGATCTGGCAGGTATCGCTCGCGCGCTGCCCAAGCTTCTTCTCGATCCGCGCAACTTGGTAACCAGCGGTCTCGGTGGGAACGATGAAGGCGCTAATGCCTCTCTTGCCCGCCTCCGGATCGGTGACGGCGAAGGCGATGGCGACGTCCGCCGTGCTGCCGCTGGTGATGAACTGTTTCGTCCCGTTGAGCACCCACTTGTTGCCCACCTTGCGCGCAGAGGTTCTGATCGCGCCGGCATCGGAGCCGACCGAAGGTTCGGTGAGGCAAAAAGCGCCGAGCTTCTCACCGCGCGCCATCGGCCGCAGGAAGCGCTCCTTCTGGTCATTTGAGCCGAAGTTGGAGATCGGCATGCAGCCGACCGAGTTGTGCACCGCCATGATGGTCGAGACGGAGCCATCGCCGGCCGCGATCTCCTCGATCGCCAAGGCGTTCGACACCGCATCAGCACCCGCGCCGTCGTACTCCTCCGGCACGGTGATGCCCATGAACCCGAGCTCGGCCAACTGGGCGATCGCCTCGCGCGGGAAGCGGGCCTCGCGATCCCAGTCCGCAGCGTTGGGGGCCAGCACGTCGCGCGCAAACTGCCGGGCGGTATCGCGGATTAGCGTCTGCTCTTCGGTCAGCATGGCGTTGAGCTCGACTTTCAATCGTATCCTGAAGGGCGTTCAACAGAATTGCCGCTCTCGAGCCCGCTTTCAAGTCATCCGCTCTCGACCGATCACAGAGGCGCAATTCCGCGGACTCTAAAACCTACTTTTTCACTAGGATATTCTTGCGGAATCTATTGAAGACCGTAGATATACAGGGATACAAGAGAGTGATGGTATCCAGAAAAAAGCTATGGACAAAACGCCAAATTCAAATGTATGCTAACGTCTTCATGCTGTTGGTGTAACGGCATAGAAGGACCGGCGGCTGGAGCCGTCAGCTATCCAGCCCTGCCGTCGACGGAAACACTCGTCGGTCCGAAGAGTCTCCGGTGAAGCCCCCGACGGCCGTAGACTCGCTCAGTACACCCGGAGGCGGGACCCAGCAGGCAGCGGGGCTCCCGCTGTTCGGGAGTCGGAGCCATTGAAACGTGTGCTGCTACCAAGGCAGCTCCGCTCCGCTGTGATCGAAGAACCGCCCGCTGTCTTCGGGCGTCAGCTTCTCCATCACGCGTCGCAAACCCGCCACAGAGTCCGCGACCGTCAGCGCCGCATCGCTGCCGCCCATGTCCGTCTGTACCCATCCGGGGTGAACCGACACCACGGTGATGCCGCGCGGCGCCAGATCGACCGACAGGCCGCGCGTCACCATGTTCAGCGCCGCCTTGCTCGAGCGATAGGGATAGCCCCCGCCGGCGTCGTTTTCGCTGATCGACCCCAGCCGGGAACTCATGTTGACAATAAGCTTGTGCTGGCTCGCCGCGACCAGTTCGACGAAGTTCTCCACCATCCGCATGGGGGCCATCAGGTTGATCGCCAAGACTTTGCTCCAGGCTTCGAAGTCCTGGCTGCCGAAGCCGTCCCGCGGGCCATAAATCCCGGCGTTGTTGAAAAGCAGATCCAGCGGCTTGCCCTCTAGAGAGCGGGCCAGGCTGCGAACCTGAAGATCGTCGGTGACGTCCAGGCGGTGCACCTGAATGCGGCCGTCGGCCGCATCCGCTGTTGCCCGCAGTTCCGGCGCCTTGTCGGGCATGCGGCAACAGGAATGCACCTGCCAGCCCTCCGCCGCGATACTACGCGCCAGTTCGAGCCCCAAGCCACGATTGGCACCGGTAATCAGCGCTGTCGGCACCCGCCGCCCTCCTCTGCCCTTTGAAACCGTATCGCGCGGAGATGGCTCCGCCGTGGCTGCGCGCCAAGATAGAATCTGGCGCGGCTAGGAAACGGTCTCATCTAGGGCGATCCCGCTCCAGGTCGCATGCTTCAAAGAAGCACCAGGCCGGCAAGCCCGAGAAAGGCGAAGAAGCCGACAACGTCGGTCACCGTGGTCAGGAACACGGAGGACGCGATGGCAGGGTCCGCCCCGAACCTCTCCAGCACGATCGGAATCAAGGCGCCGAAGAGACCGGCAATCACGAGATTGATCACCATCGCCGTGGCGATCACGGCGCCAAGCAGCGGATCGCCGAACCAGAGCCAGGCGATGATCCCCATAAGGACGGCGAAGAGCACGCCGTTCAACAGCCCGACCAGCAACTCCTTGGTGATGAAGCGCCTCATACTGCGCCCGGCGAGGTCTTTCATCGCAATCGCCCGCACGGCGACGGTGAGCGTTTGCGTGCCGGCATTGCCGCCCATGGAGGCAACGATGGGCATCAGGACGGCCAGGGCGACAATCTGCTGGATCGTCGCCTCGAACAGGGCAATGACCAGCGATGCCGAGATCGCCGTCAACAGATTGACCGCCAACCAGGAGAAGCGGCTGCGCGCCGTGCGCAGAAAGTCGGAGTAGACGTCGCTTTCGCTGACGCCACCCATCTTCAACAGGTCCTCCTCCGCCTCCTGGTCGATCACGTGCACGATGTCGTCCAGCGTGATGACGCCGACCAGCCGCCCCGCCTCGTCGACGACCGGCGCCGACAGAAGGGAGTACTGGCGAAAGCGATAGGCGACGTCCTCCTGATCCAGAGCCACCTGGAGTGGATAGAAGTCCTCGCTCATCAAGGCCGAGATCTTGACCGGGCGTTTGGAGCGCAGGACCCGGCTGAGCGGCAGCTTGCCGATCGGCTTGTAGCGCGGGTCGACGACATAAAGATCGTAGAAGTCGCTGACGATCTGCTTCTTGTTGTTGCGCATCCAGTCGATGGTCTCTCCCACCGTCCAGATCGAGGGCACCACCACCACCTCGCGCTGCATCAGGCGCCCGGCGGAGTCCTCGGGAAAGGTCATGCCCTCGGTCAGCAGACGCTGGATGGTGCGTGGCACGAGGCTGAGGATCTGGGTCCGCTGGTCCTCGTCCAGATCCTCGAAGAACTCGAGCGCGTCATCGCTTTCCAGCTGGCGCAGCAGCTGTGCCGCGGTCTTGGCCCCCAGGTCCCCCACCACGGCGTTGCGCAGTTCCGGCTCCAGGTAGGTCAAGACCTCGGCCTCGAGCGCCGCCCCGATGATCCGTAGCAGCAGCTTGCGCTCGTCCCGGCTGAGCGCTTCCAGCAGATCGGCCGTATCGGCCGGATGCAGAGGCTCGACCAGCCGCTCCACCTGTTCCACGTCGCTTTCGGCAAGCGCCTTCTGAATGGCGTCGAGCTGCGCCGGCGCCAGTCCGACGACGTTCTCGCTCAGGCCTTCAGGGCCGGCCGAGTCCTGCGTGCGACCTTCGGTGACGGGATCGGCCATGGCACCTCCTCAAATCCTCCAGAGCAGATTCCTTTTGGATGGGATCTCCAAAAGGAATCTGCTCTCTCCTACGTTTAGAGAGCGATTCACGTCCTAGGCGGCCGCGCATCAACCTTCACCTCGGACGATCGCGCTCTAGCGGGTCGCTTCGGCCGGTGCGGCGCTCTGCTGACGCGCCTGCGCATCGACCGCGGCGACCGCCGAGGCATTGACGACGCCACGTGCCGTCACGGAGGGCGTCAGGATCATCACCGGCGCAGCGGCTCCTAGCAAAAGAGGGCCAACGGGCAAGCCTTCGCCTGCGATCTTTAGCAGATTGAAGGAGATGTTGGCCGCATCCAACGTCGGCATGATGATCAGGTTCGCCGCCCCGCTCAGCCGCGAATTGGGAAACAGCCGCGTCCGTATGTCCTCGGAGAGTGCCGCGTCAGCATGCATCTCGCCCTCGGCCTCCAGCTCCGGATGACGCCGGTGCAACAGCTTGAGGGCCTGACGCATCTTCTGGGCGCTGGCATCGTCGTGACTGCCGAAGTTGGAGTGACTGAGCAAAGCGATCTTGGGCTCGATGCCGAAGCGGCGCACCGCCTCGGCTCCGAGACGCGCCATCTCGACGATCTCCTCGGCCTCGGGGTTGCTGCTGACCTGCGTATCGGCGATGAAAAGCGCGCCGCGCGCCGTGATCAGCAGGCTGAGGGCCGAAAAGTCCCGGGCGCCAGGGGCCAGGCCGATCGTCATCTCAACCTGGCGCAGATGGCGCTGGTAACGTCCCTCCACCCCACAGATCAAGGCATCGGCATCGCCGCGCAGCACCGCGATGCAGCCGATCGCGGTGGCATTGGTCCGAAGGATGGTGCGTGCCTCGTCGGGCGTGACGCCCCGCCGCTCGGTCAGGCGGTGATACTCGCTCCAGTAGTCGCGGTAGCGCGGATCGTCGAGCGGATCGACCAGTTCGAAGTCCTGGTCTGGGCGGATGCGCAGCCCCAGTTCCTTCAACCGCTTGTCGACCACGCGCGGCCGGCCGCAGATGACCGGTCGGCCCAGGCCTTCGTCGATCATGATCTGAGCCGCGCGCAGTACGCGCTCGGCCTCGCCCTCGGCAAAGAACACGCGCTTGGCTTCGCCGCGGGCCTGCTCGAACACCGGCTTCATGAGAAGGCCGGAGCGGAAGACGAACTGATTGAGACGCTCCCGGTAGACCTTGAAGTCCGCAATGGGCCGGCGCGCCACGCCGCTGTCCATCGCGGCCTTGGCAACCGCAGGCGCGATTTCCAGGATCAAACGCGGGTCGAAGGGACGCGGAATCAGATAGTCGGGCCCGAAGCTGTAGGCTTGGCCACCGTAAGCCTTGACCACGACCTCGGAGACTTCCGCCATCGCGAGATTGGCGATGGCCTTGACGCAGGCGACCTTCATTTCCTCGTTGATCGTGATCGCGCCGACATCCAGCGCGCCGCGAAAGATGAAGGGAAAGCAGAGCACGTTGTTGACCTGGTTCGGATAGTCGGAGCGGCCGCTGGCGATGATCGCGTCCGGCCGCGCCTCGCGCGCCGCCTCGGGCCAGATTTCCGGCACCGGATTGGCGAGCGCAAGAATTATAGGGTCGCGCGCCATCTTGACGACCATCTCCGGCTTCAGGACGCCCGGCGCCGAAAGCCCGAGGAAGATATCCGCCCCCTCGATGGCCTGATCCAAACTGCGCAGGTCTGTCTTCTGGGCATAGGCCGCCTTCCAGGGGTCCATCTCCTCGACCCGGCCCTCGTAGACCAGTCCGGCGATGTCGTTGACCCAGATGTTCTCGCGCCGGACACCCAGCGCCACCAGCAGGTCCAGGCAGGCGATGGCGGCAGCGCCGGCTCCGGAGGTGACGACCTTCACCTCCTCGATCTGCTTATCGACCAGCCTCAGGCCGTTGTAGATCGCCGCGTTGACGATGATCGCCGTGCCATGCTGGTCATCATGGAACACGGGGATTCCCATGCGCTGGCGCAGCTCGCGCTCCACGACGAAGCATTCCGGTGCCTTGATATCCTCAAGATTGATTCCACCGAAGGTCGGCTCCAGCGCGGCGACGATTTCGATCAGCTTCTCCGGGTCGCGTGCATCGATCTCGATATCGAAGACATCGATGTCCGCGAACTTCTTGAAAAGGACGGCCTTGCCTTCCATCACCGGCTTCGACGCCAGAGGCCCGATCTGCCCGAGGCCGAGGACCGCCGTTCCGTTGGTGACCACGCCGACGAGGTTGGCCCGCCCGGTCATCTCGGCGGCCGCGGCTTCGTCCTCGACGATAGCCTCGCAGGCGGCCGCCACGCCCGGCGAATAGGCCAGCGCCAGGTCGCGCTGGTTGCCGAGCGGCTTGGTTGCAACTACCTCCAACTTGCCGGGCTTTGGATCCCGGTGATATGCCAGGGCCGCGTCCTTGAAATCGTCAGCCATACCGAAAGCCGTTCCTCCCTCCATGATGAGCGCCGAGACGTTAGCCGATGCGCCGGACCTCGGGAAGGCGCCGTACGGCGAAATCCTAGCCACCCGGTACGGTCCGCTCGAGTGGATCGTCTCCGAGGCGCCGGTACCCTACGCGCCGGCCGTGACTTGGATGGAAGAACGGGCGGCCGCAATCCACGCCGAAACGGCCCCGGAGTGCGTCTGGCTGCTGGAGCATCCCCCGCTCTACACCGCGGGCACCTCCGCCGATGCCGCAGATCTGCTGGACTCGCGCTTTCCGGTCTTCAAAACCGGGCGTGGCGGACAATACACCTATCACGGCCCCGGCCAACGGGTGGCTTACGTCCTGCTCGACCTCAAACGGCGGCAGCCCGACGTACGGGCCTTCGTCTGTCGGCTGGAGGATTGGCTGATCCGCACGCTCGCCGACTTCGACGTTATCGGCGAGCGCCGCGCGGGACGAGTCGGGATCTGGGTCGAGCGGGAGACGGGCCGCGAGGACAAGGTCGCCGCGATCGGCGTACGCGTACGGCGCTGGGTGACCTATCACGGCGTGTCGCTGAACGTCGAACCGGATCTGGATCACTTCGCCGGCATCGTGCCGTGCGGCATCCGCGAACACGGCGTGACCTCGCTGGCCGACCTTGGCCGGCCGGCCAAGCTGCCGGAGGCAGACGCCGCGCTCAAGATCCGGTTTCTCGAGGTCTTCGGCTGATCCGCGCGGCGGTTACATCTGGCCGCAGCTACACCTGATCGTAGTCCAGCACGACCCGGTCGGTGAGTGGGCGCGACTGACAGGTCAGCACGAAGCCCTGCTGAACCTCTTCCGGCTCAAGTGCGTAGTTGACAGCCATGTCCACCTTGCCTTCCCGCAGCTTGGCACGGCACGTGCAGCAGACTCCGCCCTTGCAGGAAAACGGCAGATCCAGCCCTTCGGCGGTGGCCGCATCGAGGATCGAGGTGCCGTCGAAGCCGAGGTCGAAGTCGTGGCTGACGCCATCGAGGATCACGGTGACCTGGGCGCGGTCGCCCTTGGCCTCGCGGCGACCGTGTTCCAGCGGCTTGGGTTTCACGAGACCGTCGGGATGGGTGTTGAAGAGTTCCCGATGCACCTTCTTCTCCGGAACTCCAATTTCCTCCAGCGCCCCGGTGACGTCGGCGATCATGGTGTCCGGACCGCAGACGAAGAAAGCATCGACCGCAGCCGGGTTGATCAAGCTGCGGCAGAGGGCTTGGACCTTATCGCGGTCGAGCCGGCCGTTGAACAGCTCGACCTCCTGGGTCTCCCGGCTGAGCAAGTGATAGAGCCCGAAGCGCCCGAGGTAGCGGTTCTTCAGATCCTCGAGCGTCTCGCGGAAGATGATCGAGGCCACCGTCCGGTTGCCGTAGAAAAGCAGAACCTTGGACTGCGGCTCGCGCGCCAGGAGCGTCTTGGCGATGGAGATGACCGGCGTGATGCCGCTGCCGGCCGCGAAAAGCACGTAGGTGCGGCTCTCCGCCGGATCGATCTCGGAGGTGAAACGCCCGTTGGGCGTCATCACGTCCAGCAGGGACCCGGACTTCAGAGTCTCGTTGGCGTAGGTCGAGAAGAGGCCGCCCTCGACCTTCTTGACCGCCACGCGCAACTCGCCTTCGTCCAGGCCGGAGCAGATCGAGTAGCTGCGGCGGACATCCTCGCCGTCGATCTCGGTGCGCAGGGTGAGATACTGTCCTTGCTTATAGTCGTAATCCCGGGCGACCTCGGCCGGCACATCGAAAGCGATGGAGACGGTGTCGTCGGTCTCTTGCCGGACCTCGGCGACCTTCAAACTGTGAAACCGCGGATGCATGGGGCTCTGCGCCTTCCCGTTCAGATGCACTTGAAGTAATCGAAGGGCTCCAGACAGGCCCGGCAGCGCCAAAGCGCCTTGCAAGCCGTCGAGCCGAAGGCGCTGACCTGCTCCGTCTGCTGGGAACCGCAATGCGGACAAGCCACCTCCGGCTCCGCGCCGAAGAGCGCGCGCTTGCTGGGCGAGCCCGTCACCGGCGGTGCGATGCCGTAGGCGCGCAACTTCTCGCGCCCAGCCTCGCTCAGCCAGTCGGTGGTCCAGGCCGGGTGCAGCACGGTCTTGACCTCGACCGATCCGTAGCCCGCAGCGCCCAACACCTCCTTGATCTCCCGCTCGATCATGTTCATCGCCGGGCAGCCCGAGTAGGTCGGCGTGATGGTCACGGTTACCGCACCGTTCGACGCGATGTCGGCATCGCGCAGCAGACCCAGGTCCGCGATGGTGAGGACCGGGATCTCCGGGTCGACCACCGCTTCCAAAACCTGCCAGAGCTTGGTCAACTCCGGCGGACGGGTCTCGAACGCTTCGACCGGCATGGTCCTGCTCTCCTCTACCAGCGGGCGTCCGGGTAGGCGCGCTGCAGAAACTGCATCTCGGCGAGGATGTAACCCAGATGCTCGCTGTGCCGGCCGCTGCGCCCACCGCTCTGCATCCAACCGTCTTGCGGCCGGGCCAGAGTGGCTTCCTGCAGCACGCGATCGACCGTCCGCGACCAGACCGGATAAAGGCTCTGTGGATGCGGCCCGATGCCGGCGGCCTCGATCGCCTCGTCCACCCCATCGGCCTCGAACAGTTCTCCGCTGTAGCGCCATAAGTCGTCGAGCGCCTCTTGAATCCTTGCGTGACTGTCCGCCGTTCCATCGCCCAGGCGGATCATCCACTCGGAGGAGTGGCGCAGGTGGTAGGTGACCTCCTTGACCGACTTGGCTGCGATGGCGGCCAACCGGGCGTCGCGCGACTGCAGGAGCGCGGTCTGAAGCTCATAGTGCCAGGCGTCGAAAAGGAACTGCCGGGCGATGGCGACCGCGAAGTTCTGCTCGTTCGGCTGTTCGACCAGCAGAAGGTTGCGATAGTCCAGGCCGTCGCGCCGATAAACCAGAGCGTCTTCGTCGCGGCCCCGGCCCTCGACCTCCCCGGCATAGGTCATAATCGAACGGGCTTGGCCGAGCAGATCCAGCGCCACGTTGATCAGCGCGATATCCTCCTCCAGGACCGGTGCATGCCCGCACCACTCGCCCAGCCTGTGGCTCAGCACGACGGCATTGTCGCCGAGACGCAGAAGATACGCGAACAGCGCCTGCTGCTCGGTCATGGTCTCTGGGGTATCCAGCGTCATCGCCTATCCTCCGGCCTAGATGTTCTTCACCTCGTCGGGGATCTCGTAAAAAGTGGGATGGCGATAGATCTTGTCGCCGGCCGGCTCGAAGAACGCCTCCTTGTCCTGCGGATCGCTGGCCGTGATCGCCGTCGAAGGCACGACCCAGAGGCTCACGCCCTCGTTTCGCCGGGTATAGACGTCGCGAGCATTCTCCAGCGCCATCTGCGCATCGGCGGCATGGAGCGACCCGGCGTGCTTATGGGCCAAACCGGCCTTCGCGCGGATGAAAACCTCCCACAAAGGCCAATCCTGCTCGCTCATCCTGCATCCTCCCAACTGTGTTTTGTTATGCCGCGTTCTCTTGTTCGGCCACTTACTCCGCGGCCACCGACGTCGCCTGCGCGGCGGCGGTGCGGGCCCGGCGTTTTTCCGCATGGGCCAAGGCAGCTTCGCGCACCCAGCGGCCCGCGTCGTGCGCCCGGCGGCGGTCGCGCATGCGCTCGCGGTTACAGGGGCCGTTGCCCTGCAGCACCTGCTTGAACTCTTCCCAATCGATCTCACCGAACTCGTAGTGGCCGGTGGCGGCGTTCCAGCGCAGATCGGGGTCGGGCATCGTCAGGCCCAGGAACTCCGCCTGAGGCACCGTCACGTCCACGAACTTCTGACGCAGGTCGTCGTTCGAGACGCGCTTGATCTTCCAGCGCATCGACTGCGCGGAGTGGGGCGAATCCGTGTCGGTCGGGCCGAACATCATCAGCGAGGGCCACCACCAGCGGTTCAAGGCGTCCTGGGCCATGCGCTTCTGTGCGGCCGTGCCGCGCGCCAGCGTCAACATGATCTCGTAGCCCTGCCTCTGGTGGAAGGACTCCTCCTTGCAGATCCGGATCATGGCGCGGGAATAGGGGCCGTAGGAGCAGCGCTGCAGCGGCACCTGGTTCATGATGGCCGCTCCGTCGACCAGCCAGCCGATGGCACCCATGTCCGCCCAAGTGGTGGAGGGATAATTGAAGATCGAAGAGTACTTGGCCTTGCCCTCCAGCAGCTGGTCGACCAGCTGCTGCCGGCTGACGCCCAGCGTCTCGGCGGCGCTGTAGAGATAGAGGCCGTGGCCCGCTTCGTCCTGGATCTTGGCCAGCAGTGCCGCCTTGCGCCGCAGGCTCGGCGCCCGGGTGATCCAGTTGCCCTCCGGCAGCATGCCGACGACTTCCGAATGGGCGTGCTGGGAAATCTGCCGCACCAGGGTCTTGCGATAGCCCTCCGGCATCCAGTCCTTCGGCTCGATCTTCTCGTCGCCGTCGATCTTGGACTGGAAGCGGCGCTCCAACTCGCTGTCGCCCTGCTCCAGCGGGATCGAACCGTCACCCTTCTGAACGTCGAGGCCCTGGGTATACATCCACACTTCTCCCTTACACCGACTTGGCCGCCAGCTCTATTACCCATAAATATATGTCACTGATTCCTAAATCGTAAAGGATTTTTGTGACACGTTCCGGTGACGTGAACCGGGCTCGACCTAGCGACCGGACGAACCGGCGAAACGCCGACGAAAGCCTTGCCCCGGCGCCGGCAGCGCGCCGTCCCGGCTCTTCACCTCGGTTTCCAGCCAGCGCTCGGAGGGACCAAGCAGCGCCCGATAGACGCCGGCGGTCAGGCCGTAAGCACGCCAGCCGATCCAACCGTCCGGCAACAGCTCGGACGGCAGCATGGGATCCCGCAGCACCAGGCGCCGAAAGTCGTGGATCAACAGGATACGGGCCTGCATCGCCGGCAAGGGAGCGAGGCTCCTTCCCGTCGCCAAATCCTCGGCCAAGGCTGTGAAGCGCGCGCAGAACGCTTCGTACTCGGCAGCCAAGCCCGCGAGATCCCAGCAGTCCTCGACGAGCCGCCGCAGGACTTCGGGATCGCTGCCGGCCATGCTTTCGCCGGCGATGACCACGGGGCGCTCCGGCGGCGGCAAGTCCTCGACGATGGAGGCAAGGGCCGCAAGGTCGGGACTGGGATGGATCAAGGCGTTGGGAGAAAGCTCACCGAAGCCGAGCCAGTTCAGCTCCTTACGCAGTATCTCGCGCCGCGCCGTGGGACCTCCGGGGATTACGACGAGGCGCCATGCGCCGTCCCAACCCAACGGCGGACCGCCGTAGATCCGGCGCGTCGCCTCTTCGAAGCGCCGGCGGCCGAGGGGCGAAAGACCGTAGTAACTGCGCCGGCCAACGGGAAACCGATCGAACCAACCGTCCGCCGACAGGCGCGACAGCGCCGTTCGTACCTGGCTGCCGTTGATCCCGAGGCTGTCGAGCAGCGGCAACAGGCTGCCGACCGCCGCTTCGCCGCCGCGCGGCGCGATGGCGTCGCCGTAGACCGTGACGATCACCGAGCCGGCACGGACAGGCCGCCGCGCCGCGAAGCCCGCGACCAACACCGCGACCGGATCGGCTGCGGGATCGGCTGCGGTCCCTGCGGCACTCTGGGCCCGGCTCTGGAGCAGCTCCTTCACCCCTCGAGATCTACGACCCGGGCCTGCAGTTTGTCCAGCAAACGGTCGAGTTGACCGCGCTCGCTAGCCGTCAGACCCGACATCAACTCGGCCTCGAGCTGTCGCGCACGCGGGACGATCGCGGCGTAGACCTTCCGGCCCTTGGCCGTCAGCGACAAACGCAGCAAACGCTGATCGTCCGGATGCGGCGCCTTCTTCACGAACCCCCGGTGCAGCAGCGTGGCGAGTGCCCGGCTGACCTTGGCCTTATCCATCGCCGTCGCGTCGCAAGCCTCGTTGGAGGAGATCGGCGCCCTCTCCCCCAGAACCGCCATGACCCGCCACTCGGGGATGGAGATACCGAACTCTCGGGTGTAGCGCGCGGCGAAGACGCGGCTGACCCGGTTGGTGGTGACCGACAGGCGATAGGGGAGAAAGCCGGCGAGACGGAAGTCCTCCGTCTCTTCGGCCTGAAGATCGACGCTTGCCGCAGGTCTCATGGCCCCTCCCGAAGCGGATGCCGTCCCGCCGGGAGGGGCCTGCGCTTCTTGACAGTCGTTTCGTTTGAAACGATACTGATATGCAAAGGCAAGATCAACGACAGAGCCGAAGAGGCGTTGAAAAATGTCTCTGCGTCCTTGTCCTTGACGCAAGAAATCGAGGGAGCGCCATGCGCAAGTACATCGCCTTTCCGCGAACCGAGGGGCGCGCCAGCCGACAGGCCCATGTCGCGCTGCCCGAAGGCACCTACGAGCGCGAGCTGGGCAAGGAGGGTTTCTTCGGGCCCGCGACCCATATGTATCACGATCACCCGCCGACCGGCTGGGTTGCCTGGGAAGGGCCGCTGGCGCCGCGCGCCTTCGACCTCACGAAAATGAATGCTGAGCAGGCCTCCCCCTGGGACGCCCAAGCGCTGCTGCACAACGCCCATTGCAAGCTGCGCTTCTGGCGCGCGCCCAAGGGAATGGACCACCTGGCCCGCAACGCCGACGGCGACGAGTTGCTGTTCCTCCATAGCGGGCGCGGCCATCTCTATTGCGACTACGGCCATCTGGAATTGCGCGCCGGCGACTACGTCATGCTGCCGCGTTCCACCATGTGGCGGCTGGACAGCGAAGAGCCTGTGACGGCCTTGCTGATCGAGGCGACCAACGGCAGCTACATGCTGCCCGAGAAGGGCCTGGTCGGACCGCATGCGATCTTCGATCCGGCGGTGCTCGACACGCCGCTCCTCGACGAAGCCTTCGAAGCGCAGAAGTCCGAAACGGAATGGCAGGTTCGAATCAAGCGGCTCGGGCAGATCTCGACCGTCACCTACCCCTTCAACCCGCTCGACGCGGTCGGCTGGAAGGGCGACCTGGTGCCGGTGCGCCTCAACGTCTCCGACATCCGCCCTTTAATGAGCGACCGATACCATCTGCCGCCCTCGGCACACACGACCTTCGTGGCGGAGCGTTTCGTCGTCTGCACCTTTGCGCCGCGCCCCTTCGAGAGCGACCCCGAGGCCCTGAAGGTGCCCTTCTTCCACAACAACGACGATTACGACGAGGTGATCTTCTATCACGCCGGCAACTTCTTCAGTCGCGACAACATCCACCCCGGCATGATGACCTTTCACCCCTGCGGCTTCACGCACGGGCCGCATCCCAAGGCCTTGCAGAACGCCTTCAAGCAGAAGTCCGCCGCAACCGACGAATACGCCGTGATGCTGGACACCCGCGACCCGCTGGAGATTGCAGCCCTCCCCGGCGGCGTCGAGTTCGAAGGCTACAGAGAGTCCTGGAAGTCGGCGCCCGACAGTGCCCGGGCGGCCGAGTAGCCTCATGAAACTGGCAAGTTTGAAGCAGGGCCGCGACGGACGGCTCGCTCTGGTCACCCGCGATCTGAGCCGCGCCGTGCTGGCGCAGGCGGTGGAGACGCTGCAGGCCGCGCTCGACGATTGGGCGGCAGTCGCGCCCAAACTGGTGGAGGAAGCCGCAGCCCTGGAAGACGGCCATGCGGCAGGCGCCTTCACGTTCGAAGAGAATACCTGCGCGTCCCCCCTGCCCCGCGCCCACCAATGGGCCGACGGCTCGGCCTACGTGAACCACGTCAAGCTGGTGCGCCAAGCGCGCGGTGCGGACCTCCCCAAGAGCTTCTGGGAAGATCCGCTGATGTACCAGGGCGGCTCAGATGCCTTCCTCGGTCCGCATGACCCCGTCGACGTGGCCGAGGAGGATTGGGGCATCGATCTGGAGGCGGAGGTTGCCGTCGTCACCGACGACGTCCCCATGGGCGTCACGGCGGAGCAGGCGGCCAGGCACATCAAGCTGGTGATGCTGGTCAACGACGTCTCGCTGCGCAACCTGATCCCCGGCGAGCTGGGGAAGGGCTTCGGCTTCTTCCAGGCCAAGCCTTCGACCGCCTTCTCGCCGCTTGCCCTGACTCCGGACGAGTTGGGCGCGGCCTGGGACGGCGGCAGGCTGCATCTGCCCCTGCTCAGCCGGGTCAACGGCAAGGTGCTGGGCAAGCCCGATGCCGGCGAGGACATGACCTTCGACTTCCCGACTCTGATTGCCCATGCCGCCAAGACGCGGCCGCTGACGGCCGGCAGCATCATCGGCTCCGGAACCGTCTCCAACCGCGACCACGACGGCGGTCCCGGCAAACCGGTCGCCGAGGGCGGGCGTGGCTATTCCTGCCTCGCCGAAGTGCGGATGGTCGAGAAGATCCGGACCGGCGAGATCGCGACGGACTTCCTGGCCTTCGGCGATCGGGTGCGCATCGAGATGCTGGATGCCGACAGCCAGAGCCTGTTCGGCGCCATCGACCAGGAGGTGCGGCGCTACGCCGGCCCCTGACCCAGAACCGCAGAGACCACAGGTCCCAAGGAGAGACAGCCGCCATGGCCCGCGCCTTCGCTTCACAAGCCGACTTGGAAGAAAAGCAGATCACCTTCGAGGAGCTGGCGGACGGCCTCTACGCCTACACGGCCGAAGGCGATCCCAACAGCGGGGTGATCGTCGGCGACGACTCCGTCATGGTAGTCGACACGCAGGCAACGCCCGCCATGGCCGCGGACGTGATCGCCCGGATCCGTCAGGTCACCGACAAACCGATCGACTACGTCTGTCTGACCCACTACCACGCGGTCCGCGTCCTGGGCGCGTCCGCATACGGGGCCAGGCACATTCTCGCCAGTCAGGGGACCTACGACCTGATCGTGGAGCGCGGCCAGCAGGACTATCAGTCGGAAGTCGGCCGCTTCCCGCGTCTGTTCCAGGACGTCGGATCGATCCCCGGCTTGACCTGGCCGACGATGGTGTTCGACCACAAGCTGACGCTCTTCCTGGGCGAGCGCGAGGTGCAGATCATGCACCTGGGCCGTGGCCACACCAAGGGCGACACCGTGGTCTGGCTGCCGAAGGAAAAGGTGCTCTTCGCCGGCGACCTGGTAGAGTTCGGGGCCACGCCCTACACCGGGGACGCCTATCTGCGCGACTGGCCCAAGACGCTGGCGGCGCTGCGCGCGCTCGGTCCCGAGAAGCTGATACCCGGTCGCGGCGCGGCCCTCAAGACGGCGGCGGACTGCGAAACCAGCATCGCCGGGACCCAAGCCTTCCTGACGACGCTCTACCAGACCGTCGCGCAGGGCGTGGAGGCCGGCAAGCCGCTGAAGGATATCTACGACGCGACCTTCACGGCCATGCAGCCGGCCTACGGCGACTGGGTCATCTTCGAACACTGCATGCCCTTCGACGTCAGCCGCGCCTACGACGAGGCTTCGGGTTTCGACGACCCGCGCATCTGGACGGCCGAGCGCGACGTGGAGATGTGGAAAACCCTGGAACAGGCCGACAAGGCCGCAGAGGCCGCACGACAGCAGCAGGGCTGACCGCCGCGCCGAAGACGGCGGCAGCCCGATACAGCTTGAAACCGGGTCCGTCAGGGAGGACGCCCGATGCCGAAAACCTATAGCAATCCCGTCTTTCCCTACCGGCGTTCTCCGGATCAGGACGGAACGGACGCCCGCCACCCGGTGGTGATCGTCGGCGCCGGCCTGGTCGGTCTGGCCGCCGCCGTCGATCTCGCTCAGCGTGGTATCGCCACCGTCGTGCTCGACGACGACGAGACCGTCAGTTTCGGCAGTCGCGCCATCTGCTTTTCGAAACGGACCTTGGAAATCTGCGACCGCCTGGGCGTCGGCCAGGCGATGCTGGACAAGGGCATCACCTGGAACGTCGGGCGCGTCTTCTTCGGCGATCGCCGCGTCTACAGCTTCGATCTGCTGCCCGAAAGCGGCCACCAGTTTCCCGCCTTCGTGAACCTGCAGCAGTACTACGCCGAGGAATGGCTCGTCCGCCGTGCCGAGGAAACCGGTCTGGTCGACCTGCGCTGGAAGAACCGGGTGACGGGGATCGATACCCGAGACGAGGGTGTGACCCTGCAGGTCGAGACGCCCGACGGTCCCTACCCATTGAGCTGCGACTGGCTGCTGGCCGCCGACGGCGCCAAGTCCTTCGTCCGCCATGCGATGGGGCTGGAGTTCAAAGGCCAGGTCTTCAAGGACCGCTTCCTGATCGCCGACGTGGTGATGAAGGCGGCCTTTCCGACCGAGCGCTGGTTCTGGTTCGACCCGCCCTTTCACAGAGGTCAGTCGGCCCTGCTGCACAAGCAGCCGGACGATGTCTGGCGCATCGACCTGCAGCTCGGCTGGGACGCCGATCCGGACGAGGAGAAGAAGCCGGAAAGGGTGATTCCGCGCCTGCAGGCCATGCTCGGACCCGAGGTCGAGTTCGATCTGGAATGGGTCAGCGTCTACACCTTCCAGTGCCGCCGGCTCGACCGCTTCCGGCACGGCCGCGTTCTCTTCGTCGGCGACGCCGCGCATCAGGTCTCGCCCTTCGGCGCACGCGGCGGCAACGGCGGGGTTCAAGACACGGACAATCTCTGCTGGAAACTGGCTTACGTTCTGCAGGGCAAGGCGCCGGACAGCCTGCTGGACTCCTATGATGCCGAGCGGGTTCCGGCGACCGACGAAAACCTTCTCAACTCGACGCGCTCGACCGACTTCATCACCCCGAAGAACGCGGCGAGCCGCGCGTTCCGGGATGCGGTCCTCGAACTCTCGGAAAGCCAGCCCTTCGCGCGAAGCTGGGTCAACTCCGGGCGACTGTCGAAGCCAGCCGTCCTGCGCGCCTCGACCTTGAGCAGCACGGAGGGCGCCGGCATGCCGATCCCCGACGCGCCCATCGAGACGGCGGGCGCGAGCGCCTGGCTACTGCCGCAGCTCGGCGACGGCTTCGTCTTGCTGATTTACGGCGATCGGATGCCCGCCGCCTCGGACATCGACGCGCTCTCGAGCGACGAGGTACCGGTTAAGGTCCTGCGGATGGCGCCGCCCTCACACCGAAGCGCGGCCGGTCTTCTGATCGATATGGAGGGCCTGGTCGCCGAACGCCTCGAGCTCACGCCGGGACAGTGGCTTCTGATCCGTCCGGACCAGCACGTCGCGGCGCGTGGCGAGCGTCTCGAGCTGGATCTGGTTCGCGGCGCCCGCGACCGGGCGCTGGGCAAGACGAAGGCGGCCGTGCAAGCGGCGCGGATGGCAGGCTAGACCCATGGCGCGACTCAAGACCGATCCCCGCATCCCGGACCCAGACGCGCTCTACGAGGCCATCATCGAGGCCCACCGCGATTTGGACGATGGCGAGGCGCAGAAGCTGGACGCCAAAGTGATCCTGCTGCTGGCCAATCACATCGGCGACGCCGAGGTCGTGCGGGACGCGCTCGCCATCGCCCGCAAGTCATCGTCCGGAGATGCAACCCCATGAGCCTGACCCTCTACAGCTATTGGCGTTCCACGGCGGCCTACCGGGTCCGCATCGCCCTGGCCCTCAAGGGGCTGGAGGCGGAGCAGGTGCCGATCCATCTGGTCCGCCAGGGCGGCGAGAACTGGTTCGAGGACTATCGCGCCCGCAATCCCCAGGCCCAGGTTCCGACCCTGGAGGTCGACGGCACCCCGCTGGTGCAGTCCCTGGCCATCGTCGAGTATCTGGAGGAGATACAGCCCTCCCCGCCCCTCCTGCCGTCGGAGCCGCTGGCCCGCGCCCAGGCCCGCGGCATCGCCTTGGCCGTCGCCTGCGACATTCACCCGCTCAACAACCTGCGGGTCTTCAGCTACCTGGAACAGGAACTCGGCGTCGATCAGCAGGCCAAGCTCGCCTGGATCCGCAACTGGGTCGAAAAGGGACTGGCCGCCGTCGAGACCCTCGTCCTCAACGTCGGCCAGAGCGGTCCCTACTGCCTGGGCGAAACGCCGGGCCTCGCCGACCTCTGCGTCATCCCGCAGCTCTACAACGCCCGCCGCTTCGACTGCGACACCAGCCTCTGCCCGACCCTGGTGGAGATCGATGCGCTGCTGGCCGAGCACCCGGCCTTTCGGGCGGCCCACCCGGCCAACCAGCCGGACAGCGAGGTCTGAAGGAGCTGGCTTGAAACGTCTCGCGTCGCCGCATGGTTCCGTCCCGCTCCCACTCTCGACCGGTCCCAGCCGAAGAGATTCAGTGCAAGTTGCGTTGTCAGCCTACCGTCCGCTTTGCGGACAAACCGACCGATTGTAACGCTATTCCGAATGGCTATTTCTATTGGGCAGCTTTCGATGCTCGTACCGCAATTGGCATTAGAAAGTCACCGTCATGACCCAATCGCGGAGCGAGGCGCAGATAGCGGTCGGCAACAACGCTGACCTATGCGCCGCCATACTAGGCGCACATGGAATTCGCTTTAAACGCGACCTATCGATATTGCTCAGTGTCGATGATCCGCCAGACTATTACCCAAAGCTGGTTACTCTCGAACCGAATTCGGTCGCTCAGCAGATGATGCTTATTCAAGAAGTCGTAGAAGCAGGACAACCCGTTACTGCGATCAAGGACAGCTTTGCCACCTTGGATTATGCCGCCCTCAATATGGCGGTTCTCTTTGAGGCTTCTTGGATATGGCATGATGGCGGACACGAAGAGAAACCCGACGCGTGGCGCCGTGTTAGCGAAGCGACCGATCTTTCTATTTGGCACAGGGCTTGGTGTGCGGCCGGATCACCGACAGAACAAGTGATCTTTCCAGCCTCATCTCTGGACGATCCTAGCCTCGTCTTCCTGGCTCGCGGATCAGGTGCCACCATAGAAGCTGGTTGCATCGCAAACCTTTCTGACAGTGTGACCGGATTGTCGAACGTGTTCACAGTGCACGAAGATAGCGATGTCTTTGCACAAGCAAAGCAGGCTGTCTCAGCAATCAGTCCAGGGACTCCGGTTGTCGGATATGAATCGGGACAAGGTCTTGCCACAGCGCGATCTGTGGGCTTTCGCGAAGTGGGAAAGCTCAGAGTTCTCGCGCAGCAGAATTAGCAGCGCGCAAATCCACATACTTTTCCTAACATCTTAGATGGAGACGTCCACAACCGGCTCCAAGCAGCCGTGGACTGGTCCAACGGGATTGCGTCCCCTACTCGGCGAGAGAAGTGGCAGTTTCCCTCCCCTTCTCAACGCCACGATTGCACAGTCCAAACGGCAAAGCGGGACGCAACGGTTCAGCCTGCCAGGGCCGGTAAAAACGCGTCACCGACGCGCCGAGAGCGCCTTCAAAACGTCCTGCTTCCGCAGCGTGAGGTAGCCGGCCTCGAGGGTTAGGATGCCGTCGCGGGCCCAGGCGTTGAGCTGCTTGTTGACCGCCTCCCGCGTTACGCCGAGAAGCTGGGCGATCTCCGACTGGGAGAGCTTGAAACCGATGTGCCTGCCGTCCCGCGTTCGACTGTTCCCGGTTTCAGTTCTCATGCACCGAATGCGGCGACGGCGCGCGAGCGGTACGTCGTCCGCTCCGTACAACTAAGCCGACCTCGGCCCAATGACAGCCCGGAACGCTCACAGATCGGAAGCTGATCGAGTACCTTTGCCGTCCTCTATTGAAACGACGCTGCCCGCGACGCGCGGATCTCGCGCTTTGCGGCAATCAAGTGTTCGGCGAGTTCGAAGCAATCGTTCTGCAGGAGTGAATTGCGTCGCCAGTGCAGCGCGATCTCATGTTTCGCCTCGGCGTGATCGATGCGCCGCACCACGAAGTCCGGGTCCCGGATTGCCTCGGCAAGCGCGTAGAGCGAGGGCAGCACGGCAACACCTGCGCCCATGACTGCCATTTGGCGCACCGCATCGAGGCTCGCTCCCTGATAGTCGCGGCTGACGTAGGTCTCCGCCTGTTCGGCGAGGCGCTCGACGATCTGCGCCAGCCGATATTCGGAACTCAAAGACAGAAGCGGCCTGTTGGCCAGATCGGCCAGGGAAATCGGAGTTCTCGCTCCGCTCAAGATGTCGTCAGGCGCCGCACAGGCCCACAGCGTTTCGGAAAAAAGGATCTTGCTGGCGACATCGAGATCATTCGTTGGAGTGCCGATAACAGCGTCGAGACGACCTTCCTTGAGCATCGAAAGCAGCAGCAAGGTCGATCCTTCTTGAACCATCAGGCGCAACTTCGGGTATTGCCGATGCAGCCTTTTGTTGGCGATCGGCATGAAATACGCACCGATGGAGGGCAATACACCGATTGTCAGTTTGTCGCCGAACAGGCCGACCGCTCCGCGTGCAACCGCTTTGAACTCGCGGACTTCGCGCAAGATGACCTTCGCGAGTGGCAGCAGCTTCTCGCCTGGCGATGTCAATTTGACCCTGCGGGACGTGCGTTCGAACAAGATCACGCCCAGCTCTTGCTCCATGGTGGCAAGTTGTTTGGACAGACTGGGTTGGCTGACCGCCAGTGCCCGAGCCGCGAGACCAAAGGCACCGTGATCCGCGACCGCCACGAAGTACTGCAACTGTCGTAGACTTGGGCGAGAAGGCAACTCCGCATTCATGCCTACAGGCTATGAATGGTGGGAAAAAAATCAATTAATATTATCAGTTCGGTCTCCCCATGTGCTGGTCGTTCAGAGAAACAAACCAGCCACTTGCCAGGAGACCGCTCATGATCAAGACGTTCGCTGCCCTCTCCCTTGCCGCGCCCCTCTCCCTTGTCATCGCAGTCCCTACCGGAGCCGCTTTTGCGTCAGCCACAGCGGAACTGACTAAAGATCGCGTTTCGGAGTTCAAGACCGCTTGGGGCGAAAGCATCGTCGATATCGGCGCGGTCCATAGCGATGGCGGAGACTACGAGGCAGCGGCGCGCGAACACATCTCGACCTTTTACGCCTACGAGGACAACACCGTTCTGTTTAAACCGACGCTCGCGAGCGAGCACCAGTTCCGGGGCACCTTCGACGAAGCGCTATCCTACTTTATCGGTGGAAGCATTAGTGAGGACGGCGGCTTCGCGACCGCACCCTACATCGCGGTCCGCTGGGAAAACGAAGGGACGCTCATTAACGGCGACACAGCTCTGGCGATGGGCAACTACTACTTCATGACCACCGACGGGTCCGAAGTGAAAGTTGAATACACCTTTGGTTTCGAGCAGATGGCTGACGGAGACCTAAAAATCGTCCTGCACCACTCATCGCTGCCCTTCACGCCAGACTGATAAAAGCGTCGAGCGAGGTGGCGACCGCCACCTCGCTCGACGCAACCGTTGCACAAGTCGGACGGAAGCGAGGGTTGGAACACGTCTCCCTCCAAAACCCCGTCACCGCGGCGCCGAGAGCGCCTTCAGCACGTCCTGTTTCTGCAGCGTCAGGTAGCCGGCTTCGAAGGTCAGGATGCCGTCGCGCGCCCAGATATTGAGCTGCTTGTTGACCGCCTCCCGCGTCACGCCGAGAAGCTGGGCGATCTCCGACTGCGACAGCTTGAGACCGATGCGCAGACCGTCGTCGGTCTCGTAGCCATGGGCGATGGCGAGGGAGAGCAGGCGTTTGGCCAGCCGCGCCCGCAGGTCCAGGAAGGCGGCGTCGATGACGAACTCGTTGGTCTGGCGCAGCCGCTCGCAGAGCATCTCGATGATCGGGCGGGCCAGCTTCGGCTCGCGCTCCAGCAGGGCCAGGAAGTCGGCGCGGTGGATCACCACCATCTCGCTCTTCTCGACCGCACGGGCGTCCGCCGTACGCTGCAGACCGTCGAGCAGCGCGATCTCGCCGAAGACGTCGCCCGGCTCCATCAGGGCCAGGGTCAGCTCCTTGCCCTCGGCGCCGGAGACGGAGATGCGGATCGCGCCGGAGCTGACGGCGTAGAGCGCCCCGCCCTCGTCGCCCTGACGGAACAGAACTTCGCCCCGGGCAAGCCGCTGCACGCGGCTGGTCCGCACCAGGCTATCGAGCAGGCGCGGTTCGATCTCCGAGAAGAGGAAGTGCCCGCGGATCAGCGCGGCCCGTTCCTCGGGGCCTAAAGTGCTAGCGGTTTTCGTCGCGGCGACCATCTGTGCCGTTCCCAACATTTGAGTCTTTCCATAGTCTTAGGACCGGAGGGGCCGGGGGAGCAAGGAAAAGGGGTCACCCGAGGTGTTCCCCTAGAGGACCTCGTCTCCAAGAAGACCGACAAATCGAGCTAGGCGGCCAGGGTCGCCGCGAGGTTGCTAGCTTGACTGTCCGTACGCTCCGCCTCGGCAGTCCGCCCGGTCATACGGTAGAGACGCGCCTGCTGACGCAGGATCGTAGGACTCTGCGGCTTGGCGGCAAGACGCTCGGCAAGCAGGCCTTGCGCCCTGGGCGAAAGGTTGCCGCGCAGCGCCGCCTCGGTGGCCGTCCAGGCGATCACGTCGCGCTGAGCGTGACTGCCCCCGAAGCGGTGCGCCGCGGGGCGCGCGAGTTCGAGGTGCTCCACCGCCGTCTCGTAGTCGCCCCTGGCGAAGGCCAGGAGGCCCCGAACGGTCGGCAGGCCGGCGTCGCGCGCCATCATGCCGTTGCTGCCCCCCTTGGCGGCCCGCCTTTCCATGGTTGCGACCAGCCGTTCCGCCAGGTCGAAGCGCTCGCTTCCCAGGAAGGTCATCATGGCGTGCATATCGTTGAAGGCGTAGTAGCCGTCCTCCGCCTGGGCTTCATAGAGCGTCAGCGGATCCTTCCAGCGCGCGCCGACTTCGACGTCCATCAGGCGCAGCCGCCAGAGCAGCGACGCCGCGTCCAGCATCTCCATCGCCACCTCGGTGTGCCGCGGGTGGACGCCGCTGTCGTAGAGCTTCAGGGCCTCCTCGGTATCCCCGCGATCGAGATGAAACAGCGCCAGATGCCACCAGACGTGATAGGCTAGAAAGCTGTCCGGCGCCCAGTCGCCCTCGCGCCCCCGCAGATGGGCAATGCCGTCGGCGGTACGACCCTGCATCTCCATCACGTGCGTCACGGCATGGACTGCCCAGGGATCGCGCGGTTGCATCTCCAGCGCCCGCAGGCCGCTCGCCTCGGCTTCCGCATAGCGGCCGCTCTCCTCCTCGCCGAAGGCACGCATGCCGTAGAGGTAGGAGTAGCCGGGCATGTCCTCGCTCCAGGCCGGCAGAACCGCCGCGATGCGGTCGCGCAGCATCTGGTTCTGGCCGAGCAGGAAGTCGGTCAGGTGCGCCGTCTGAACGGCAACCAGATCCTGCGGATGATCCATCGCCAAGGATCCCCAAAGTGCGTTGGCCTTGTGCCAATCGCCGGAAATCCAAGTCTTGGCCGCCGCCGCGTGACGGCGCGCCGTCTCTCCGGCGGCCGAGCCTTGCCCCTCGATGGCGGCGACCAGCGCCACCGTCTCCGCTTCGAGGGGCTGTTCGCTGGTCGTGCAGAACAAGGCGGCCTTGGCCGCCAGCGCCTCGGCGAAGTTCGGGTCGGCCTCAAGCGCCTTGTCCAGCGTCACCACCGGATCGTCGGTGAAGGAGGCGAACTCGAGAACAGCCGCGTCATAACAGTCGGCTGCCGAGCGGTTGCTGGTGGTGAGCGTCATGCCGCGAGCGTCGCGCATGGCAGTTTCTCCCTATGAGACTGTCGTTGTCGGCCTGCCGCGACCGATCCGCCGTCCTGAAGCGGCGCTGACGTCAAGGTCTAGGCGCGGCGGGCCGCACGCTGTGAGACCGCTCACAAGCGCGTGAAGGTCATCGTGCCGGCTGTGTTGAATTTCACACTTTGACACTGGCACTTCCATCGCTCGAAAGGCGAGTCAGGCTTCGATCAGCGCCGGACGACGTTTCCGCCGGTTTCCGGCTCGGGAACTCCGGAACGCCGCGGCGTGCAGAGGTAAACCGCGGACCCGGCAAGCTTGGCGAAGTGGCCATCGAAGGCGCGGCAAAGACCCGCCAGTCGATGATCGCTCCAGTAGACCCTGCCTGTCACGACATGAGGCACGCCCGGCTCGGCCAAAACGATCTCCGGTGCCGGTTCCCGCAATGCGTCGCGGTGTTCGTCCTGAGCGGCCGCGCCGAAAGAGGTCAAGCCCGTTGTCAGGAGAGCGGCAACAGCCTTCCGTGGAAAAAGTGCCTGCGTCATTCCGATACTCCTCGATTCCGTTTCGCCGCGCCTGGCAGGCGACGGCGGAACGACGTTCGAGGAGCAGGAGCCGGTCCGCTGCGACCGCGCTCACCGGCAGGCCGCAGCCCGCCCGGAAAAGGTGGCGCAGATCACAAACGGAGACACGACCGGCTGACAAGCAAACCCGGAAGCGGCATCTAGACCCGTTGAGGGGCCCCCTTCAAGCCGCTATGGCCGGTTCCAGGCCCGCGACCTCTTCGAGGCCGAGCATCAGATTGAGATTCTGCACCGCGGCCCCGGACGCCCCCTTGCCCAGATTGTCCAGCACCGCCGAGATCAGGCAACGCTCCCCCGAGGCATCGGCGAAGACGTGGAACGCCACATCGTTGCTTCCATTCAGCGCCTGCGGATCCAGCGTGCCCGCCGCCGCCAGCGGCTCGACGCGCAGGAACCGCTGGCCGGCATAGGCCGAAGAGAGCGTCTCGTGGATCTGCGGAGCGGCAGGCCGCCCGGGCAAGGACCAAAGATGCAGCGGCACCGAGACCAGCATGCCCTGGCGGAAGCGCCCCACCGACGGCTGAAAGATCGGTGCATGGCTCAGGCCGCTGCAGGCCTGCATTTCGGGCAGATGCTTGTGCTTCAGGTCCAGGCCATAGGCGAAGAAGTCGGGACCGTCCGCCGTCTCGCCTTCATAGCGCGCGATCAGGGCCTTGCCGCCGCCGGAATAGCCCGAGACGGCATTGACCGTCACCGGCGTGTCCGCCGGCAGCAGACCAGCCCGCACCAGCGGACGCAGGATAAGGATCGCACCCGTCGGATAGCAGCCGGGATTGGCCACCCGCTTGCTGCCGCGCACGGCCTCCGCCTGAGCGGCATCCATCTCCGGCAGACCGTAAACCCAGCCCTCGGCGGTGCGGTGCGCGGTACTGGCATCGAGCACCCGCGTTTCCGGATTGTCGATCATGGCAACGGCCTCCCGCGCAGCCGCGTCCGGCAGGCAGAGCACCGCCAGGTCGCAGGCGTTCAGGGCCTCGCGCCGAGCCTCGGGATCCTTGCGGCGGTCTTCGGGCAGGCGCAGCAGGCTCAGGTCGCGACGGCCTTCGAGCCGCGCAACGATCTGCAGGCCGGTCGTACCGGCGTCGCCGTCGATGAAGACTTTCGGGCCCATGAAACCTGCCTCCGAAATGATCGCCTCGTCAGGAGGGACCGCCGTCGTAAAGACCGTGGACTGACTGCCCCGACGTCAAGCAATCGACCAACTTACAAGCCTTCGCGCGGGTCGGCCCGAAGACGCGTCGGTCTAGACATAGCCTCAATTGCCCCGCAGCGCCAAGGCTGCAGAGCTTCGTCGGAGAAACGCCGGCCTCAGGCCGCTTCGCGGTCGCGGGTCCGGGCGGCAGGCTCGTAGCCGAGATTCGGCGCCAGCCAGCGCTCGGTCACCTCGAGGCTCCAGCCTTTGCGGTCCGCATAGTCTTCGACCTGATCGCGGCCGATCCGACCGACCCCGAAGTAGCGCGCCTGAGGGTGGGCGAAGTACCAGCCGGAGACCGAGGAAGGCGGTGTCATGGCGAAGCTTTCGGTCAGCGAAATCCCGGCACGCTTGGGGACATCCAGCAACTCGAAGAGCATTTGCTTCTCGGTATGGTCCGGGCAAGCGGGATACCCGGGGGCTGGGCGAATCCCGCGATAACTCTCGGAGATCATGTCGAGATTGCTCAGGGACTCGTCGGCGGCGTAGCCCCAGAACTCCTTCCGCACCCGCTCGTGCAGCCGCTCCGCGAAAGCCTCGGCAAGGCGGTCGCCGAGCGCCTGCAGCAGAATCGATTCGTAGTCGTCGCCGGCCGCCTTCAAACGACGGGCCTCGGCCTCGATTTCCGCGCCGGCCGTCACCGCGAAGGCTCCGAGCCAATCCGCCTTGCCACTGTCCTTCGGCGCGACGAAATCGGCCAGGGAGAGGTTCGGACGCTTGCCGTCGCGCTTCATCTGCTGGCGCAGGCAATGGGCCACCGCGCGGACGTCCGTCCGCGTCTCGTCGGCGTAAAGCTCGATATCGTCGCCGACGGCATTGGCCGGAAAGAAGCCGAAGACTGCACGGGGTTTCACCCAACCGCCCTTAAGCAAGTCCTTAAGCCGCTCCTGGGCATCGGCGAAAACCCCGCGCGCGGCCTCGCCCACAGTGGCGTCCTGCAAGATATCGGGATAGCGGCCGTGCAGTTCCCAGGTCGCGAAGAAGGGCGTCCAATCGATCCGCTCGATCAGCTCTTCCAGCGGGTAGTCGTCGAGAACCTGTATGTCGCGATACGCGGGCTGCGGCGGATCGTAGGCCGCCCAGTCTATCGGATCGCGGTTCACCTGCGCTTCGGCGAAGGGCGCGCGGGCCGGGCCTTCGCCCTTGCGGCTGTAGCCGTCGCGCAGCTTGACGTAGTCGGCCGCGATCTCGGCGGCGTAGTCCGCACGCCGCTCTTGCGACAGCAAATGACCGGCCACGCCGACGGCACGCGAGGCGTCGGGCACGTAGACCACGGCGTTGTCGTAGTTCCGGTCGATCTTGACGGCCGTGTGGACCTTGCTGGTCGTCGCGCCGCCGATCAGCAGAGGGGTGTCGAAGCCCAGGCGCTGCATCTCGGAGGCAACGAAGCACATCTCGTCGAGGCTTGGCGTGATTAAGCCGGAGAGGCCGATAATGTCGACCTCTTCGGTCTTCGCGGTCTCGAGGATCTTGGCTGCAGGCACCATGACGCCGAGGTCGATGACCTCGTAGTTGTTGCACTGCAGAACCACGCCGACGATGTTCTTGCCGATATCGTGGACGTCGCCCTTCACCGTCGCCATTAGGATCTTGCCCTTCTTGTCCTGGGCACCGGACTTCTCGGCCTCGATGTAGGGCAGCAGGTAGGCCACGGCCTTCTTCATCACGCGCGCCGACTTCACCACCTGCGGCAGGAACATCTTGCCCGCGCCGAAGAGGTCGCCGACCACGTTCATGCCGGCCATCAGGGGGCCTTCGATCACGTGGAGCGGACGTTCGGCCTGCAACCGCGCCTCCTCCACGTCCTCTTCGATGAACTCCTGGATGCCGTGAACCAGCGCGTGGCTGAGACGTGCCTGCACGTCTTCCTCGCGCCACTCCAGCGTCGCTTCTTGTTTCTGCGCGCCCTGCCCCCGGTAGGACTCCGCGACCTCCAGCAAGCGCTCGGTCGCGTCCTCGCGGCGGTTCAGGATCACGTCCTCCACCGCATCCCGCAGCGTCTCCGGGATATCGTCGTAGAGCGTCATCTGACCGGCGTTGACGATGCCCATGTCCATGCCGGCCGCGATGGCGTGATAGAGGAAGCAGGAATGCATCGCCTCGCGCACCGCGTTGTTGCCGCGGAACGAGAAGGAGACGTTGGACACGCCGCCGGAGACGTGGACGCCCGGCATCGACGTGCGGATCTGCCGCGTCGCCTCGATGAAGGCACGGCCGTAGTCGTTGTGCTCGGCAATGCCCGTGGCGACGGCGAAGATGTTCGGGTCGAAGATGATGTCCTCGGCCGGAAAACCGGCCTTGCCGGTCAAGAGCTCGAAGGCCCGCTGGCAGATCTCCACCTTGCGTTCGATCGTGTCGGCCTGACCCTGCTCGTCGAAGGCCATCACCACGACAGCCGCTCCGTAGCGGCGCACGAGACGCGCCTGCTCCAGAAAGGCCTCCTCGCCCTCCTTCATGGAGATGGAGTTCACCACCGCCCGGCCCTGCACGCAGCGCAGGCCGGCCTCGATCACGCTCCACTTCGAGGAGTCGATCATGATCGGCACGCGGGCGATATCCGGCTCGCCGGCGATCAGATTGAGGAAACGCACCATCGCCGCTTCGGAATCGAGCAGACCCTCGTCCATATTGACATCGATGATCTGCGCGCCGTTCTCGACCTGCTGGCGCGCGACCTGGAGAGCGGCCTCGTAGTCGTCCTCCATGATCAGCTTCTTGAAGCGCGCGGAGCCGGTGACGTTGGTCCGCTCGCCGACGTTGATGAAACTGCCGATCATGCCGCCACCTCTGCTGCCTTATCGTCATCCGCGGTTTGCGCGACGAAGGGCTCCAGGCCCGACAGTCGCAGGGCCGGTTTCAACACCGGAACCGCGCGCGGTTTGTGCTTCGCGGCAGCCTCGGCGATCCGCGCGATATGGTCGGGACGCGTGCCGCAACAGCCGCCGACGATGTTGAGCAGCCCCGAAGCCATCCACTCCTCGAGTTGCGCAGCCATATCCTTCGGACTCAGATCGTAGCCGCCCAGCTCGTTGGGCAGACCCGCGTTGGGATGCGCCGAGACCGGCGTATCGGCGATGCGCGACAGTTCGGCCAGGTAAGCCCGCAGCTCGCTGGGGCCGAGCGCGCAGTTGAGGCCGACACTGAAGGGCCGTGCATGCCGCACCGAATAGAAGAAGGCCTCGACCGTCTGACCGGAGAGCGTGCGGCCCGAGAGGTCGGTGATCGTGCCGGAGATCATGATCGGCCACTTGGCGCCGAGATCATCGAAAAGCTCGTCCAGGGCAAAGAGCGCGGCCTTGGCGTTCAGCGTGTCGAACACCGTTTCCACCATGATCAGGTCGCTGCCGCCCCGCAGCAGCGCCTCCGCCGCCTCGCGGTAGTTCGCCCGCAGTTCCTCGAAATCGACGTTGCGCTTGCCGGGATCCGAGACGTCCGGGGAGATTGAGGCGGTCCGTGAGGTCGGCCCCAGCACGCCGGCGACGAAACGGGGTTTGTCCGCCGTGCTGAAAGCCTCCGCGGCCTCGCGGGCGATACGCGCCGCCTCGTAGTTGATGTCGGGCACCGCGTCTTCCAGGTCGTAGTCCGACTGGCTGAGACGGGTGGCGTTAAAGCTGTTGGTCTCCAGGATATCGGCACCGGCCCGCAGATAGTCGTCGTAGATCGAGCGGATCATCTTGGGCTGGGTCAGGACCAGCAGGTCATTGTCGCCCTTCAGATCTCCGGGCGCATCGGCGAAGCGTTCGCCCCGATAGTCGGCTTCCTCCAGCTTCAGGAGCTGGATTTCGGTACCCATGGCCCCGTCCAGGACGAGGATGCGCTTCGTCAGGGCATCGGCCAGCGCGGCTTGGCGATCGGACTCGGGGGTGAGGGACATGGGACTCCTATCGGGTGCCAGGCTGGGTCGACGCTGCTAGGCAGCGCTGCGTGGGTCGCCCAGAGCGCTGGCGTGGTGGAGGCTGGAGGGGGTCTGTGCTTCCTCCTGCACCACGCCCGGGACCGACGGCCGGAAGCCGTCTGCCGCCGTCCGGCGCAGGGCGGCATCGAGACCGGCCGGGTCGAGACCGACGACCAGTCGCGCACCCGTGGCCACCGCCCGCGGCAGATCCTTCGGCGCCAGCTCGACCAGAGGCAAACGCCGGCCGTCGAGCAGAGGCACGCGCTGTCCGGTTTCCGCTTCCGCGGCGGCGGCGGCCGCAGCCAGCGAGGCCGTATCGTCGGCGATCAGCGCGTCGACACCGCCGGCCAGCAGGCCGGCAATCTGCGAGGCGGTCGCGGCCTCCGCCCGGCCCAGCAGAAATCGCCGCCGGCCCTGCCCCGGCACGGAATCGATAGCCTGACAGGCCAGGTCCGCCGCTGCATAGGACAAGGCGAAACCCGCATCGGCCAGATCCGTGTCCCGGAGCCGCGGCGTTTCGACCAACAGCAAATCGACGCCAGCCTCGAGCGCGCGGACGGCGGCCGCGCGCACCCGCAGGGCACGGGTCACAGCCAGAGCCTGGGTGCAATCGACCAAGCCCAGAAGGTCGCGCGCCGGATCCGTCGCGTCCTGCTGTGCCGCGAGGGCGCAAGGATCGGCCGCCAGCAAAACACGCAGCTCGAGCGCCTGCTCCAGACGGCGCGGCGATATCGCTGCCGTCGCCATCAGGCCGCCGCCTCGCGCAGCTTGGCGGGACTCGCCCAGCCAAGATCGCGGCAGATGTCGATGGTCAACTCGGGCCGATTCAGCGTGTAGATGTGGAAACCCTCGACCCCCTCGCCCTGCAGCCGGCGGCAGAAGGAAACGGCCGTCTCGACGGCGGCTTCGTGATGCGCGTCGGGCTGGTCGGCCAAGGGTGCGAAGCGCGCCTCCAGCCAGGCCGGGACGCTGGCGCCGCACCTACGGCTGAAGTTGGAGACCTTGGCGAAGTCGAAGACCGGCATGATGCCGGCGATCACCGGCGCGTCGATCCCCGCCGCCGTGACCCGGTCGCGGTAGCGCAGGAAAATCTCCGGCTCGAAAACATACTGGGTGATGGCGTCGTCCGCCCCTGCCGCGAACTTGCACCGCAGGTGCACCAAATCGGACTCACCGCCGCGATAGTCCGGGTGCGGTTCCGGGTAGGCGCCGACCGAGACATGTCCGGCGCCCAGGCGCTTGAGCGCCTCGGTCAGTTCGGCCGCTCCGGCATAGCCCTCCGGATGCGGCGTGAAGGCATCCCCCATCTCGGGCATGTCGCCGCGCAAGGCCACGAAGTGCGAGATCCCGGCCTCGATCCAACTCTTCGCCAGGTCGTCCGTCTCGGCCCGGCTGGCGCCGACCGTCGTCAGGTGCGCCGCTGGAACCGTTCCCCTCTGCTGCCGCATACGCCGCAGAACGCGGTCGCTGCGGTCCCTGGCGGACCCGCCGGCACCGTAGGTCACCGACAGATAAGCCGGCTGCAGCGCCGAAAGGCGGGACACCGTCGTCCAGAAGCGCTCTTCCGCCTTTGGCGCAGGCGGGAAAACCTCGAAGGAAACTTGGGGCATCCGCGACATGAGGCAGGCCTTCCTCAGCTCTCGGTCTTGCGTGGCACGAAGCTAGCAGCAAGAGATTAACTGATCCAAAAGCGCCAGCTTGTGACGGCAATTCGACCTCGATATCCATATCAGCATATTGTTATATAGACAAGTTGCGACTTCATGAAGACGGCAGGCGGCAGGCCCACCTGGCTGGAAATGACAAGCTGCGATTCGCCGTCCGGCGGCATCGCGGTGCCCCAGGCGCCCTCGGCGGGACAAGGCGACGGAGACAGGGTCAGTCCGGCAGCCGGATGACATCCTGCGGGTCGAGCGCGAATCCGACCCGCTCTCCGGGACGAAACTCACGCCGTCCCGGCGCTTCCGCGACGACGGGCCGCTCGGTGAGGCCCTCGACGATCAGCCGCGTGCGATTTCCCAGGAACAGGGCCGAGGCAACGCGGCCCGACAGGACCGCGTCTTGGGAGTCCGTGACAAGCAGGGCTTCCGGGCGGCAGAGATAGTCGGCCTCGGCAGCGTCGGGAGTTTCATCCGAGGCCGGCAACCGCACCCGGCCGCCGGGCAATTGCAGCCATCCGCCGCGCCGAGAGCCGCGCAGCAGGTTCATGGTCCCGATGAACTCCGCAACGAAGCGGCTGGCCGGCCGGAAGTAGATCTCTCTCGGCGGTCCGATCTGCGCCACCTGCCCACGACTCATGACGACGATGCGGTCGCCCAAGGCCATGGCTTCCGACTGATCGTGGGTCACGTAGATCGCCGTGATGCCCAGCCGGCGCAGCAGCGCGTCGATTTCCACGCGCAGCCGTTCGCGCAACGCGGCGTCGAGCGCGGTCAGCGGCTCGTCGAGCAAGAGCACTCGGGGCTGCACGGCCAAAGCACGCGCCAGCGCGACCCGTTGGCGCTGACCGCCGGACAACTGGTCGATCCTGCGGTGAGCCAGATCGCCGATCGCCATCATCTCGAGCACCCCGGCAACCCGGCTTTGCCGCTCGGCCTCGGAGACTCGCCGGACCCGCAGGCCATAGCCCACGTTGCCGGCCACATCCATGTTGGGGAAGAGCGCGTAGGACTGGAAGACCATGCCAACCCGGCGCTTTTCGATCGGGAGCGGCGTGACGTCCTGCCCATCGAACAGCACGCGGCCGCCGGGATCTGGCGCCTCCAGCCCCGCCACGAGACGCAGCGTCGTCGTCTTGCCGCAGCCCGAGGGGCCCAGGAACACAACGGTTTCGCCCCCCGCGATCTCCAGATCCAACGGCTCCAACGCCCGCGTGCCGTCGGGGAAGGTCTTGGAACAGCCCCGTAAGTGCACGGGGGTGCGCGGCGTCTCGCCAAGCGTCATCGCGGCGCCTCCGGAACCCGGTCCCCGGACAACCCGGCCGCGGAGGCGTCGGCCGTGTTGCCCGCGTTGTCATCGGCAAGCGGCCGGGCCGCGCGGGCGCGGCGTTCCAGCCGGCTCATGGCCTGCATCGCGACCAGCAGCGGGACGATCATGACGAAGAAGACCAGCGTGAAGGCGCTGCCGACTTCCAGCCGCATCGAAGCGTAGGAGTCCGCCAGTCCGACCGGCAGGGTCTTCGTGAGCGGTGTATGCAGCATCCAGGTCAGGTTGAACTCTCCGATGGAAAGGGTCACCACCATCAGCGAGCCGGCGAGAATGCCGGAGCGGGCGTTGGGCAGGACGATGGTGAAGAAGCGGGTCCAGAAGCCGGCCCCCAAGCTGGCCGCTCCCTCCTCCAGAGTGCGCACGTCGATCGAGGCCAGCACCGCCATCACGGCCCGCAGCATGAAGGGCAGCGTGTAGAGGACATGGCCGACGAGGATGAAACCCCAGGAGCGTCGAAACTCCCCCAGGCCGCCGTAGGTCAGCAGCAAAGCCAGGGCAATGGCCAGGCCGGGGATTGCGACTGGCAGGGTCACGACCTCCTCGACCAGCCGCGTCAACCAGGTCTGCCGCACGGTCAGGACATAGGCCGCGGGAATGCCGATCAGCAACGTGACGGCCAGGCAGGCCAAGGCGATGCCCAGGGTCAAGAGCAGCGTATCGCTGTAGAGCTCGAAAACCTGCAGCACCCACTTCAGGGTCAGGCCGCTGGACAGACCCTGAAAGAAGTTCACCGTGATCCCGGCGAGCATCGACAGCAGCGCCGGCAGGATCAGGAAGCTGCAGACCAGAAGGGTGAAGGCAAGCTGCACCCAGAACCCCCAACCGCGCCGTTTCGCAGAACCGCCCAGCATTCTACTATCCCGCCGCCGCAACGCTGTTGCCGGCCAGGCTGCGCGACAGCGCAAGAACCAGCCAGGTAATCGCGCCCAAAACGATGGAGAGCGCGGCCGCCGTCGCGAAGTTGGCGTAGAGCACGAACTCCGTGTAGATGGTCATCGGCAGCACGTCGATATCCGTCGCCAGGGTGAAAGCGGTCCCGAAGGCGCCCATCGCGGTTGCGAAACAGATCGCGCCGGAGGCCAGAAAGGCCGGCCTCAGAGCCGGCAACACGACGTCGCGCAGCACGGTCCAGGGGCCCGCACCCAGGGAGCGGGCCGCCTCCTCCAACGCGGGGTCCAGCTTCTCGATCGCGGCCATGATGGTCAGGATGACTCGCGGAATCGAGAAGTAGACGTAGCCCATGAAGAGGCCGGCCATCGAGTAGGCGAAGACCAGCTTGTCGCCGAAGACCGCATCCGTGATGCCGCCGATCACACCCTGCCTGCCGGCCAGCATGATCACCATGAAGCCGACGACCACGCCCGGAAAAGCGAGTGGAAAGGTCATCAGCGCCACCAGCAGATCGCGTCCGGGAAAGGCATTGCGCTGAAGAAAAAGACCGGCCGCGGTGGAGATCGCCAAAGTCATGAGCGTGACCCCTGCGGACAGGAGAATAGTGTTGAGAAAACTCTCGAAGTAGCGCGGCGTCGTCACCACCGCCGCATAGGCGGCGACGCCCGCGTCACCGCTGGCGCCGACCAGGATCAGCCTTGCGATGGGCAGCAGGAAGAAGGCGCCGATGAGAATGACGAGCGGCAGCAAGAGAAGGAGGTGACGAGACAAATCGCGGGACATCGCAAGACAATCCGAACGGCAAAGGCCGGCGGCCGTCCTACCTGGACACCCGCCGGTCGCGCAGAACCAGAAGTCGGAACTAGGATTCGGACTCCGCTCAGCGCACCTCGTTAAGGTAACGCTCGCCGAAGTCCCTCTGAACCTGCTCCATCTTGGCGTAGTCCACCGGAGTGGCCCGCTCGTAATCGCTGTCGGGCAAAAACTTCTCGGCGATCTCCGCCGGCAACTCGATTGGGCGTGCCGGCTTCAGGAAGGCGTTGGTCCAGATCGCCTGGCCGGCGTCCGACATGATGAAATCCAGAATCTCCTTGCCCTTTTCCATGTTGGGCGCATCGGCGACCAGGCTCATCACGTAAGGCACCACGACGGAGCCCTCGCAGGGCAGCACGAATTCGAAGTTGCCGTCTTCGGTGTACTTGGCACGATAGGCGTTGAAGTCGTAGTCGAAGAGAATGGGAATCTCGCCCGAGACGACGCGGGCGTAGGAGGTCTGCTTCGGCACGATCGGATCGTTTTCGGCCAGATCCTGGAAGTAGGCGATGGCCGGATCGAAGTTGTCCAGATCGCCACCCATCGCCCGATTGACCGCCACGGCGCCGGCATAGCCGACGAAGGCACTGGAGGGATCGAGATAACCCACCATGCCGTCGTATTCCGGCTTGGTCAGATCGGCCCAGCACTGCGGCACTGCGGCATCGCCCAGGGCATCGACGTTGACGAAGAGACCGAGCGTTCCGAAATGGGTCGTGAACCAGTGGCCCTCGGGGTCCTTCAGGCCGTCGGGGACTTCCTCGAAACCAGCCGGCTTGTAGGCTTCGGTGACACCCTCGGCCTTCGCCTTGATCCCGAAGGTGACGCCGTAGTAGGCGATGTCGGCGACGGGATTGCCCTTCTCCGCCAGCAACTGGCTGAGCGTCTGACCGCTGTTCTTGTTGTCGTGCGGAATCTCGTACCCCAGCGCCGCCTCGATCGCGTCGAGCTGGGAGGCCCAGTCGGCCCATTGCGGCGGACAGTTGTAGCAGATCGCGTCCGCCGCTTCGACACTCGGCATGAAGGCAACCACGGCCCCGGCGGTCGCCAGGCCCAACATCACGTTACGCATCGATCCTTATCCTTTCCTCGTCTTCAAAAGATGCAACGGGCCGGCAGTCTCAAGACCTCTGGCTCAAGACGTCCGGCCGGACAGAGGCAGTGGCCCGGACCGAGCCGGCCCCACCGTCTCCCCCCGGCGCAGGCTGTGGGTCAGCAGGACAGGCGCGCGCAGGCTCTCGGCCTCTTCACCGCCGGCCATCAGCTTGGCCAGCAACCCGAAGGCGTCGCGCCCCATCGCCTCGGTCGGCTGGACGATCGTGGTGAGCTGCGGGCGCAGCGCCGCTGTCATGGCGATTCCGTCGAAGCCGACCAGGGAAAGATCGCGCGGCACCTCGAGCCCAAGACGGGTCGCCGCGGCCATCACGGCGACCGCGATGAGGTCGGTCGAGCAGAAGAGCGCCGTCGGCGACTCCGGCGTCGTCAGGGCGCTTCGGAGCTCCCGTGTCAGGTCCGTCGCCTCGAAGGCGACCTCGATCACCGGATCCGGCTCCAGCCCGGCGCGCAACATGGCATCGTCGTAGCCGAGCCAGCGCAGGCGCGCGCGGTCGCTGTCGGCGAACTGACCGGCGACCATGCCGATGCGATGATGACCGTAGCTTTTCAACAACTCGACCACCTCGCGGGCGGCGGCGACATTGTCGACGGTAACCGCGGCGCGGTGTCTTACGCTCGGCTGATTGTAGATCAGCACATAGGCCACCCCGCGCTCGTCCAGCTCATCCAGCAACTCACTGTCGTCGGACTTGGCGACGGTCAGGATCAGGCCGTCCACGTTGTGGCTGAGCAGCGTTTCGACCGCCTCCGCTTCCTCGCCCTTGTCGTAGTTGGTCGCCGTCAGGAGCACGCCGTAGCCGGCGGCCCGGGCCGCGCCCTGGACGCCCTGTACCGAACCCGCGAAGACCGGATTGGCCAGTGAGGGAATCATCAAGCCGATCGTCGAACTGCGCGCGGTCTTGAGACCCCGACCCAGACGGTTCGGCCGAAAGCCGAGTTCCTTGATCGCCTCGCGCACGCGCTGCGTCGCCGCCGAATGCGGCGGCGCCAGGCCGTTGACCACCCGGCTGACGGTCGCAACCGAAACTTCGGCGCGCGCGGCGACCGTGCGGATGGTGGGTGGAGTCTTGACCGTGCTCATGGGGCGGAGACGCCATGCCAGAGAAGCCTTGGCCTTCCCTGTGAGCGCGCGCCGAGCCGCGGTCACGTAAACGTTTTCTTACGGACCGTGAAACAACGTGTAACGCTTTGACCGGAAACCGAAATTTGCCCCACTCGGCGGCGTGAAATTTTGATGACGTCCAGGAAGGACAGGACTCACAGTCGACCGGGCAACCAGAGCGTGAGTGCCGGCAGGGCGATCAGCAGCGCAAGCCGCAGGACGTCGGCTGCCAGGAACGGCAAGATACCGCGGATGATGGTGGACTGGCGCAAACCCGGAACGACACCCTGGATCACAAAGAGATTCATACCGATCGGGGGTGTGATGAGGCCGATCTCGGCGGCGGTGACCAAGAGGATGCCGAACCATACGGGATCGAGCCCCAAGGCCGCGACGACCGGAAAGACGAAAGGCACCGTCAGCAGGATCATGGAGAGGGAGTCCATGAAGCAGCCGAGCAGCAGGTAGAACAGCATGATCAGCAGCAGCACGGTCATCGGTGCCAGCCCCGCACCCTCGACCCAGCCGGTCAGCAGACGCGGCAGGCCGCTGGTTTCGATGAAGTAGTTGAACAGCGCCGCCCCCACCAGGATCAGGAAGATCATGCCGGTGGTGCGCGCCGTCTCCTCCGCCGCGTCGAGCAGCATCCGCCAGGTGAACTGCCCGGTGACGGCCGTCAGTGCAATGGCGCCGAAGGCCCCGATCGCCGCCGCTTCGGTCGGCGAGAACCAGCCCCAGTAGATGCCGCCGATCACCAGGAAGAACAGCAGTGCCACGGCCCAAACCCGCTTGAGCGATGCCCGGCGATGGCCGCGTTCCGGCTTCCCGGTCGCCGGCGCCAGCTTCGGATCGATCCGGGTTTGCACGAAGACGGCCGCCATGTAGAGCAGCGTGGCGAGCAGACCGGGGATCAGCGCGCCGACGAAAAGCTGCCCGATCGAGGTCTCCGTCAGCAGTCCGTAGATCACCAGCAGAATCGAGGGCGGGATCAGGACGCCGAGCGTGCCGCCGGCGGCGATGGAGGCCGCCGCCAGGGAATCGGCATAGCCGAAACGGCGCATCTCCGGCAGGGAAACCTTGCCCATGGTGGCAGCGGTGGCAAGGCTGGACCCGCAGATCGCCCCGAAGGCCGCGCAGGCCCCGATGGTCGCCATGGCGAGACCGCCCCGCGCCCGGCCCACGAAGGCACCCGCCGCCTGATAGAGACTCCGGGACAGGCCCGCACGCGCCGCGAAGACACCCATCGCGACGAACAGCGGCACTACAGACAGGCTGTAGGGAAAGACCGCTTCGAAGGGCGCGGCACCGAGCACGAAGCCGGCGCCGAACCAGCCGTTCAGCAGCGCGAAGCCACCGACGCCAACGACGCCCATGGCAATTGCGACAGGCACGCGCAACAGCACCAGAAGCAAGGCACCGAGAAAGGCGACGAGACCGAAAAAGGGATCACTCACGCCTGCTCCCTCCCCCGATCCGCCCCCTGCAGGGCCGCAAGCAAGGCCGTGATCGCAATCAGCAAGGTCGCCAGCAGCGAGAGGGCGGCCCCGAACAGCAGCGGCGCCCAATACCAGGTCTTCGGCAGGCCGAGAGTTTGGGAGACATCGCCGAACTGAGCCTGCTGCGCCGCCGCCTGCCAGCCGTAAATCAGGATCAGCGCCATCAACCCTGCGGCAAGCCCCGCCCCCAGTGCCCTCAGCAAGGCCGACAACCGGGACGGCAGGCTCTGCGCCAGCAGGTCGACGGACACATGAGAGTCGGTCAGGAAGGCATAGGGAATCGCCAACCAGGCCGCCGCCATGACGCCAAGCTGCACAAGATCGACCACGCCGAAGATGGCGCTATCGGTCGGACGGAGCGCCACGTCGACAACGGTCACGGCCATCGCCCCGCCCAGCCCCAGCATCCCGAGCAGAGCGACGATGCGGGCGAAGCGGGTGAGCAGATCGTCCAGACGCGCGAGCGTAGCCCCGCTCGGCCGATCTCCGGTCACTTCGCTTCGAACTGTGCGACGTAGTCCTGGGCCTTTGCGAAGATCTCACGAGCGTTCTCGACGCCCTGCCCCTCCAACTCGTCCAGGTAGGCCTCGATCATCGGCGCGAGCGCTTCGCGCCAGCGGGCGCGCTCGGCGTCGCCGAGGGTCGTGACGCCATTGCCCTTCTCCTTGGCCGCGGCCAGTCCCGGCGCGTCCCAGGCATTCCACCAGTCGCCGAACTTGGCCGTCAAGGCGTCACCGGAGGCACCATCGATACAGGCCTGCACATCGGCCGGCAGGCGGTCGTAGCTGCGCTGGTTCATCACGAGAAAGAAGGAAACCGTGTAGGCGCGCGCGTCGAGATGGTGCTCCAACACCTCCGCGAGCCGGAAAGAACGGACCGGATCCCACGGGAAGACGGTTCCGTCGATCACACCCTTTTCGAGATTCTCGTAAACCTGACCCGGCGGCATGCCCTGGGGAATCGCGCCCAGGGATTCGAGCATCATGGAGATCGCCGGGCTGGGTGTCCGGATGCGCAAACCCCGCATGTCCTCCATCGTCCCGACCTGCGTTCCACGCGTGTGGATCAGGCCGCCGTTGTGCGCGTGCAGCGCCAGGACCTTCAGGCCTTCGTACTCCTCGGCCAGATAGTCCGGGAAGAGCGCCCAGAGGGTGCGGGACGCGGCATCGGCGGACTCCGTCAGGAAGGGCAGATCGATCACCGAAGTCCGCGGAAAGCGCCCGCGCGGGATGCCGTGCAGGCCATGGGCGATATCGACCACACCGGCCAGAACCTGTTCCTGCTGCTTGGCGACATTGCCGAGCTGGGTGCCGCCGGGAAAGATCTCGACGGCGACCTGACCGTTGCTGCAGGTCGCCAGGTCCTCGGCCCAAGGCTGGAGGAAATCGGTGTGAATACCGTGCACCGGCGGCAGGAAGTGGCTGAGCTTGAGCTCGTACTCGGCGGCCTGGAGCGTACTCACGGTCAAGCCGACCGCGAAGACGGTCCCCACCAGAAGCTGTGCGATCCGCATGGTGTTATCGAACCTCCCTCTTGTTCAGTTTGTCGCGGTCTAGGCGCGGCCGAAGGCGATCGGATAGGACAGGAAGCCTCGGAAGCGGGCGCGTCCGCCGCGCCGATAGGCTCCGGCGCGGCGGATCTCCGGCATGCGGGCCAGCAGCCGCCCAATGGCGATCTTGCCCTCCAGTCGCGCCAGGGTCATGCCGGCGCAGGCGTGAATGCCGCCGCCGAAAGCCAGGTGACGGTTGGGGGTACGCCCGATATCGAGTCGGTCCGGTTCGGGAAACTGCGCTGGGTCCCGGTTGGCGGCGCCGATGCCGAGCGTGACCAGTGTCCCGGCCTCCAGGGCGACACCGTCGATCTCGGCAGGTTCCAGCAGACGGCGGTTGCCCAGTTGATTGGAACTTTCGAAGCGCAGGAACTCCTCGACGGCCGTGACGATCAGGTCCGGCTCGGCGCGCAGGCGCACCATCTGGTCGGGGTATTCCAGCAAGGCGGCGATGCCGTTGCCGATCAGGTTGGTGGTGGTCTCATGGCCGGCGTTCAGCAGAAAGATGCAGTTCTGCACCAGCTCCACCTCACTCAACCGCTCGCCGGCATCGGTCGTCTCGGCCAGCAGCATGCCCAGCACCTCGCCCCCCTCGGCCAGCTTTCCCTTGCGGTAGCGGTCGATGTGGAAGGCCAGGTAGTCGCTGAACGCGGTGACCGAGCGGTTGCCCCACTCCAGCGCCGCCGCGCTCGGCACCGGCTCGAGCGCGCCCAGAATGGCAAGCGACCAGTCGCGCAGAGGGCCTCTCTCGCTCTTGGGAATCCCGAGCATGTCGCCGATGATCTGCACCGGCAGGCCGGCGGCGTAGTCGGTCACCACGTCCATGCCGCCCCGTACCTCGGCTTCGTCCAGCATCTCCTCGACCATCTCGACGAAGCGGGGCTCCAGCAGATTCAAGGCACGCGGCGTGAAGGCCGGCGCCAGAAGCCGCCGCACCCGGGTGTGGAGCGGCGGATCGTTGAAGACGAGGCTAGTGGTGTGGTGCAGGAAAAGCGGAGAGTCGCCGTACTTCGGGGCGAACTCGATTTTCTTGTCGGAACTGAAGCGCCGGTCGCGATAGACCGCCGCCACGTCGTCGTAACGGGTCAGAAAGACACCGCCGTCGGGCTGGCGGTGGACCGGGTCGAAGGCCCGCAACAGACGATAGGTCGGATAGGGATCGTCCAGAAAGGCTCTGTCGATCTCGCGCAGATCGAAGGCGAGCGCCCGTGCGCGCGCCTCCCGCTCGCTCAGCTCGGCCGCCAGCGCGACCATGCCGCCTCCTCCCGGTATTTATCCTTTTTCGTTGGCGCCATTCTCGGCAGAGGATCGTTTGCGGTCAATCCTGGGTGTTCAATCTTCGGCAATCAGCACGCCGCTCGTCAGCAGCGCGGCGATCTGCTCGGCGTCGTAGCCGGCCTCACGCAGGACCTCCCGGCTGTGCTGGCCGTAAAGCGGCGCCGGTCGGGTCACGCCGCCCGGCGTTTCGGACAGCTTGATCGGCAGGCCGAGCGTCTTCATCGGGCCGACGGTCGGATGCTCTAGCTCCACCACCATCTCGCGCGCGAGGGCCTGGGGGTCCCTGTGCATTTCGCCGACGCTCAGGACCGGTCCGGCCGGGAAGCCAGCCTGCTCGAAGATCGCCAGCCATTCGGCCGTCGTCTTTGCCTTGAAATAGGTCTCCAGCGCGGCCACCAGTTCGTCCAGATGCGCCATGCGCGCCTTATTCTCGGCGAAGCGGGGATCCTCCGCCAAGGGCTGCGCGCCGAGAGCCTCCAGCAGGCGCAGCCAGTTCGCCTGGTTCGCCGCACCCACGTTGATATAGCCGTCCGCGGTCGCGAAGGCCTGATAGGGCGCGTTCAGCGGATGCGCCGAGCCGAGCGGGCCCGGCGAGTTGCCTGTCGCGAAGGCGATGGCCGATTGCCAGTAGGTCTGAACGATTCCGGCCTCGAACAGCGAGGTATCGACCCGCTGTCCCCGCCCCGTCCCGCTTCGCGCCTGCAGCGCCGAGACGGCGCCCAAGGCACCCAGGATGCCGGCGACAACGTCGGACACCGGCGCGCCGACCTTGACCGGCGGCCGGCCATGGCCCTCGCCCGTGATCGACATCAGGCCGCTCATGCCCTGCGCGATCAGGTCGAAGCCGCCGCGTTCGGCATAGGGACCGCTGCGTCCGAAGCCGGAGAGTTCGACGTAGATCAGCCCGGGATTGTCCTGGCGTAGCGCTTCGTAGCCGAGACCTAGCCGTTCCATCGTGCCCTGGCGGTAGTTCTCGATCACGATATCGGCGTCGGCCAACAACCGCCGCAGGACCGCCAGACCCTCCGGTTCCTTGAGATTCAGGGCGATGGCGCGCTTGTTGCGGTTGACCATCATGAAAGCCGAGGACTCTCCCGCCTGCTCGGGCGGCGTCATCCGGCGCGTATCGTCGCCGCCCGGCACCTTCTCGACCTTGATCACCTCGGCGCCCAGGTCGGCCAGCATCAGGCCGCAGACCGGACCGGCCATGATGTGTGCCAGCTCGATCACCTTGACGCCGGCCAGCGGCCCCTGCGCTGCCCTATCCTGCCCTGTCATGTCCGTCACCGGCCTTCGAAGTCGGGCTCGGTTTTGGCGAGGAAGGCCTTGTAGCCGATCTCGAAATCTTTCGTGCCGTAGCAGGCGAAGCCCTCGTCGAACTCCGTTTCGCTCAAGGGTGTCGGGTCCTCGAGGCGCTTCAGGAAGGCCTTGTGCCAACGTGCAACCAAGGGCGCCCCCGCCGCGATGCGCGCCGCCGTCTCGGCCACCTCCTCGGCGACACGCGCGTCTGGCAGGACGCGCGTCACCACACCCTTCTCCTTCGCTTCGGCCGCGTCGAAGATGCGCGCCTCCAACAGGATCTCCAGCGCCGTCTGTTTTCCGACCAGATCCCGCAAGGCCTGGATTTCCGGGTAGGCCATGACCAGACCGAGCTTGGCGATCGGCGCGCCGAAGCGGCTCGACTCACCGCAGATGCGCAGATCGCAGAGGCCGGCGATCTCCATCCCACCGCCGACGCAGATCCCGTGAATCTGCGCGAGGGTGGGATGACGCATCTCCCGCAGCGCCGTGAGGGTGCCGTGCATCAGCCGTCCGTAGTCCTTGGCCTGCTCGGGGTTGGAGCGCTCCGTCTCGAATTCGGAGATGTCGTTGCCCGGCGAAAAGGCCTTCTCCCCGGCACCGCGCAGGATCACGCAGCGGAGGCTGTCGTCGGCCTCCAGCTCCCGCAGCACCTCGCCCAGACGGCCCCACATGGGCTTGGTCATGGCATTGAGCTTGTGCGGGCGGTTCAGCACGACGGTAGCGATGGCGCCGTCGCGCTGAACCAGAACGGTCTCCTCTGGTGCGGACATGTCTCTCCTTAGCGGTACAGAACTTCGACCAGGGTCATGGGCACGGCGGGTACGTAAGTCACCAGCATCAAGACCGCCAGCAGCACACCGATGAACCAGATGTTGGCCTTGCTGACCTCCCAGACGTTGGCGCGGGCGATCGAGCAGGCGGTGATCAACACCGACGCGACGGGCGGCGTCTGCTGGCCGATGGCCAGATTAAGACAGACGATCAGTCCGAAGTGAACCGGATCGATGCCGACCATGGAGATCAAAGGAACGACCACCGGCACCACCAGGATGATGGCGGCGGCGGAGTGCAGGAACAGGCCGATGATGAGGAAGAAGACGTTCATCATGGCCAGGATCGCGGTGGGGTTCTCCGTGATCGAGAGTACCCAGGCGGCAAGCTGCTGCGGCAATTGCTGTTCGGTCAGGTAGACACCCACCAGGGCGGAAGACGCGACCAACAGCATCACGACCGCCGTCTGCATCGCGCCGTCCAGCAACGCGGCCCGCAGGAAGGTCAGGTTGAGGTCGCGGTAGATCACGCCGCCGATGAAGAGCGCGGCGGCCACCGCCAGACCCGCCCCCTCCGTGGCCGTGACCACACCGCCGAAGATCGAGCCCAGGATGATGATCGGCAGGAACAGCGCGGCCAGAGCCTCCTTGAAGGTGACCCAGACCCGGCGGAGATTGAAGATCTCCTCGACCGGCCAGCCATAATGCCGCGCCAGCAGGTAGGAGATCAGCATGAGCGAGAAACCGCCGAGCACGCCCGGTACGATCCCGGCGACGAACAGTTGAACGATCGAGGCGTCGGCCATCACCCCGTAGAGGATCATCGGGATCGACGGCGGGATGATGATCGCCAGCGAGGCCGAGGAGGAGGTGACGGCAGCCGCGAAGGCCTTCGGGTAGCCGCGCTTCTTCATCGCCGGAATCAGGATCGAGCCCGTCGCCGCCACGTCGGCCACGGCGGAACCAGAGATCTCGGCAAAGAACATCGACACGCCGATGTTGATCATCGCCAGGCCGCCCCGGATGAACCCGAGCAGGGCCGAGGCGAAGGCGATGAGACGGCGGGAAATGCCGGAGGCGTTCATGATGGCGCCGGCCAGCACGAACATGGGAATGGCGAGCAGCGGGAACTTGGTGGCGCCGTCGTACATGACGAGCGCCACGTTCACCAGGGCATCGAAGCCGTCCGAATACCAGATGGCGCCGACCGCCACGAGGCCGAGGGCGACGGCGATGGGAATTCCCATGAGGATCAGGGCGAAGAGCCCCGAGAGCATGACGCCGAGGATCATGACTGCGCCCTCCGTAGCGCTGCCGTAGCGGCCTCGCCCTGTCCCAACGGGCCGTCCGCCGCCGGCAAAGCGCTGTTCTCATCCATGTGATGGCGCGCGATCTCCTCGATTTCCTCACGCTCGTGACTGACGCCGGCCTTGACGCGCTGCCAGTGCGCCGGAAGGCTCAAGAGCTCGCAGAGAATGAACAGCGCGCCGCCGATCGGAATGACCGACTGCGTCAGCTGCACGGGCACCCAGTTCAGGCTGACCAGCGTCATGCCCTCCAGGACGACCAAGACCTTCCAACCCATCCAGGCCATCAGGCCGAAGAAAAAGATCACCAGTGCTTCCGAAACAGCGGCAAGGGGCAAGCGGATCGACGGCGGCAGCGAGAGCAGAAGCCCATCGAAGCCTATATGCCCCCGCTTCAGGGCCGCCAGGGCCGCACCATAGTAGGTCAGCCAGGCCAGCAGGATGGAAGCAACCTCGTCGGCGAAGCTGAGCGAAGCATCGAGCTTGCGATAGACCACCGAGACGATGATCAGGGCCGTCAGAATGACCATCAGGCCGATCACCACGATCTCGAGGAAGCGTTCGACGACTTTCGAGATCCGCTCGAGCAGACTCGGAGACGAAGCCAGGACAGACGACATGGCGCAGCACTCTTCGAAAGCGGATTGTCAGGGACGGCGGTGCGGAACGGTCACGGCGGCAAAGGACTTCCGCCGCGACCGTCCGTCTCACGCTCCGCGCCGAGCCGTCGGGCCCGGGCGCGCGGAACCGCCGTTAGGAGCCGGCGCCCAGGCTGATGGACGTTTCCACCATTTCTGCGCCGCCATCGACCTGCTCGGCGAAGGCCTCGTAGATCGAGGCACTGGCATCGATAAAGGCCTGCTTGTCAGGCTCGTTCACCTGCATGCCGCCCGCCTTGAGCTGATCGAGCAGATCGATATCCATCTGTGCCGCCGTCTCATAAACGAAGTCCTGAGTCTCTTGCGCCACTTCCATGAGCACCGACTGAACGTCTTCCGGCAACTTCGTAAAGTGATTTGCGCTGACGGTCACATAGGCCGGCGTGTAGACGTGGCCGGTCATGGAGAGATAATCCTGAACTTCGTTGAACTTCGCCGAGGCGATCTGCGCCAGGGGGTTTTCCTGGCCGTCGATCACACCGGTCTGCAGGGCGACGAAGACCTCCGAGAATGCCATCGGCGTCGGATTGGCGCCGTAGGAACGGAACATGTTCACCCGCCACTCGCCGTTCGGGGTACGCAGCTTGACGCCCTGCAGGTCGTCCGGGGTATTGATCGGCTTGGCGTTGTTGGTGATGTTGCGGAAGCCGTTTTCCCAAAGCGCCAGGATCTTGTAGCCCTCGCGCTCGGCGGCCGGAAGCAGGGTCGGCTGCACGACCTCCGCCTCGATCAGCCGCATGTGATCGCGGTCTTTCACCAGGTAGGGCATCTCGAACAACCCGAACTCGGGCGTAACGGACGACATCACCGTCGAGGGCAGCGCGAAGTCGATCGTGCCGAGCTTCAGCTTCTGCAGCATCTCGCGGTCCTTGCCGAGCTGGCTGGAGCCGAAAACGGCGACGGACCAGCCGTCCGGCAGCCGCCCGTTGGCCTGCTCGGCGAAGTGCTCGGCGGAGACGGCGAAGAGAGATCCCGGCGCTCCGACGTGACCGAATTTCAGTTCCTTGGCCGCCGCCGGCGCAACGAGGCTGGCGGACACCAGCAAGGCACCGGCGAATTTCAACATCTTCATGGCAATTCCTCCCGTGGTTTCGTCTTTTCGTCTCGAGCCGTGCTTCGGCCTTCTTTGTCTTCGCAAGGTTGCGTCTTGACTGGGCTGCGGCGTCCACTCCGCGGCCGCAGGATCGTAACCGGCACTTCTAGTCGCCGGCTGCAGCCATTTTTGGCGCGGCGACCTCTTCGGCGCCGGCCAGGTAGTCCATCGCGGCCAGCACGCCGCCCGCCTTGTAGGGAACGCGGGCCGCCGCGAGTCCCATCTCCACTCCGGCCAAGGTCCCGGCCAGCATCAGGTCGTTAAAGGCGCCAAGGTGACCGATCCGGAAAACCTTGCCCGCGAGCCTGGAGAGACCGGCGCCGAGCGACATGTCGAAGCGGTCGAGAATCACCTTGCGCAGAGCGTCCGCGTCGCTGCCCTCGGGCATCACCACGGCCGTGAGCGCGGAGGAATACTCGCGCGGTTCCTGGCACAGCAGTTCCAGTCCCCAGGCGCGCACGGCCCTGCGCGTCGCTTCGGCGTGGCGGTCGTGGCGGGCGAAGACATTCTCCAGCCCCTCTTCCTCCAGCAGCATCTTCAGCGCTTCGCGCAGGCCGTAGAGCAGGTTGGTGGCCGGTGTGTAGGGGAAGAAACCCTTGGCGTTGGGGCCGAGCATGTCGTCCCAGGCCCAGTAGGACCGGGGCAGCTTCGCCGTCTTGCCGGCGGCCAAGGCCTTGTCGCTGACCGCGTTGAAGCTCAGCCCCGGCGGCAGCATCAGGCCCTTCTGAGACCCCGAAACGGTGACGTCGACACCCCAGTCGTCGTGACGATAGTCGATGGAGGCGAGCGAGGAGATCGTATCGACCAGCAGCAAGGCCGGATGTCCCGCTGCGTCGATAGCCTTGCGCACCTCGGCGATACGGCTCGTGACACCCGTCGAGGTCTCGTTGTGCACGACGCAGACCGCCTTGACGGCATGGCCTTTGTCGGCGCGCAGCTTTTCCTCGACCAAGGCCGGGTCGACGCCGCGGCGCCAGTCGCCGGGCACGAACTCGGCGTCGATGCCCAGACTGCCGGCCATCTTCATCCAGAGCGTGGCGAAGTGACCCGTCTCGAACATCAGCACCTTGTCGCCGGGCGACAGCGTGTTCACCAACGCCGCTTCCCAGGCACCGGTCCCGGAAGCCGGGTAGATCACCACCGTGCCCTCGGTCTGGAACACCCGCTTCGTCCCCGCCAGGACCTCGGCTCCCAGGTCCGCGAACTCCAGGCCGCGATGATCCATGGTCGGATGATCCATGGCCCGCAGCACCCGGTCGGGTACGTTGGTCGGTCCCGGGATCTGTAGAAAATGACGGCCGGTGTGCAGAGCCATGATCGCGGCGAGCCTCCCTCTTGTCGTTGTCGGTGCGCGTTTAATGCGCACTTGATCTTGTCATTATGCATGCAAGATGCAAAGCGGCAAGGTTCTTTTTATCCATAACAAACCAATGCTTCTGATAATGATCGATTATTATCAGCATGATATGGGATACTCCCCTTTCCGCGGTCGAGTTGCATCTTGCATGCAATCTGCCGTATCCTGGTGACATTCGATGGTAACGAGGAAGCGCCATGCCCGTCGCGACAGACCCCAGGCCCGCAGAGTCCGCGTCCCAGCCGAAGCGGCCCGCGCGCGGCAGTTCCGCCCTTGGCGGCAGGTTGCGGAACGCGGTCGAGGGCGAAGTACTTTTCGATGCCTTCAGCCGCGGGCGCTACGCCACCGACGCCTCGATCTATCAGATCGATCCACTGGGCGTCGTGGTGCCGAAGACCGAAGCCGATGTCCGTTCGGTTCTCGAGATCGCGGCGGAGGAAGGCCTTCCGGTCCTGCCGCGCGGCGGCGGGACCTCGCAGTGCGGTCAGACGGTGGGCGAGTCGCTGGTCCTCGATCTGTCCAAACACCTCACCGGACTCATCGACCTCGATGTCGGGGCGCGCCGCGCCGTCGTTCAGCCGGGGCTCACCCTGGACCGTCTGAACCGGCAGCTCAAACCCCACGGCCTCTGGTTCCCGGTGGACGTCTCGACCTCCAGCCGCGCGACGCTCGGCGGCATGACCGGCAACAATTCCTGCGGCGCACGCTCCCTCTACTACGGCCCGATGCGCGACAACGTCGCGGCCATCGAGGCCTTGCTGCCCGACGGCACACCCATGCGTTTCGGCAGCGTCGATCCGGCCAAGCTCGTCTCCAACGAACCCGACCGCATCCGCGACCTCACCGCCAGCCTGCTGAACCTGGGCGCACGTGAGGCGGAGGAGATAAAGGCGCGCTTTCCCGACCTGATGCGGCGGGTCGGCGGCTACAACATCGATGCCCTGATGCCCCCCGCTACGGCGGATCGGGAGATCAACCTCGCGCACCTGCTGGTCGGTTCCGAGGGCACCCTGGCCTACTCGAACCGCATCGAGTTGAAGCTGTCTCCCCTGCCCCGCCACAAGGTGTTGGGCGTGGTCCACTTCCCGACCTTCTATGAGGCGATGGACAACACCCGGCACATCGTCGAACTGGGGCCGACCGCCGTCGAGCTGGTCGATCGCACGATGATCGAGCTGGGTCTGAAAAATCCGCTGTTCCGCGATACCATGGTGCGGTTCCTGCGCGGCGAGCCCGATGCCCTGCTGCTGGTCGAGTTCGCCGGCGACGACGCGGAGAAGAATCTGCGCCGACTCAAGAACCTGGTCGACCTGATGGGCGATCTCGGCTTCCCGGACGCGGTCGTGGAGGCGACCGAGCCGGCTTTCCAGCAGGCGATCTGGGAGGTGCGCAAGCAGGCGCTCAACATCATGATGTCGATGAAGGGCAGCGGGAAGCCGATCTCTTTCGTCGAAGACTGCGCCGTGCGGCTGGAGGACCTGGCCGAATACACCGACCGCCTCACCCAGGTGTTCGAAAAGCACGGGACGCGGGGTACCTGGTACGCCCACGCCTCGGTCGGCTGCCTGCACGTCCGCCCGGTCCTCAACATGAAACTCGACGAAGACGTCAAGACCATGCGCGCCATCGCCGAGGAAGCTTTCGAGATGGTGCGCGACTACAAGGGCTCGCACTCGGGCGAGCATGGCGACGGTCTCGTGCGCAGTGAGTTCCACGAGGCCATGTTCGGCCCACGCATGGTGAAGAGCTTCGAGGAGGTGAAGACGCTGGTTGATCCGGACTGGCGGATGAACCCCGGCAAGATCGTCCGCCCCGCCAAGATGGACGACCGCAACCTCTTCCGTTTTAAGCCGGGCTACGAAGTCGAACCCATCGAAACCGGTCTCGACTGGTCGGACTGGGGCGGCTTCGGCGGTGCCATCGAGATGTGCAACAACAACGGCGCCTGCCGTAAGTTCGACGCGGGCGTGATGTGTCCCAGCTTCCGGGTCACCCGGAATGAACAGGACCTGACGCGTGGACGGGCCAACACACTCCGTCTCGCCGTCTCCGGCCAATTGGGACCCGAGGCTCTGGCCAGCGACGAGATGCTGGAGACCCTGAAACTCTGCGTCTCCTGCAAGGGCTGCAAGCGCGAGTGCCCGACCGGTGTCGATATGGCCAAGATGAAGATCGAGGTGCTGCACCAGCGCGCCAGGACCAGGGGCGTACCCTTGCGCGAGCGACTGGTCGCCTACCTGCCCCGCTACGCGCCCAGGCTGCGGCACATCGCCGGCCTCGCCAACCTGCGCAATCGGGTCGGCCTGCTGCGCCGTCTCGGCGAAGCCTGGCTCGGCTTGGCGGCGGAGCGCCCGCTGCCGGAATGGCGCGACGACGCCTACTACCCGAGCGAAACGGCCGTCGGGCCGGAGGACGGCCGTCCCGTCGTGCTCTTCGCCGATACCTTCAACCGCCACTTCGAGCCGGAGAACGCGCGCGCCGCCGTCAAGGTGCTGACCGCCGCCGGCTATCGGGTGCACCTGCCCCGTGCGGCGAACCAACCGAATCGCCCGCTCTGCTGCGGGCGCACCTTCCTGTCGGCCGGCCTTGTCGAGCAGGCACGGGCCGAGGCGCGGCGCACCCTGGATGCGCTGCTGCCGCTGGTGCGCCAGGGCCTGCCGGTGGTTGGGCTCGAGCCCTCCTGCCTGCTCACCCTGCGCGACGAGTTTCTGTCGCTGCTTCCGGGCGAGGAGGCCGCCGCACTGGCCGACAAGGCGCTGCTGCTGGAGGAGTTTCTCGACAGCGAGGCCGAGGCCGGGCACTTCGCGCCCAAGCTCAAGCCGCTCGGCAAGAGCGCCCTGCTGCACGGCCACTGTCACCAGAAGGCCTTCGGCGCCGTCAAGCCGGTCGAACGCGTCCTGAGGCTGATTCCGGATCTCGAAGTGACGACCGTGGAGTCCTCCTGCTGCGGCATGGCCGGCAGCTTCGGCTATCAGGCGGAGACCCTGGACTCCTCCCGCGCGATGGGCGAGCTTGCTCTTCTGCCTGCGATGCGCGCGGCGCCGGCCGATGCGATTCTGGTGGCCGACGGCACCTCCTGCCGTCATCAGATCGCGGATGGAGCCGGACGGCAGGCCCGGCATGTCGCCCTGATCCTGGAAGAGGCGCTGGATGCATGAGTGAGCCGACCGCCGGAGAACAAACGACCGAGCTGCGGGCCGTGACACCGATCGCCCGGCGCTCCCTGCACGACGAACTGGTGGCGCGGCTGCGCAACATGATCGTCGAGGGCGAGCTGCGGCCCGGCGCGCGGCTGCCGGAGAAGGAACTCTGCAGCCAGTTCGGCGTCTCCCGGACCCCGCTGCGCGAGGCGTTGAAGGTGCTGGCCTCCGACGGTCTGGTGGAAATCTCGCCGCACCGCGGCGCGACGGTGGTGCAGATCTCCCGCGGCGATGTCGAGGAGATGTTTCCGGTCATGGGCGCGCTGGAGGCGCTCGCCGGCGAGCTAGCCTGCGCCAACATCGACGCCGCCGGCGTCGCCGAAATCACCGCCCTGCACCACCAGATGGTCGCGCACTATCACCGTAAGGAGCGGGCCGAGTACTTTCGGCTCAATCAGCAGATCCACGAGCGCATCCTTGAGGCGGCGGGCAACGCCACCCTCACGGCCCTGCACGGCGGACTCGCCGGCCGGGTGCGGCGCGCGCGCTTCATGGCCAACATGAGTCCGCCACGCTGGCAGCAGGCGGTCGAGGAGCACGAGCAGATCCTGGCGGCGCTGACCGCCCGCGACGGCGCGGGCCTCGCCGACATCCTGCGCCGGCACCTGGCCCACAAGGCCGAGGTGGTGATCGCCAACATGACCGCCGCCGAGACGGAAACCGAGACGGAAACCCACACGCCTGCGGAGAGCGTGGCAGGCTGAGGCTGCCCTGACGCGCGTCTTTCCGCGCTACGGCTCCTGTCCGATCCGGGCGACCTCGCCGACAGCGAAGCGCTTCGCCGGCGCCGTCTCCGTCGCCCGCGACCAGATCAGGGAGACGGTCCAGGGCTCCATCGCGATCGGCAAAGGGTGAAGGCTGCAGCCGGCCCGCTCCGCCAGAGCTTCCGCGACGCTGCGCGGGATCGCGGCGATGTAGTCGGTTCGACCGACAATGTCGGGGATGACGATGAACTGCCCGACGGTCAGGGCGACGCGTCGTCTCAATCCCAGTTTCTGCAGCGCCGCGTCGACGACACCGCGTTCGTCGGCGCGCAGAGTCATCAGGATCTGGGGCAGCTCCGCGAACTGCCGCGGCGACAGATCCGCGACCGGCGCCGGGTGGTCCTTGCGGGCGATGCAGACGAAGTCGTCCTGCCGCAGGGTCTGCTGAAGGAAGCGCGGGGGAAGGTCGGGAAACCGGCCGATGGCCATGTCGACGCCTCCCGCGTCCAGCTCCGCGAAGATCCGGTCCTTGTCCAGCGGTCTCAGATGGAGATTGAAGTTCGGCGCCGCCGCGCCGAGTCGCTGGGCGAGCCGCGGGCTCAAGGTCAGATTGATGTCGTCGCTCGTGGCGATCACGATCTCGGCCGCCGCGCTTGTCGGGTCGAAGGGCGCGGGCGGCTCGACCGCCTCCCGGATCAGGGCCAGGGCCGCCGCGATCTTCGGCGCGAGGCGTTGGGCCTGCTCCGTCGGCGCCATGCCCTGGGGCGTCCGGATGAAGAGCGCGTCGCCGAAGAGTTGGCGCAGGCGGGCAAGCGCGTTGCTCATGGAGGGCTGCGCGAGACCGATCCGGGTCCCGGCCCGGGTGACGCTGCCTTCCCGGTAGAGCGCATCGAAGGCCTTGAGCAGATTGAGGTCGACCGTTGCCAAATTCATGCGGTCAATGACGCATATAACGACAATCTATTTCAACAATTCATGCGGGCCACCCAGATACCGGACAGGCCGTTCGGGAGGGTGAGGATGGATCGCAAACGCAGAGTTCTGGTTGCCGGCGGCAGCTCGGGGATCGGTCTGGCCACGGCCCGCGCCTTCGCCGAGGCCGGCGACGATGTCACCATCGCGGGCCGCTCGCCGGACAAGCTGGCGGCGGCGCAGAAGAGCTTGCCGATTGGCGTTACGGCCGAACGGGTCGATGCCCTGTCGGACGCCTCGGTCGCCGAGCTCTTCGGGCGTCTCGGTCCGCTCCACGATCTGGTCCTGACCGTCGGTGCCGGCGCGGCGATGGGGCCATTCGAGACCGTCGGGGTCTCGGCCATCGCGCAGACCCTGGAGACGAAGCTGATGGCGCAGGCGCGCCTCGCCCACGCTGCGCTGGAACATTTGAGTGACGACGGCACCATCACCTTCCTCGGCGGTGTCGCGGGGCGCCGGCCGCTCCCCGGAATGATCGCGGTCGGCGTCGCCAATCTGGGCCTGCAAGCCCTGGCGTCGGCCTTGGCAAAGGAGCTGGCGCCTCTCCGGGTCAACCTGATCGCCCCCGGCCTGGTCGACACGCCAGCCTATGCCGGTATGCCGGCGGAGGCGCGCGCCGCCATGCTGCGGGCTACCGCCGACACCTTGCCGGTCGGACGGGTCGGGCAAGCGGAGGACATCGCCGCCGCCATCGTCGCGGTCGTGCGGAACGGCTATATCACCGGCGCCGAAATCGAGGTCGACGGCGGCGCGCATCTTTGACGCGAAACCAGCATCGGGAGCGGACTTATGAAGATCGGCATCCTCGGAAGCGGAAACATCGGCGGGTCGCTCGGGCGGCTCTGGGCGAAAGCGGGGCACGAGATCTGCTTCGCCTCGCGCAGCCCGGACAGCCTGGCGCCCTTGGTCGCGCAAGCCGGCGCGGGAGCCCGGGCCGGATCGCTGGAGGAGGCGATGGCCTTCGCCGACGTGATCCTCGAAGCGCTGCCCTTCAGCACGACGATGAACCTGCCCGCCGAGGCGCTGGCGGACAAGATGGTGATCAGCGCCGCCAACTACTATCCCCCACGAGACGGGCAGGTCGATCTCGGCGGGCTGTCGCAGACGGAAGCATTGGCCCGCCACCTGCCCCGGACGACGCTGGTCAAGGCCTTCAACATGATGTTCGCGACCGAGATGGAGGCTCTGGCGAACGGCCAGGGCACGCCCGGACGCGCCATCTTCCTCGCGGGCGACGATGCGGACGCCAAGTCGATCGCCGCGCGACTGATCGAGGCCGCCCACTTCGTTCCCATCGACGCCGGCCCGCTGCGCAACGGCCGCTATTTCGAGAACGGGGCGCCGCTCTACGCGAAACTCTGGGACGCCGAGACCGCCAAGGCGGAATTGGCGGCGCTGAAGGCCAAGGCGTAAGCCAGAGCAAACGACCGGAAGCGCCGCCGCACTGTAAACGTCACAGATCCTGGCTATGCAATCGGCGGCCCGCTTGTGGCAAGCTGGCGCTTCAGGTCGATTCCCTTTCTGACGAGGCCCCATGACGGAAGCCTGTGCAGGCGCGGCCGCGCAGCCGCCGCCGACCAAGGCCGCGCACTGCGCCGAGCGGGCGCGGCCCTACGTGCTGGCGGCGACCATCCTGGCCTCGGCGATGGCCTTCATCGACGGCTCCGTCGTGATCGTGGCCCTGCCGATCATGCAGCAGGAGTTCGGCGCCGGCATGGCCCAGCTCCAGTGGATCCTGACCGGCTACACCCTGATGATGGGGTCGCTGGTACTGACCGGCGGCGCGCTGGGCGACCGTTTCGGCCGGCGGCGCATGTTCGACCTGGGGGTCGTGATCTTCGCGGTCACCTCGGTCGCTTGCGCCCTCGCCCCCAATACCGAGACCCTGATCGCGGCGCGGGCGGCGCAAGGCGTCGGCAGCGCGCTGCTGACCCCCGGCAGCCTGGCGATCATCAGCGCCAGCTTCCCCCGCGAGCTGCGCGGCCGGGCCTTCGGCACCTGGGCCGGCGCGGCAGCCATCACCACGGCGGCCGGGCCGCTGATCGGCGGCTGGATGATCGACAACTTCTCCTGGCGGGCGATCTTCTACATCAACGTTCCGCTCTCCCTGGCCGTCTTGGCGATCAGCTGGCGCCACATCCCGGAGAGCCGCGATCTGCAGGCGGCGGCGCGCCTGGACGGCTGGGGCGCCGCGCTGGCTGTGCTCGGTCTCGGCCTCATGACCTACGGCCTGATCGCCGTCGGCGAACAGGGCTTCGCGGCCCTCCAGTCGGGCGGCCTGCTGCTGGCCGGGCTCGCGGTACTGGCGGTCTTCCTGGCGGTCGAGGCGAAGCGGAGCAACGCCATGATGCCGCTGCATCTCTTCCGCTCCGCCGACTTCAGCGGCGCCAACGGCCTGACGCTCTTTCTCTACTTCGCCCTGGGCGGCGCGCTCTTCCTGCTGCCCTTCAACCTGATCCAGGTGCAGGGCTACAGCGCGACGGAGGCCGGCGCCGCCTTCCTGCCCTTCGCCCTGCTGATCGGGCTGCTGTCGCGCGCCAGCGGCACTCTGGTGGAACGCTTCGGGACCCGGCGCCTCCTGACCCTGGGGCCGCTGATCGCGGGCGCCGGCTACGCTCTGCTGGCCCTGCCGGGACAGGACGGCAGCTACTGGACGACCTTCTTCCCGGCCATGGTGCTGATGGGGCTCGGCATGGCCGCCTGCGTCTCGCCTCTGACCACGACGGTGATGAACGCGGTGGAGGACCGCCACGCCGGCCTCGCCTCGGGGATCAACAACGCCGCCGCGCGCGTCGCCAGCCTGCTGGCCGTCGCCATCGTCGGGGCGGTCGCGGTGATCCTGTTCGAGCCGGCGCTGCAGGCCGACCTCTCCGCCCTCGCCCTGCCGCCCGACATCGAGGCCGGACTGCTGGGCAGAGCCGGCGAACTGGCCGGACTGTCGCCTCCCGCAGGTCTCTCGTCCGCAGAGGGTGCAGCGGTCGAAGCGGCGGTCCACGGCGCTTTCCTCCAGGCCTTCCGCGTCTCCATGCTGGCCATCGCGGGCATGGCGCTGCTCGCCGCCCTGGTCGCGCATCTCACCATTTCCCCCAGAGCAGGATAGCCTGAAGCGATTCCATACGATCACAACATGCTCTACACCGGAGACCTGATGGACCGTCCCCTTGATCGCCCTGCCACCCCGACCGCCGATCTGACGACCCGCTTCGAGGCCGTGGTCTTCGACCTGGACGGCACGCTGGTGGACTCGGCCGCCGAACTGGCCGGCGCCCTCGACCGCCTGCTCGCCGAGTACGGCCTGCCGCCCGCCGGGGTCGAGGCCACCAAGCGAATGGTCGGCGACGGCGCGCGGCTCTTGCTGACGCGGGGACTGCGGCAGGCAGGGCAGACGCTGCCGCCGGAGGACTTCGAGGTCGCTTTCGCCCGCTTCCTCGAGATCTACGAGACCGAGCTGTCCGACTCCTCCGCGCTCTATCCCGGCGCCCGCGCCTTCCTCGACCAGCTCGCCGAGCAGGGCCTCAAGCTCGGCCTCTGCACCAACAAGCCGTCGGTTCCGACCCGGCAACTGCTCGCGCGGCTGGAGCTGACCGACCACTTCCAGGCGGTCGTCGGCGGCGGCGACACGGCGGAGCTGAAGCCGCATCCCCTGCCCCTGCTGACCGTGGTGGAGCGCCTGGGCGTCCCCCCCGACCGGACCCTCTACGTCGGCGACTCCCGCACGGATCTTGAGACGGCGCGGGCGGCCGGCCTGCCCATCGCGCTGCTGCCCTCGGGCTACGGCATGGAGCCGGTAACCCTGGCCGAAAGCGATCTTTCCGCCGAGACCCTTGCGGAGCTGGCGAAGCTCTTCTCATCTGTCTGACACCGCGGCCGATTGCGGCCTCGGGGTCGGCGCTTTACGCTGGACCGGAGTCCGCCTGTCCGGAAGGTCGCCGTGCCGCCCCTTGCGCGTTTTACCGTCCTCTTGCTGACCGCCACGCTCGCGGCGGCGCCGGCCGCCGCCGTCGGCGAGCCTCCGAGCCGCTGGCTGATCGGCTACCACAAGGCGCTCTTCTGGATGTCTGAAGTCGAGGTCCGCTTCTTCTACGACATCGCCGAGGCATTCACCCCGCAGACCGCCGCCGACGGGCGGGACCTCAAGCTGATTGCCGCCTCCACCGCCCCCTTCGCCGGCCGCGAGTGGGAGGTCGACTTCCTGCTGCGGCGCGGGCGGCTCGCCGCCATCGGCCTGGAGCACGAGGAACGGGCGATGGCGCCGGAGGCCTGCGCCGCCCGTCTCGACGACTGGCTGCGCGCGCTCGACCGCCTCCACGGCGCGGTGAGCGAGCGCCCGGTCGCCGGCCGGGACGCCAGCCAGGCGGCGCTGGTCTTCAACTGGGGCGCCCGCTGGGAACTGGCGACGGCCTACGACGCCGGCCTCTGCCGCAGCCGCATGGATCTCAAGCGCGCCCCCCCGAGCCGGGGCTGAGCGGCGGCGCTCGTCGAACGCGGCCATATCCGGAACAGGTGAAACAGAACTGCAGCCAGCCGGGCGACGCTACCTCTTCATGCGGAAGGTCTCCGAGGGAGTCACTCCGAACTCGCGGCGGTAGACTTGGGTGAAGCGTCCCATCTGCGTGAATCCCCATTTCGCCGCGATCTTTGCGACAACCCCGGTTTCTTCCGCGTCGAGCAACTCCTTCCGAACGCGCTGGAGGCGGACTCTCTTCAGCTAGTCCATCGGCGACGGACCGAAGGCCTCCTCGAAGGCGAGCTGGAGGTTCCGGTAGCCGCACCCGGCCTCCGCCGCCAGATCTGCCAGGGCGATCTTCTCGCCGGCATGCCGATGGATGTAGTCCCGGGCCCGCTTCACGTGATAGGGCAGCGCGCCGGAGGTCGGGCGCATCAAGTTCGGAGGACGCGGTTCCCTGCAAGCCGCCTGCTGCGACAGGCTCAGCAGGAGGAAGGCATTAGAGAAACGACCGCCCTCGTCAGGTGGTAGCTGCCCGTCGCCTCCGGCGGGCCGGAGCGCTACTCGTCGATCCAGGCGATGCGCAGGACGTTGGTGGCACCCGGCGTGCCGAAGGGAACGCCGGCGGTGATGGCCAGCTTGTCCCCGGGCTCGGCGAACTCACGGTCCTTGGCGATCCGGCAGGCCTTCTGCACCATCTCCGGAAAGCTTCTGACGTCCGCCGTATGGACGCACTGGGCGCCCCAGATCACCGCCAGCCGGCGCGCCGTCGAAAGCTTCGAGGTCAAGGTGAGGATGGGAACGCCGGGCCGCTCGCGCGCCGCGCGCAGGGCGGTCGAGCCGCTGGTGGTGTAGGTCACGATGGCCGCCGCGGAGATGGTCTGCGCCACCTGTGCCGCCGCCGCCGAGATGGCGTCCGCCGCCGTGGGCTCGGGCGCCGGGTGCAGCGCCTCGATGATCGGCCGGTAGCTGGCGTCCTGCTCCGTCTTGCTGATGATGCGATCCATCATCGCCACCGACTCGACCGGATAGTGACCGGCCGCCGTTTCGGCGGAGAGCATCACGGCATCGGCACCGTCGTAGATGCCGGTGGCCACGTCCGAGGCCTCGGCCCGCGTCGGCGCCGGCGAGTGAACCATGGAATCGAGCATCTGCGTCGCCACCACGACCGGCTTGCCGGCCAGACGGCAAGCCCGCACGATCTCCTTCTGCCGGCCCGGCACCTCTTCCGGCGGGATCTCAACCCCCAGATCGCCGCGCGCCACCATCAAGGCATCCGACAGCTCGACCAGCTCGTCGAGCTGCTCCAGGGCCTGGGGTTTCTCGATCTTGGCCATCAACGCGGCGCGGCCGTCGATCAGCCGGCGCGCCTCGGCCAGGTCTTCCGGGCGCTGCACAAAACTCAGCGCGACCCAGTCGACCCCCAGCTTCATGCCGAAGGCCAGGTCCTTGCGGTCCTTGTCGGTCAGGGGCGACAGCGGCATGACGACGCCGGGTACGTTGACGCCCTTGCGGTCGGACAGGACGCCACCGGTCTCCACTTCGAAGACCGCATGATTCTTGTGCACCTTCTGCGCGGTCAGGCGCATACGCCCGTCGTCGATCAGGATGGTGGCGCCGACCTCCAGAGCCGCGAAGATCTCCGGATGCGGCAGCGGCGCCCGCTTGGCATCGCCGGGCGCCGGATCGAGATCGAGGCGGTAGGTGTCGCCGCGCTCCAGTCGCACCTTGCCGCCCTCGATCTGCCCGACCCGCAGCTTCGGGCCCTGCAGATCCTGCAGGATGGCGATGGGCCGCCCCGCCTTGCGTTCGATCTTGCGGATCGTCTCGTAGCGCGCGGCATGATCCTTGTGAGTTCCATGGCTGAAGTTCAGCCGAAAGACGTCGGCACCCGCCTCGAACATCGCGCGCAGGGTGTCTTCCTCGTGACTGGCGGGCCCAAGCGTGGCCACGATCTTGGCATTGCGGAGTCGGCGCATGGGACGGAAACCTACTTGGTTGCGGTTACACAATCAGGATGGCGCGGAAATCGTTGACGTTGGTGAGGGTCGGCCCCGTGACGATCAGGTCGCCGAGGGACTCGAAGACCCCGTAACCGTCGTTATCCGCCAGACTCGCCTTGGCGTCGATCCCTTCCGCGCCGGCGCGCGCCAAAGTGTCCGGCAGGACCAGCGCGCCGGCGTTGTCCTCGCTGCCGTCGATCCCGTCGGTGTCGCCGGCAATCGCCGACACGCCGGGCAGGCCGTCGAGCGCCACGGCCAGGGCCAGCAGGAACTCGGCATTGCGCCCGCCGCGCCCCTGGCCGCGCAGGGTCACCGTGGTCTCGCCACCCGACAGCAGCACGCAGGGCGCCGGCAGCGGCTGACCGTGACGGCGCACCTGCTTGGCGATGCCGGCCATGACCTGAGCCACCTCGCGCGCCTCCCCCTCCAGGGAATCGCCCAGGATCAGCGGTGTCACCCCGGCCTTGCCGGCCACGGCGGCGGCGGCCTCCAGCGCCATCTGCGGCGTGGCGATCAGGCGGTACTCTGCGCCCGCCAGACGCGGATCGCCGGGCTTGGGCGTCTCGTCGGCGGCGGCCTCCAGCAGGCGGCCCACCGAGTCCGGTAGCGCCAGCCCGTACTTGGCGACGATGGCGCGGGCATCGGCATAGCTCGTCGGATCGGCAACTGTCGGGCCGGAGGCGATGGCCGCCGTGTCGTCGTCGGGCACGTCGGAGATCGCCAGGGTCACCACCTTGGCCGGATGGGCCGCCGCCGCGAGACGCCCGCCCTTGATGGCCGAGAGGTGCTTGCGCAAGCAGTTCATCTCCCCGATGGGCGCACCGCAGCGCAGCAAGGCCGCATTGACCGCCTGCTTGTCCTCCAGCGTGATCCCCTCGGCCGGCAGGGACAGCAGGGCGGACCCACCGCCGGAAATCAACGCCAGCAGCAGGTCGCCCTCGCCCAGGCCTTCGGCCAAGGCCAGGATGCGCTTAGCCGCATCCCGACCGGCGGCGTCGGGCACCGGATGCGCCGCCTCCACCACCTCGATGCTGCGGGTCGCCGCGCCATGGCCGTAACGCGTCACCACCAACCCTTCGACGGGCCCCTCCCAAGCCGCCTCGACGGCAGCCGCCATGGAGGCAGCCGCCTTGCCGGCGCCGACCACGACGGTCCGCCCGGCCGGCCGCGCCGGCAGATGCGCCGCGAGGCTGCGCGCCGGATCGGCCACCGCCAGAGCGGCGGCGAAGAGATCGTTCAGGAAGGTTCTGGGGTTCATCGGAGACTCGAAAGAGGTCAGTCGGCTTCGCTTCACCTTGATTTACAAGCAGAATAGCAGGCGCGCGGGACGACGCCAGCGCGGAAAGCGAAGGTCGTTCGGAAGCCGCCTGCCGGCGACGAACCGCGAGAGGGGGAAATGACGATGCCGGACGTGACCCTGAACTTCACGCTTGAGGAATATCGGCAACGCTTGGCCAAAGTGCGCAAGGCGATGGAGGCGAAGGAGATCGAGCTGCTGCTCGTCACCGACCCCTCCAACATGCATTGGCTGACCGGCTACGACGGCTGGTCCTTCTACGTTCATCAGGGCGTACTGCTGGCTCAGGAGGGCGAGCCTCTCTGGTACGGCCGCGGCCAGGACGCCAACGGCGCCCTGCGCACCGTCTTCATGGCGGCGGAGAACGTCCTCTCCTATCCCGACGACTACGTGCAGAACGTCGCCAAGCACCCGATGGAACATCTGGCCGCACTGCTGCAGGACCGGGGCTGGGACCGCAAGGTCCTGGGGCTGGAGATGGACAACTACTACTTCACCGCAGCCGCCCATGCCGCGCTCGCGGAGCATCTGCCGAACGCCCGGAGGGTCGACGCGACCGGTCTGGTCAACTGGCAGCGCGCCGTGAAGTCGCCGCAGGAGATCGCCTACGTTCGGATCGCCGCCCGCATCGTCGAGGCCATTCACGCCCGCATTCTGGAACTGGTCGAACCCGGCCTGCCCAAGAACCAGCTGGTCGCCGAAATCTATCGAGCCGGTATCGCCGGCGTCGACGGCCACGGCGGCGATTACCCGGCCATCGCGCCGATGCTGCCGACCGGCCGCGACGCCGCCGCGGCGCACCTCACCTGGGACGAACGCCCCTTCGCCGACGGCGCGGGCACCTTTTTCGAAGTGGCCGGCTGCCACAAACGCTACCATTGCCCCCTGTCGCGGACCGTCTATCTCGGGCAGCCGCCGGTCAAGTTCCTGGACGCGGAGAAGGCCGTGCTGGAGGGCCTGGAAGCCGGCTTGCAGGCCGCGAAACCGGGGGCGACCTGCGCCGAGGTGGAGGCGGCCTTCCGCAAGGCCATCGCCCGCCACGGCATCGAGAAGGACAGCCGCTGCGGCTACTCCTTCGGCCTCTCCTACCCGCCCGACTGGGGCGAGCGCACCATGAGCCTGCGCGCCGGCGATCACTCGGAGCTTCGGCCCGGCATGTGCTTCCACTTCATTCCCGCACTCTGGTTCGACGACTGGGGGATCGAGATCACCGAGTCCTTCCTGGTCACCGAGGCGGGCGCCGAGTGCCTGGCCAAGGTCCCGAGACAGCTCTTCGTGAAAAACTGAGAGGCGTCAGCCCTGGTGCGCCAGGCGGCGCGCGGCCTCCCGCGCGACCGGGACCACGTCCCTGCTCATGGGCAAGGCGGCGGGATCGAGCGACGCGATCTCGAACCACTTCGCCTCCAACGCGTCGTCGGCCGCGCGCGGCTCGCCGTTGCGGTAACGGCAGAGCACCGGCACCAGGACGAAGTGATGGGTCAGGGTTCCTTCGTCGCTGCGTCCGATGATGTCGAGCGCGCCGAGGCTCTCCAGAGCCTCGGCCTCGACGCCCGTTTCCTCCCGCAGCTCCCGTTCGGCGGCGGCGGCGACCGTCTCGCCCAGATCCACCTTGCCTCCGGCGAAGCCCCAGAGACCGGCGTCCGGCGGATTGCGGCGTTTGATGAGAACGACCGAAGGGCCACGGATGGCGACGGCCAGGGCGGCGAGAACAGGCCTGTCGGGCGGGCGCGTCACGGCGAAAGCCGGAGCCGCTCCCGCGCGATCTCGAAGAGCATCACGGCGGTCGCGACCGAGAGGTTGAGGGAATCGGCGCCGCCGGCCATGGGGATTCGAACCAGGCGGTCGCAGGCCGCGGCGGCGGCCTCGGTCAGGCCCGCCTGCTCGTTGCCCATCAGCAGCAGGACCGGCGGATCGTAGGCGACCTCTCGGTAGTCGGCCTCGCCCGAGAGATGGGTGCCGACGACCAGGCCCGGCCAGCCGGCGCGCCAAGCCAGGAAGCGCTCCGGCGTCGCCCGCACCAGCGGTACCCGCACGATAGATCCCATGGAGGCGCGCACCGCCTCCGGACTGTAGGGGTCGCAGGTCTCGCCGATCAGGATCACACCGTCGGCGGCGACGGCATCGGCGGTGCGCAGGATGGTGCCGAGGTTGCCGGGATCGCGCACCGTCTCCAGCGCGATCCAGAGCTTGCCCGGCCTCAGGCTTTCGAGCGTCTGCCAGCGCTGCGGCAGGACGCCGACGACCATCTGCGGATTGTCCCGCTTGGTCATCTTGGCAAGCACCGCCTCGGTCACCTCCAGGCAGAGTCCGCCGGCCGCCCGGGTCGCCGCGAGCGCCTCGGCCAGTTTCGGACGTTTGGCCGCCTCGGCCTGGTAGACCAGCGTTTCCAGCGGCCAGCCGGCCTCCAGCGCCTCCATCACGTGGCGCAGACCCTCGGCGACGAAGAGCTTTTCCTCTTCGCGCTTCTTGCGCAGCGCCAGTCCCCGGATGCGCTTGATCTCGGGATTGGCGGGGCTGGTGACGACCCGGGCTTCGGCCGGCCTGGTCACGGCCTGGCCCCGGGGCCCACCCCACGGCGCAACCGCGTGAAGAGAGAGGTGGAGAGCAGCCGCCCACCGCCCTGCTCGCGCAGCGCCAACTCGCCCGTCTCCAGGGCCGCTTCGGGAAAGGTCTCGGCGCAGAGTTCATGCAGCGAGAGGAAGGAGGCACGCACCGCATAGGCCGTCAGAATCAGAAAAGAGCGTTCCGGCGCCAGGATATCGCGGCAGAGCCGCAGCATCTCCGGCAGGTTCTCGAAGAGCTGCCAGGTCTCGTTCTTCGGGCCCCGGCCGAACTTCGGCGGATCGACCAGGATCGCGTCGTAGCGCCGGCCGCGCCGGCCTTCGCGCGCCGCGAACTTCAGGGCGTCGTCGCAGATCCAGCGGATCGGCCGCTCCTCCAGCCCAGCCAGGACTTGGTTTTCCCGCGCGAAGCCGATGGCCTTCTTGGACGCGTCGACATGAGTCACCTCCGTACCGGCGGCGGCGGCGAGCAGCGAGGCAACACCCGTGTAGCCGAAGAGGTTGAGCAGCCTGGGCGGCTCGGAAGCCTCCGACGCCCGGTCTTTCAGGCGCTCCAGCATCCAGTCCCAATGGGGCGCCTGTTCCGGGAAGAAGCCGACGTGGCGGAAGGGCGTGAAGCGGCCATGAAAGGCGACCTCGCCATAGCCGCTCTTCCAGCTTTCCAAGGGTTCGTCCTTGAAGCGCCAGCGGCCGTCGCCCTCCTCGCTGTCGCCGACGAAGACGGCATCGGCCGAAGCCCAATCCCTCTCCGGCAGGCGGCGCGTCCACATGGCTTGAGGCTCCGGCCTGTCGACCCGGTAGCGGCCGAAGCGCTCCAGCTTCCGGCCCGCCCCGCTGTCCAGCAGAGCGTAGCCGTCCCAACCTTCGGTCACGAGCAGCCGCGCAGCCGGCAGGCCGGCACCGCTTGCCACGGTCACAGTCTCGATGCGGGCGGGATCGGCGGAAATGATCAATCTCCCAAGGCGGGCGTCACGAAGGCGTTCATCTCTCGCGCAGCCGCCGGCGAAAGTCCACAGCCGGCGTGCTTTGCCTCGGCGCTGCCGCACCCTCCTCCCGAGTCCCCGTCGAGTTGGAACGCGATTCACGTCTTCAACGAACGCGAACCCGCTTCCGCTGATTACGATCGCCCTCTAGTCTGCCCGCCATGGACGCCGAGACTTCCAACAAGATGGCCGCCGGGCGGTCTTCCGTCGAGACTCCCTCGGGTAAGGGATCCGACGCGGAGAACTTTCCCGTCGGGTCGATCCTGATCGCGCGGCGGCTGCGCCCCCATGTGGCGACCTTCTATGCCTTCGCCCGGGCCGCTGACGACATCGCCGACAACCCGGCCCTGGAGCCGGAGGACAAACTACGCCGACTGGCGGCCTTCGCCACGACCCTGAAAGGCGAGACACCGCCGGACGGCAAGGTCGCCAAGGCCGAGCGCCTGCGTCGCAGTCTGGCCGAAACCAACGTACCGATCCAACACGGCCTCGACCTGCTGGAGGCCTTCTCGCGCGACGCGGTCAAACCGCGCACGGCCGACTGGGCCGACCTGATGAGCTACTGCGAGGTCTCGGCCAATCCGGTGGGCCGCTACCTGCTGGATCTGCACGGCGAGGATCGCGCCGGCTGGCCCGCGAGCGACGCCCTCTGCTCCGCGCTGCAGGTGCTCAATCATCTCCAGGACTGCGCGAAGGACTACCGCCAACTCGACCGGGTCTACCTGCCGGCCGACTGGCTGGCGGCCGAGGGCGCCTCCCTCGACGACCTGACCAAGGCCGAGGCAACGCCCGGCCTGCGGCGGGTGCTCGACCGCTGCCTGGAGGCCACGGATGCCCTGCTGCGGCGCGCCGATCAACTGGCACCGAACTTGAAAGACACGCGCTTAGCTCTTGAATCGGCTTCAATTACCCGACTGGCCTGGAAACTCTCCGCGCGGCTGTGGCGGCAGGACCCCATCGCCCAGCGGGTCGAACTGAGCCGTCCCGCCCTGGCGGGTCAGGCCGTCGCCGGAGCCGCTCGGGAGCTGCTGCGCCGGAGTCTGCCGGGCAGTCACCGCCCGGCCCCGGCCGGCGAGAGCCGCCGCGCGCCATGACTCGGAAGGCCGCCAGGGTTCATGTCGTGGGCGCCGGCATGGCGGGGCTGGCCGCCGCCGTACGTCTCAGCGGCAGCGGCGTTCCGGTCACGCTTTATGAGGCGGCGCCCCGCGCCGGCGGCCGCTGCCGCAGCTACCACGACCCCGTGATCGGCCGCACGATCGACAACGGCAATCATCTGCTGCTCTCGGCCAACCGGGCAGCTCTCTCCTATCTGGAGGAGATCGGCGCGCGCGACGGCCTGATTGCTCCGACCGAGGGCCCCTTGCCTTTCCTCGACCTGACCAGCGGCGAAACCTGGCGGTTGGAGCCAAGCGAGGGTCCGATCGCCTGGTGGGTTTTCCAGCCCTCGAAACGCATTCCCGGCACGCGGGCGTTCGACTTCCTGAAGGCCGTCAACCTGCGTCTGGCGGGTCCCGACACCACGGTGGCCGAGGCCGTCGGACGGGCCGAACCCGCCGATACGCGCTTCTGGCGCCCCTTGACGGTCGCTGTGCTGAATGCGACGCCGGAGCGGGCCTCGGCGCGCCTGCTTTGGACCGTGCTGGCCGAGACCTTCCTGAAGGGCGCGGCCCACTGCAAGCCGCTGATCGCGCGCGACAGCCTCGACGCCAGCCTGGTCGAACCGGCCGTACGAGTCCTGGAGGCCCGCGGCTGCACGTTGCACCACGGCCAGAGGCTGCGCGGGCTGGTTCGGGACGGCCAGCGGATCGCCGGCCTGGACTTCGGCGCCGATCGCATGGAGTTGGCGGCGGACGAGCGCGTCATCCTGGCAACCCCGCCCGCGGTGACGGCCGAACTGCTGCCGGAACTGCGGCTGCCGGAGGGCAACGACCCCATCGTCAACGCCCATGTCGCCGTGCCCGAAACGGCGCGCTTGCCGGAGGGGGCCGGTATCCTGGGTCTGGTGGGCGGCGTCGCCGAATGGATCTTCCTGCGCCCCGGCCTCGCCTCCGTCACGGTGAGCGCGGCGGACCGCTGGGTCGATCGGCCGGCCGAGGATCTGGCGGCGCGACTCTGGCCCGATGTCGCCAAGGCGCTGTCGCTGCCCCTGGAGCCGGCTCCGCCGATCCGGATCGTCAAGGAAAAGCGGGCGACCTTCAGCCAAACGCCGGACAACCTGCGCCTGCGGCCCAAGCCGACCGTCGGCCTGTCGAACCTGCTGCTGGCCGGCGATTACACCGACACCGGCCTCCCCGCGACCATCGAGGGCGCCGTCACCTCGGGTCAGACAGCCGCCGGTCTGATCCTGCAACGCCTGCCGGATCGGGCGGCGTGCTGACGGGTCTCGCCGCAGCTTCGCTGCTGATCTGGATCGTCCTGCTGCTGTTCCGGGGCGGGTTCTGGCGCGGGCGGGAACGTTTCGTCTGTCCGCCCGAAGCAGACGAAAACCGATCTTGGCCCGCCGCCGCCGTCTGTATTCCGGCGCGCAACGAAGCCGATGTCCTGTCGCAAACCCTGCGGTCCGTTCTGACCCAAGACTATGCCGGGCCCTTTCACGTCGTTCTGGCCGACGACGCCAGCACCGATGGAACCGGAGATCTCGCCCGCAGACTTGCCGTCGCTCTTGGAGCCGAGGACCGCTTGACCGTGATCGCACCGCCGCCGCTGCCCGAGGGCTGGACGGGGAAGCTCTGGGCTCTCAACGCGGCCGTGGCGGAAGCTGAGCGCGTCTCGCCCGAGGCCAGGTATCTCTGGTTCACCGACGCCGACATCCTTCACGACCCCGACAATCTGCGCTGCCTGATCGCCAAGGCCGAAACGGAGGATCTGGACCTGACCTCCCAGATGGTCGAGTTGGCTTGCGTCTCCTTCTGGGACCGGCTGCTGGTCCCGGCCTTCGTCTTCTTCTTCGCCAAGCTCTACCCCTTCGGCTGGGTCAACGATCCGAGCACGCGCACGGCGGCGGCGGCGGGCGGCTGTCTGCTGCTTCGTTGCAAGGCCTTCGCACGCGCCGGCGGCCTGGCCCCCGTGCGCGACCGGATCATCGACGACTGCGCCATCGGCCAGCAGATCAAGCGGCACGGCCGGCCGGCCGACGCTAAGGGCCGGGCCGGGCGACTCTGGCTGGGCACCAGCGGCCACGCCCGCTCGGCCCGGGCTTACGAAAGTCTGGGCGAAATCTGGCGCATGGTGACGCGCAGCGCCTATACCCAGCTTCATCACTCGCCCTGGCTGCTTGCCGGCACGCTGCTTGGCATGATGCTGATCTACCTGGTTCCACCCGCCATCGCCCTGACCTGGCCGCTACACGGCACTGCCCTTGCCGGGCTCACGGCGCTCACGGTTTGGCTGGCAATGGCACTGGCTCTGATGCCGACTCTCAGACAGTATCGCCAGCCGCTCTGGCTGGCTCTGCTTCTGCCGCTGGCGGCGGTGCTCTATACCGGAATGACCCTGGACTCCGCGCGGCGTTATCACAGCGGTCGTGGAGGCGGCTGGAAGGGCCGCAACCAAGCGGCTGGAACGGGACAAAGTTCAGCAAGTCGTCAAGACTCGCCCGAGAGCCATTGAGCAGAGCGCGCCGCTCAGACAGATTATCCGCCTATGCTGGATTTCTCTATTCATGACCGCAAACGACACCCCCCCGAATCCCGTCATCGACTTCGGCGCCCACTTCGCTGCGCCGGCCATGCCGCGCGATCAAGCCGAGGCCTGGGTGCGAGCCCGTGTGCAGGCCGCCGGCACCTCTTTCGTCTGGGGCCTCAAGTTGCTGTCCGCCCCCAGACGGCAAGCCATGTTTGCGGTCTATGCCTTCTGCCGCGAGATCGACGATATCGCCGACGAGCCGGGTCCTCTGGATGCGCGCCGCGCGGCACTGGCCGAGTGGCGGGCCGAAATTGCCCGGCTCTACGCCGGAAAAGCGGTGACTCATCCGATCGCCCTCGCCCTGGCGGAACCGATCCGCGACTTCTCGCTGTCGCAGAGCGAGTTCCTGGCATTGATCGACGGCATGGAGATGGACCTGCTGGACGCTCTGCAGGGGCCCGACTGGCCGACCCTGGAACTCTACTGCCGCCGGGTCGCGGGGGCCGTCGGAGTGCTGACTCTGGAGGTCTTGGACGAGCGCGACGCCAATGCGCGGGAGCTGGCGGTCACCCTAGGCGAGGCGCTGCAGCTCACCAACATTCTGCGTGACCGCACGGAAGACGCGGCACGCGGACGTCTCTACTTACCCGCGAATCTTCTGCAGGAGGCCGGAATCGAGGACCGCAGCGCGGCTGCGGTTCTGCGTCACCCCGACCTGCACAAAGTTTGCGACAGCCTGGCCGCGCTGGCGTTGGCCCGCTTTGCACGCAGCCGCGAGCTGATCCGCCGCTGCCGCCGGAAACCCAAGACGGCCATCGTGATGATGGAGGTCTATTGGCGCCAGTTGCTGCGCATGCAGGCGGCCGGATGGCAGGTCGGCGGCGACTCCGTGAAGCTCTCCAAAGGCAGCAAGCTGTGGGTCGCGCTGCGCTATGGGCTCCTATGAGGGAGATCACTAAGGGGTTGTGATGGAAGGTTGTTTTCGAGCCTATGAGAAGGCATAGTCCCGATACTTTGTGTTGCGACGCAACAGAGTCGAGGTCGGAGTCGGCGTTCACATAGAGATTGCGCCCGGCCGCCCAGAAGGTTCGGCTTTTCCAACGGCGCCCGGCGATGCGGATCTCAAGCAGGCGCGGGCTCTCCAGGCACTGACGTAGGGGAAGGTTCGTTTAGATGGCGATGCCGGCGTTCGACGATAAACCTTCGTTGGACCTTTTGGATTCCACGATTTCCGAAGTGCGTGACGGCCTGCTCGGACGCCAGCGCCACGATGGCCACTGGCTCTACGAGTTGGAGCCCGACGCGACCATTCCGGCCGAGTACATCTTCCTGCAGCACTATCTCGGAGAGGTTGATCCGGCCGAAGAGGCCAAGATCGCCCGGCATCTGCGGGAAATCCAGAATCCGGACGGGAGCTGGCCCCTGTTCCACGGCGGCGAGATGAACATCTCGGCGACGGTCAAGGCCTACTACGCCCTCAAGTTGACCGGGGAAGACATAGAAGCGCCGCATATGGCGGCAGCGCGACAGCGCCTTCTGGAGGTCGGCGGCGCGGCCAAGGCCAACGTTTTCACCCGCATCGCACTGGCCCTGTTCGGGCAGGTGCCCTGGCGTGCCGTCCCGGTCATGCCGGTCGAGATCATGCATCTTCCGCGCTGGTCTCCCTTTCACCTCAGCAAGGTTTCCTACTGGTCGCGCACGGTCATCGTGCCGCTGCTGGTGCTGATGGCCCTGAAACCGCAGGCCCGCAATCCGCGCGGCGTCGATATCCGGGAACTCTTCATCACCCCGCCGGAGGAAGAGCGCGATTACATCGCCAACGTCGACGGAACCGTGCTGGGCGCCGCCTTCGTGAACCTGGACCGGGTGCTGCGCAGCGTCGAACCGCTGATGCCGGCGGGCGCACGCCAGCGGGCCATCGACAAGGCCGTCGACTGGACGCTGGAGCGGCTGAACGGCGAGGATGGGCTGGGCGCCATTTTCCCCGCCATGGCCAACTCCGTGATGATGCTGGATGCGCTAGGCTACGCCAAAGACGACCCGAACTTCGCGGTGGCCAAGAAATCGATCAAGAACCTGCTGCACGACCGCGGCGATACCCTTTACTGCCAGCCCTGCGTATCGCCGATCTGGGACACCGTCCTGGCCATGCACGCGGTCCAGGAGGCCGGCGTCCCCGGTCGCGACGAGTCGCTGCGCAAGGCCGCCGAGTGGCTGCTCGAGCGCGAGGTCACCGAGGTCAAGGGCGACTGGGCGGTGGAACGGCCGCACCTCGCCCCCTCCGGCTGGGCCTTTCAGTACAACAACGCCCACTATCCGGACCTCGACGACACCGCCGTGGTGGTCATGGCGCTCCACCGCGCCGATCCGGAGGCCTACAAGCCGGCGATCGAGCGGGCGACCCGCTGGATTCTTGGGATGCAGTCGGCGAACGGCGGCTGGGGCTCCTTCGATGCCGACAACACGCACTATTACCTGAACCATATTCCCTTCGCGGACCATGGCGCCCTGCTGGACCCGCCGACGGCGGACGTGAGCGCGCGCTGCCTCTCGATGCTCGGCCAGCTCGGCTACGGCCTGGACCACCCCGCCGTCGCCAAGGGCGTGCAGTACCTCCTGCGCGAGCAGGAAGAGGACGGCTCCTGGTTCGGACGCTGGGGCTCCAACTACATCTACGGCACCTGGTCTGTTCTCTGCGCCCTCAACGCCGTCGGCTTCGACATGACCCGCCCCGAGATCGGCAAGGCCGTCTCGTGGCTGAAGTCCAAGCAGTTGCCGGATGGCGGCTGGGGCGAAAGTCTCGATAGCTACCACTCGGACCGCAAGGACGCCTGCCAAGGATCCACGGCCTCGCAGACGGCCTGGGCCCTGCTCGGCCTGATGGCCGCCGGCGAGGTCGAGAGCGAGACGGTCGAGAAGGGCGTGGCGAACCTCGTGGAGGCGCCGCGCGACGGCGAACGCTGGGACGAACCCTTCTGGACCGGCACGGGTTTCCCCAAGGTCTTCTATTTGAAGTACCACGGCTACGCCGCCTACTTCCCGCTCTGGGCCCTGGCCCGCTACGCCAACCTGCAGCGCAGTAACTCCGGCGAAATCGACGTCGGGATGTGACCGGCGGCGAGACGTCGCTGACCGTCCTGGTCGGTCTCGCCGAAGAGGCCGAGCTGCTTCGCGACGCGAGCCGATCCTGGCCGAAGCCGCCGCACATTCTTGTCGGCGGCGGCACGACCGCAGCCGCGGAACGACGCGCACCCGGCCTGCTGACCGAACATCCGACAAGCCTGCTGTCCTTCGGCTATTGCGGCGGCCTCTCGAGCGACCTCAAACCCGGCGATCTGGTGGTTGCGACCGAGGTCATCGGCCAAAGCGACAGGCGCTTCTCCTGCGATCCCGCTTTGAGCCGGGGTCTCGTCGAAAGCGCGGAAGCCTTAGAGCTGACCGTTCGCAGCGGCACCCTGGCAACGCCCGCCGAGGCGGCTGCGACGCCGGCGGCGAAACGGCGTCTGGCGGACACAACGGGTGCACTGGCCGTCGATCTCGAGAGTGCTGCACTGGCAGAGGTGGCCGTCGAGGCCAACCTGCCCTTCGCAGTGATACGCGCCGTGCTGGACGACCTGGGAACGACGCTCCCACCCTTCGCGATCGCAGCGGTCGACGAGACCAGTGGCCGTCCCCGTATGACGCGCCTGCTGCTCGGGCTGCTGCGCAGTCCGGGCGACCTGCCGGCGCTGGTCAGGCTGGGACGGGCACGCGCCGCCGCGCAGGCCTCACTGCGCCGCCTGCTGGTTCGCCCCCTTACCGCCTGAGCGTGCCCTCTCCTCGGCGGCGCGCCGGTCGGAGTTGGTCATGGCTTCGGCGACCAGATCCTCGAAAACGTATTCCGCCGGCCGTTGCTGATCCAAGGGAATCTCGGGCGCCATGGGGCCGTCGGTGCGTGGGCCGCGCAGAGCTACCTTCAGTGCCTTGAAAGGGTTCTTAACGGCGTCCATGGCCGCCGTCGGCTCGTAGCCGCAGTGGGCCATGCAGTCGGCGCACTTTTCATAGCGGCCGGTGCCGTAGGTGTCCCAATCGGTGTCTTCCATCAAGGACTTGAAGGTCGGCGCATAGCCCTCGTTCAGCAGGTAACAGGGCTTCTGCCAGCCGAAGATATTGCGGGTCGGCATCCCCCAGGGCGTACAGCGATAGTCCTGGTTGCCGGTCAGGAAGTCGAGGTAGAGGGAAGAATGGCTGAGCTGCCACTTCTTGCCCTTGCCGCGTGCCAGGATATCGCGAAAGAGCTGCTTGGTCTTCTGACGGCTCAGGAAGTGCTCAGTGTCCGGCGCACGCTCATAGGCGAAGCCCGGCGAGATGGTGACGCCGTTGACCCCCATGTCCCGCGTGTAATCCAGGAAGGCGGCGACTCGCTCCGGCTTCATGCCGTCGAAGATGGTCGCATTGACGTTGACCTGGAAGCCCTTGCTCTGAGCCACCTTGATCGCCTTCACCGCGCGGTCGAAGACGCCGTCCTGACAGACGGACGCGTCGTGCTCCTCCTTCAATCCATCAAGATGCACGGAGAAGAAGAGATAGGGCGAGGGCTTGAAGAGATGCAGCTTCTTCTCGAGCAGCAACGCGTTGGTGCAGAGCGAGACGAACTTCCGCCGCTGCACGATGCCGGCGACGATCTCGCCGATCTCCTTGTGCAGCAGAGGTTCGCCACCGGGGATCGCGACCATGGGCGCGCCGCACTCGTCCACGGAGGCGAGGCAGTCCTCAACCGACAGGCGGCGATGCAGGATCTGCTTCGGATAGTCGATCTTGCCACAGCCCGCGCAAGCGAGATTGCACTGGAACAGCGGCTCCAACATGAGCACCAGCGGGTAGCGCTCGTTGCCCCGCAGTCTCTGCTTGAAGATATACCAACCAATGGCAAGGTGCTGACGCAAGGGAACTGCCACGTAGGACTCTCCATCGGCGAAGTCTGGCCGGCCGCGAAGGTCGACCCGATTATGAGATCTCCATTCCTGCCATTTCGCGCCTGCGGCTCGAATCGACCGGATTTCAACCTCTTGCGGCAAGCGAAAATGAACGTTCTCGGCTACGCCGTCCACCCTGCGGATCGTAAGGGTATAGGGCGCAGGCAAGCGGGCGGTCCAATCGTCGCTCCGGGCCTCCGGAACTGAGGCCGGGACTCCTGCCCCGGGAGAGCGGCCACGATCCCATCGGTCGAACGGTCTGCGGCGTCTTCTGCGGCATCCAAAGCCTCTGTCCGGAGCCGCTGGGTCGCGAAGAGATCCCTGCCCAGCAGGCGGCTTTGGGAAGCGCTCCCTTGGGGCAATGACAAGTTTGAGGTCTCGAACCGAGCCGGAGTCAGACGTCAGTGAAGGTAGCCGTGAGTCCGGAACCAAGCCAATGCATCGGAAATCGCCTCGTCAGCCGAACGATGGCTGTACCCGAGCGCCGTCTCCGCCTTGGCGGAGGAATAGAACATGAGATGCTCAGCCATCTTGACCCCATCCACGGTGGCGAAGGGTTGGCCGCCGAACCGCCGGGCCCAGGCCTCGGCACCGCGCGCTAAGGGCAGCACCAAGCGATGCGAAAGCCGGAGGCGGCGCTGATGCTTGCCCCTATTTTTATCTACAATATCAAGAATGCTCTTTAGCGTCTTGTTTTCACCGCCTAAAATGTAGACCTCGCCGACGTTTCCGTTCTCGAAAGCCAGACGATGTCCCTCGGCAACGTCATCGACATGCACGACATTCAAACCCGTGTCGACATAGGCTGGCATCTTCCCCATGGCGGCTTCGAGAATGATCCGGCCAGTGGGCGTGGGCCTCACGTCCCCGGGGCCGATCGGTGCGCTTGGGCTGACGATCACGGCTGGCAGACCCTCGTCGCGCACCAAGTCGCGAACGGCCTGCTCGGCCAGGAACTTGCTGCGCTTGTAGTCGCCCGTCATATCCGCGAGCGTGGCTTCGCAGGTCTCGTCGGACGGCTGGCCCGTCTCCGTGAGCCGCAGGGTGGCAACGCTCGACGTGTAGACGATCCGTTCGACACCGGCCTTCGCTGCCAGCCGTAGCAGCGTCTTGGTCCCCTCGACGTTGGTGGCATAGAGCTCGGAGGGATCGCGGGTCCAGAGCCGGTAGTCGGCCGCCGCGTGGACGAGGCCGGAGCAGCCCTGGAGTGCCGCCTCAAGCGAACCGGGCTCTCGCAGATCACCGATGACCGTCTCGACATCCAGGTCCTTGAGGTTCAGCCGCGGACTGCCGCTGCGCAGGAGGGCCCGCACCCGATGGCCCCGCCCCAGCAGGTTGCGCGCCACGGCCGCTCCGACGAAGCCGCTCGCCCCGGTGACCAGGACCGTCATCGTCGTGCGCTCCTCCGGCGGTCCAACAGGTCGATCATGGCCGGCAAGACGACCAGCGTCGCGATCAGCGTCGCGGTAATGGCCAGGGTCAGGAGCTCCCCCATGGAGGCCATGCCGCGATGTCCGGAGATCGCCAGACTCCCGAAGGCCGCCATCGTGGTGAAGGCCGAGAACAACACGCCCGAGCAGGTAGAGCTTCGCAGCACCGCCGCGCCATTGCCTTCCTCGCGCAGTCGCAGGACGAAATGGATGGCGCTGGCAACCCCCAGACCGAAGAGCAGCGGCAGCGCGATGATGTTGGCGAAGTTGAAGGACACCCCCAAGAGCGCGGCGGCGCCCGCGGTCCAAAGCGCAGCCAGCAGCAGCGTCAGGGCAACCAGCGCGATTTCGACCGGTCGACGCAGGACGACGGCGAGAATCACCAGAACGGCCAGGAAAGCGAGTCCGCTGGCAGTGATGAAAGCGGTCAGAATAGCCTCCGCCGCACCGCTGATGATCACCGGCGCGCCGGTCGCTTGCGGGGCCACGGCCAGCACGGCGGACGCGAAGCTTTGCAAGCCGGCATTGTCCTGCAGCGGCGCAACCGGGCGCAGCTCCAACCGCTCGCTACCGTTCGGCGCTTGCCAACGGCGCACCAGTTCGGGGGGAAGCGCCTGCCGCGTGATCGGCTCCGTCACGGACAACGAAGTCTGCAGTCGCTGCAGAGCCGCGGGGAAGTGGCGCATCAGGCGGTCGTCCAGCTCGGCGGCCGGGGTCTCTTGCTGCTGAGAAAGCCGCTCCAGAGCCGAATTCAGCCGCGCGGCGGCCGGCCCAACCGGTGCGGGCAGGCGCGTCGCGGCCGCAGCTGTCTCGCGCAATCGGCGATAGTCGTTTGCGAGAGCTGCCGGATCCGAAGCCGCCCGGCTCGGCTCCGCCAGCAGCAAGGGTTGCAGCACGAAGGCCAGATCGTCGAGGGCAAAGAGCTTTTCGTCCTGGCCGGTCGGGACGAAGTTGGAGAGGTGCCGGACACTGCCGACCTCCGGTAAGGCCGCAAGCTCGCCGGCGAGCTCGGCCACGCGCGCGGGCTCGTTCGTCACCACCTGGATCAGATAGGGTGTGGTCTCGACCGACTCGGCCAGCTCGAAGAAGGTTCTGACGGATTCGAAGACCGGGTCTTTCAGGTTGATCGGGTCGAAATCGAACTCGCCGCTGGGCGCCTTCGCTACCGCCCCGAGCGTGATGAGGACAGCCACGGCCAAGACCGCGCCGTGCGGCAAACGACCGCCCCGTTCGCCCCCGCCCCCTTCACGCCCGCCCTCGGGTCGCGTGGCGGTCTGGCGCAGCGGCAGCACCGTCAAAAGAGCCGGCAGGACGGTGAAGGTGGCGATCAGCGCGATGATCATCCCGCCGCCGGCGATCAAGCCCAGTTCGGCCAGCCCCTTGTAGTCGGTCGGCAGGAACGCGAAAAAGCCGGCTGCGGCGCAGATGGCGGAGAGCAGGATTCCGGGTCCCGTGGCGCAGAAAGCCGAGGAGAGCGGCGCGGCACTTCGAGTCCGCGCCTCCTCCCGATAACGCAGACAGGCGTGAATGCCGAAGTCGACACCCAAACCGATGAAGAGAACGGCGAAGGCGACGGAGATCAGGTTCAGGCTGCCCACCGTCAGCGTCGCGAAGGCGGCGGTCCAGATCAGACCCAGCAAGAGTGTCACCACCATCGCAAAGACCAGACGACCGGATCGCAGTCCGATCCCGAGCAGGAGAGCGACCAGCAGGAGCGAGAGCAGGCCCGCCGTCGAGCCGCCCAGCTCCACCGCCTTGAGTTCCTCGTGATTCAAGGCCACCGTTCCCGTCAGCCGAACGGCGATGCCATTGGCGGAGGTCAGGCCCAGAGTCTCGATCTCAGCACGCAGCCGGTCGATTGCCGCGGCGGCCGGTTTCAGGACGCCGTCGCTCAACTCAGGCTGGATGATCAGAAACCGTCGGTTCGAAGTCAGCAGGTCGGTCTCACCGGCGATCAGCGCTTGCCAGGACAGCGCGAGCGGCTGACCGACCGTCTGAGCCTCGGCAACGGCTGCCGCGCGGCCCAGCAAGCCGGCCAGGGCGGCCGCCGCCTCCCCCTCCGCCAGCAGCTGCGGCTGCCCGATCGCCTGTCCAAGGACCTGCGAGAATCCGCCTAGGTCCGGCCGGTCCGCAAGCTGTCCAAGCAGCGGCTGCGCGGAGACCAGCCGGTCCGAGAGGGCATAGAGATCGTCGAGCTCGAGATACAGCAGACCCGACTCTGCAAAGATCGGCTCGCTGCCAGGCTGGTAGATGTCACGAAAAAACCCCGGCTCCGCCGACAGAGCTGCGGCCAACGCGTCAGCCGCATTCGAGGCGTCTTCTGGCGTCGGCGCCTCTACGACGGCCACAATCGTGTCGGAAAATTGAGGGAAAAGGGCGTCGAACCGACTGTCGTTCTGCCGAAAGGGAACCTCCTCGGCAATCATATCGGTCGTCCCAGTGTCGATGCCGAGGCCTTGAGCAACGTACCATAGACAGGCTGCCGTGAAGAGACTGGCCAAGAGCAGAAGCGGCCAGGCCCGACGCTGCAGTCGGTCGAGCCATCCGACCAACCAATCCGGTCGCGGATTGACGGCGGTCATCCTTGCCCCGATGTTTGGTCGGCTCGGGGATCTGCCGTATGTAGAACCACCGCGACCGTCATCTGGAGTCTCCAAGTGTTTCCTTCCGCAAACAAAGCCTTGGCCCGAGCGGCCGTCAATCTTCGCATGCTGTTCGGCGGGTCGCTGGCGGCGGCCGGCCTTGTCGCTGTGCTGTTCACCGCCTCGTTGCCTTCCTCAGCTCCGGCGCAGGCGGGCGACACGCCAATCGAGACCGTGCAGACCGTGAACGATGCTTTGCTGCACGTGATGGAGAATGCGGAAGCATTGGGTTTTCAGGGCCGGCAAGACTATCTGACACCGGTGTTGATGCAGACCTTCGAGTTTCCCGCGATGGCACGCTTGGCTGCCGGACGCTACTGGGGACGCTTCAGCGGCGAGGAAAAGCGCGAACTCGTCACTCACTTCACTGACCTCAGCGTTTCGACCTTCGCCGCCCGCTTCGATGGCTATTCCGGTGAAACCTGGAAAATCGAAGGCACAACAGAGGCGCCCCGCGGCGGCACCATCGTAGAGAATCGTTTAATCACAGGCAAAGGCAGGGTGATTGCGATCAACTACCTGATGCATCAGACAGAGGCCGGAGACTGGCGGATCATCGACGTCTACCTCGACGGCAACATCAGCGAACTGGCGCTCCGGCGAAGCGAATTCAACTCCGTCTTGCGGAACGGCGGCGTGCGTCACCTGTTCGAACAGATCGCCCAGCAGGTCGACCGGCTGTCGAGTCAGCCCATGCAGACCAACTAGACCGGACCCCGAACAGGCTTCACCGAGACCTGCCGATAGGCAGGCCGCCAGCTTGGGAGTCGATCTCAGTTGGAGCGCTCGAGGACGAAGCGCGTGAGCTGCCGCAAGGTTTGGGCGCGAGGTCCGAAGGAGGCCAGCCGCTCCGCCGCCGACTCGGCCAGACGCTCGGCTTCCGCCCGCGCGCCCTCCACGCCGAGCATGCCGACGAAGGTGGCCTTGCCCATCTCGATATCCTGGCCCGCGGGCTTACCGAGATCCTCGGCGGTCGAGGTGACGTCCAACAGGTCGTCGACAATCTGAAAGCAGAGGCCCAGGTCGGCCGCATAGCCGGTCAAGCGGGCGCGATCCTCCGCCGAGGCTTGGCCCAGGATCGCACCTGCCTGGCAGGAAAACCCGATGAGAGCTCCGGTTTTCAGGGCCTGCAGGGTTTTGATGCCATCTAGATCGAGGTCGTGGCGGTCCGGAGAGATATCGACCATTTGCCCCCCGACCATGCCGTCCTTGCCGCCCGCTTGCGCCAAAGCCGCCACCAAGGCGATCCGAACGTCCGCCGAAGGGTGAGTCGCTGAATCCGCCAGCACGGCAAAAGCTTCGGTCAGCAAGCCGTCACCGGCCAGAATCGCAATTGCCTCGTCGAACCGCTTGTGCGCCGTCAGCCGCCCCCGCCGCAGGTCGCTGTCGTCCATGGCCGGAAGGTCGTCGTGCACCAGACTGTAGCAGTGCACCATCTCGACCGCCGCGCCGGCGCGCAAGGCGCGCGCCTCCGGCACATCGAACAGGGCCGCGCTCTCCACGGCCAGGAAAGGCCGCAGGCGCTTGCCGCCGTCCAGGCTGCTATAGCGCATCGCCTCGATGACCTTGGCGTAGGGCGCCGAAGAGGCCGGCAAGAGTGCCTCCAACGTCGCCTCCACACGCGCCGCCCCGGCTTGCAGGCGCTGCATCAGGGCGTCGCCGTCTCCCCCGTCCATAAGTCCCCGCCGATGGTTTCTCGATTGCTCCTGAGGGGGTTCTAGCACAGCCGCGGCAAGCTGCCGCAAGCCCGTAACGGATTGCCCGCTAACGGTCACGCGCAACCGGCCGACCGATCGCTGACGACCGTTTCACGTGGCGAACCGCTTCGTCAGCCGGTCTCGTCCGCCGTCGCGTTGGCGCGCTCCAGCATCGCAGCGAGCAGGACGTTGCAGCCGGCCTCCAAGTCGTCCGGCGTGGCGTTCTCGATCTCGTTGTGGCTGATGCCGTCTTCGCAGGGCACGAAGATCATCCCGGTGGGCGTCACCTTGGAAAGGTAGATGGCGTCGTGGCCGGCACCGGAGACCATGCGGCGATGGGAATAGCCGGCGGCCTGCGCGCCGCGCTCCACGGCGTCGACGCAGGCCGGATCGAAGGGCATCGGCGGCAAGGTCCAGATCTCTTCGATCTCGAGCTCCAGCTTCGCCGTCTCCGCGATGTCCCGACAGCCCTCGCGCAAGGCCGCGTTCATGCCATCCAGACGCGCCTCCTCGGGATGGCGCAAATCGACCGTGAACCAGACCTGACCGGGAATGACGTTGCGCGAGTTCGGGCGGTTCACCAGCATACCGACAGTGGCACAGGCATCCGGCTGGAAGTCGAATCCGATCCGGTTGACCAGTTCCACCATGCGGGCCGCCCCGACCAGTGCGTTGCGGCGTCGGGCCATGGGCGTCGGGCCGGCATGGGCCTCCTGCCCAGTCACGGTGATTTCGTACCAGCGCTGCCCTTGGCCGCCGGTGACCACACCGATTGTCTTGCCCTCGGCCTCCAGGATCGGGCCCTGCTCGATATGCGCCTCGAAGTAAGCCCCAATCGGATGCTGGCCCACCGGCTCCGGACCGCGGTAGCCGATGCGCTCCAACTCCTGGCGCACGCTCTTGCCGTCGATATCCTTGGTTTCCAGGCAGGCCTCCAGATCGAAGTCGCCGACGAAGGCCCCGGACCCGAAGGTGGCCGGCGGAAAGCGCGAACCCTCTTCGTTCGTCCAAACCGCGACTTCCATTGGTGCTTCAGTCTCGTAGCCGGCATCGTTCAGGCTTCGCATCACCTCGAGTCCGGCCAGAACCCCATAGACGCCGTCGAACTTGCCGCCGGTCGGCTGGCTGTCCAGATGGCTGCCCGTCACGATCGGCTTCAGCGCGTCGTTGCGTCCGGGGCGGCGCGCGAAGATGTTGCCGATGCCGTCCACCGTGACGCTGCAGCCCGCCTCCTCGCACCAGCGCACGAAGAGATCCCGGCTTTCGCGGTCCAGGTCGGTCAGCGCCAGTCGGCAAACACCCCCCTTCGCCGTGGCGCCGATCCGCGCCATCTCCATCAGGCTGTCCCAGAGACGCTTGCCATCGACGCGCAGATTCTTCTCCATGAGCCTCTCGGTTTCCTTCGCTGGTGTCCTCTCCGGCACAAACTAACCCCGAGCGAACCGCTCAGGCCAGCAATCTGCATACGATTTGGTATCCATGCGCATCGTCGAAGGCAAGAAACAGCGCGACCTCTCGCCGGAGGCCTTCGCCGACTTGGCAAGCGGCTTTGCAGGGATCGCCCTGGACCTCGGCACCGGCGACGGGAGCTTCGTCCTGCGCCGGGCAAGGACGGAACCGGGCGTGCTCTGCATCGGGCTGGACGCGGTTGCGGAGGCCATGGCGGAGAGCGCCCGCCGGGCGCGGGCCAAACCGGCCAAGGGCGGCGCGGCGAATGCCCTCTACGTCGTCGCTCGGGCCGAAGATCTGCCGTCGGAGCTGGCCGGGCGCTGCGATGCGATTACGATCAACTACCCTTGGGGATCGCTGCTGAAGGCGGTGAGCGAACCGCAGCAGGAGGTCCTGGCGGGGATTGCCGCCTGTGCCAAACCCGGCGCGCGGGTCACGCTGCTCATCAACCTCGCGCCCTTCGAGGACCCGGACCAACGCGACCGTCTGGGCCTCAACGAACTGGACGCGGAGCTGGCGGAACAAAGACTCGGGCCGGCTTACCTGGCCGCCGGCCTGAAGATCGGAAAGATCGACCTCCATCTCGGCGAGTTGCCCGAACGGACCTCGTGGGGCCGCAGACTGGTTGTCGGAAGTCGGCGCAAAACACTCGAAATCAAAAGTCAAAAATCATATATTTAAATTGGTTATTCAGTTTTATTCATCTTTTATGAGAGCATTGAAGGCATCGCGCTTCGACAGATGGGTGGTTTCGGCCAGAGCAGCGGCCAGGGTCTTGGTTGCAACGCCGGCCGCTTGCAGGCGTCTGGCCAGGGCAGCGAGCTTGGAGTCGAGCTGGCCGGCCTCGCCCGGCTCGCACTCCGCCACGACCAGCCAGACCTCGCCTTGAGGAAGCGGTGCCTCCGCCAACGCGATCAAGCTGCCGCGGCGCGACTCTTCCTGCGGATCGTTCGGCGCGACGATCAGGACTGCTTCGCGGTCGCCGACGGTTTTGGCGACCAACGAGAGGAGTCCTTCACCCTGCCCGGCGGGAAGGGGCAGCAGCAGGCCTGCGCCGGAGTCGGCCAGGCGCGCCAGAAGATCGCGCCGGGCCGGCTTGCCGTTCGGCCAGCGACGCAGACGGCTCCAGGTTTCGGCCGCGAGGCCCGAGAGCGCCCGGGCTCCCTCCGCCGCACTCCAGCCGCCTACCAAGGTTGCCTGACCGCCGGCCTCCGCCGTGAGCCTCACCGCCTCGGCCTGGAGGCCGAGATCGTCGCTTTCCAGAAGCACGCGACCGCCCGCCGCTATTTCCCGCAGCAAGCCCTCCAGCCCGCGCGTCAGTCGCAGATCGGCCAAACGCCGGGCGGCAGCCAGCCGTGCATCCTCCCGCCCGGCCGGCCCCGCAAGAAACAGCGCACCCGCCGGCGCGTGCGCGCCGGTCGGAGAGATCTCCATCTCCAACCGCGCGGTCGAGTCGCTCAGCCCGGCGATGAAGTTCCGGTCGAGGTCCGCCGCCCCTTTATCGGCGGCGAAGCCGAAGGTGCGGCGGGTGAGCGGCAAGGTCCGGCGGCGTAAGATCAAGGGCTCACCCGGCAGCCAAGCCGGATTGAGGGTCGCCCGCAGGTGCTGCGTCATCCCTTGGCAGGTCAAAGTCAGCTCGACCGCCCCCCGCAGACCCGCCACGGCGTCCATATCGCCCTCCAGGGCGACACCCAGGACACAGGTGCCGCGCGGGCTCAGATCCGCCTCGGGAACCAGTTCGAGAGTCTTGGAATGGCTGGCCCTGACGTTGGGATGGCCGCGGGCGGTCAGAATCGGGCCGGAGGGTGCGTGCATCGCACTAGGATACCCGAGAAAAAGCGGCGGCTGCACTTGATCTGGCGCCCTGGATCGGCTACATGGCGCGCTCTCTCGAAACACGTCAGCCATAGAGCGCTTATGCCCACGATTAATCAGTTGATCCGCAAGCCGCGTAAAGACAAGACCGGCGCGGGTCGCAGCCTCGGCCTGGAAAACAACCCGCAGCTCCGCGGCGTCTGCACGCGCGTCTACACCGTGACGCCGCGTAAGCCGAACTCGGCGCTGCGCAAGGTCGCGCGCGTGCGCATGACCAACGGTCACGAGATCACCGCCTATATCCCCGGCGAGGGCCATAACCTGCAGGAGCACTCCGTGGTGCTGGTGCAGGGCGGCGGCCCGAACGACCTGCCCGGCGTCTACTTCCGCGTGGTGCGCGGCGCGCTGGACACCCAGGGCGTCAAGGACCGCAAGCAGAAGCGTTCCCGCTACGGCGCCACGCGCCCGAAGTAAGCGGTTCCGGCGGGCGTCAGGGCTCGCCGATTCGAATTTTCGACACTGCGCCGGCCTCACAGCCGGCGCAGTGTTTTTTCGTGGGTATCTGCTCGGCGGGCCGCACCGACCATGCCTGTCGAAAAGCGATGCCCTTCGACAGGCTCAGGGTGACGATCTCTAGGCTCCGGAAATCAAACCAAGCCGGAACGGGCAACCGACTGGGCAGCGTCTCGCAGCCCTCACCCCACCGGAAGACGCGTCGCCCAGAAATCGTACTCGTCGGCGTGATCGATGCGCACCGGGACGATGTCGCCCGGCTTCAGATCGGTCTCGCCCTGCAGGAAGGTGATCCCGTCGACCTGCGGGGCATCCCATTCGGTGCGGCCGATGGCGCCCTCCTCATCCACTTCGTCGACGATCAGACTTGTCGTGCGGCCGACGCGCTTGGCCAGCGCGCGGGTGGAGATCTCCTGCTGCTTCAGCATCAGCCGCTCGTAGCGCTGCTGCTTGACCTCTTCCGGCACCGCGTCCGGCAGGTCGTTGGCACGGGCGCCCTCCACCGGCTCGTAGCGGAAGCAACCGACGCGCTCGATCTCCGCCTCCTCCAGCCAGTCGAGCAGAAACTCGAAATCCGCGTCGGTCTCGCCGGGAAAACCGACAATGAAGGTCGAGCGGATGGCGATGTCGGGGCAGACCTGCCGCCAGCCCTTGATGCGGTCCAGCACCTTTTCCTGGTTGGCCGGGCGGCGCATGGTCTTGAGCACGTTGGGACTGGCATGCTGAAAGGGAATGTCCAGGTAGGGCAGGATCTTACCCTCAGCCATCAGCGGAATGAGCTGATCGACGTGGGGATAGGGATAGACGTAGTGCAGCCGCACCCAGGCGCCCAGTTCGCTGATCCGGCCAAGCCCCTCGCAGAGATCCTTGATTCGCGTCCGATAGTCGACGCCGTGCCAGCTGCGCGGATCGTACTTGGTGTCGAGCCCGTAGGCGGAGGTATCCTGGCTGACCACCAGCAGCTCGCGCACCCCCGTCCGCACCAGCCGCTCCGCCTCGCTCAGGACCTCGTCGACGGGCCGACTGACCAGATCGCCGCGGATCGACGGGATGATGCAGAAGGAACAGCGGTTGTTGCAGCCTTCAGAGATCTTCAGATAGGCGTAGTGGCGCGGCGTGAGCTGCACGGCGGAAGGCGGAACCAGGGAGGTGAAGGCATCCTGCTTCAGCGGCAGCGCCTCGCGCACGGCCGAGACCACCTGCTCGTACTGCTGCGGCCCGGTGATCGCCAGCACCTCCGGATGCGCGGCCATGATCCGCTCCGGCTCGACCCCCAGGCAACCGGTCACGACCACACGCCCGTTCTCCGCCACAGCCTGTCCAATGGCCCCCAGGGACTCTTCCTTGGCGGAGGTCAGGAAGCCGCAAGTGTTGACCACCACCAGATCGGCGCCGGGCACGTCGGCCACGATCTCGTACCCCTCGGCGCGCAGGCGGGTCAGAATCCGCTCGGAATCCACCAGCGCCTTGCCGCAGCCCAGAGAGATGAAGCCGACCTTGCCGCCGTCTCGCCCGAGCGTCGAGTCGGAGCCGCCGCCGGGGGTGAAGCTCGGGGTCACGCGGTCGGCCGTCTGGCTGGTCATAGAAATCGGACTTTCTGAGGATTCATGCAGGCGTGGCGGGAGTTATGGGCGCCAATCCGCAAGGTTTCAACCGCCCGGCCGTCGGCCCGAGCTTGCGGCCGGACGCGACCGGTCGCGTCGGACCTCGAGGGCCATCTCTAGGCGATCAGGGGCTCCCAGGCCCAAGCCGTACCCTCCGGACCGTCCATGAGGGCCACGCCTTTGGTCAGCAGCGCGTCGCGGAGAGCATCGGCGGCGGCGAAGTCCTTGGCCTTGCGCGCCGCCGTTCGCTCGGCGATAGCGGCCTCGATCTCGGCCTCGGCGATGGTCGCGGCCTTTGGCTTGAGCGAGAGGTCGGTGGCCTCCAGGGTCAGCAGGTCGAGGCCAAGGACCAGATCGTAGGTCGCGACAAGCCGCAGGCGTTCGTCCGGCGAGAGCTGCTTGCTCTCCACGAGTTCCCCCAGATCGGCCAGGGCGCGGGGCGTCGCCAGATCGTCGCCGATCGCCGCATCCAGCTTGTCGACCCAGCTTCGGGCCGCCTCACCCAGCGGCGCTTCGATCTCCTCGCGCAGATAGCTCAAGGAGGCCCCCTTGGAGTACTTGGCTTCGCCGAGGGTACGCAGCCAATCGGCCGGCCCGGCCTTAGCCTTGAGCTCGGCGACGCGCAGCAGCAGACGGCGGAGTTGCGCCCGGGCCGCCACCAGGGCATCCCAGGAAAACTCCAGCTGCGAGCGGTAGGACGCGGTCAGCGCGAAGAGCCGGTAGGCCAGCGGATGAAGGCCGTTGTCCAGAACGGTCGAGAGCGTCAGGAAGCCGCCCTCGGACTTCGCCATCTTGCGGTCGCGCACCACGAGGAACTCGTTGTGCATCCAGTAGCGCGCGCCGGTCGCCTCGCTGCGGGTGTAGGCCTGGTTCTGAGCGATTTCGTTGCAATGGTGGACCTGCCGGTGGTCGACGCCGCCGGTGTGGATATCGAACTGGCGGCCCAGGTACTTGATAGACATGACCGAGCATTCGAGATGCCAACCGGGCGCACCGACGCCCCATGGCGAGTGCCACTCCATCAGACGTTGGGCATCGCCGGGCGAGCGGCGCCAAACGGCGAAGTCGCTGGGCTGGCGCTTGCCGCCGGGTCCTGCGACCCGCTTGCCCTCCTCGAGGCCCTCGAGATCGAGGCGGCCGAGATAGCCGTAGTCGGGCACCTTGGCGGTATCGAAGTAGAGTCCGTCCTCCAAGGCGTAGGTGTAGCCGCCGCCCTCGATGTCGCGGGTGAAGTCGATCATCTCCTGAATGTGGTCGGTCGCCTTGCACCAGATCGAGGGCTCCAGAACGGAGAGCCGCGCGAGATCCCGCTCGAAGGCCTCGGTGTAGTGGGCCGCGATATCCCAGACGGTCTTGCTCTCACGCTCGGCCGCCCGCTCCATCTTGTCCTCGCCTTCGTCGGCGTCGGAGGTCAGATGCCCCACGTCGGTGATGTTCATGACGTGGGTCAGGCCGTAGCCCTTCCACATCAGCGACCGGCGCAGCGTGTCGACGAAAAGGTAGGCCCGCAGGTTGCCCAGGTGAGCGTAGTTGTAGACCGTCGGTCCGCAGGAGTAGATCCGCACATTGCTCGGGTCGAGCGGCTCGAAGGTTTCGAGCTCGCGCGTCAGACTGTTGAAGAGCTGCAAAGGGCGGTCGGTCATGCTGAATTCGGGTCCTCGCCAAGAACAGGATCGCTTCGGATGGACTGGCTCCGACAGAGCATCACAGCGAAACTCCCGCGCTTTCATAAAGTTGGAGCGTGATCGTCACAAGCGGAAGCGAAGTCCAACCGTAAAACCGGTCGCTGGCTCGACCGGAGCCTTTTGGATCAATAGTCCCATTCCCAGCTGAAACCGACGTTGCTTTCCCGTGTCGCTCCGCCGACCTCGCTCTCCAACGTGAGATTGGGGGTGACCTCCCACTCCACGACCGCGCTGGAACTGCCGGGCGTGGCGCCCTGGCGCACGCCGACGAAAACGTCGTCGGCAAGATAGCGGCCGGCTTCGATCTGACCCAGGTCGTCTTCGCCGGCGCCGGGCGCCAGGGTCAGCACATCGACCCCCAAAGTCTGGCGCGCGACGTCCAGCAGGCCGCCGCCGCCGCCGCCCGTCAGCGTCGCCGCGGCCTGGGCCACCTGAACCGCCTGAGCCGCCGACAGGCGCGCCGTGCCCTCACCGAACAGAATACGCGAGAGAATCTCGTCGTTGGGCAATTCCGGCTCGCTGGACAGCGAGAGGACCGGCGCCGATGCCGGTCCCGTCACCGCGATCCGTCCGGTGAAACCGTCGGCGCGGTAGACCGTGGTCAGGTCCAACTGCGGATCGAGGTCGGTGCCGCCGGCGAACGTGATGCTGCCCCGCTCAAGTTCGAAGCGCCGTCCGGCAAGGTCGAAGAAGCCGCGCACGGGCCGCAGATCGCCACGCAACTGCGGCGCGGCGGCCGTCCCTTTCAGGCGGAAGGTGCCCCGCCACTCGGAGTCCAATCCCCGGCCGCGAACGAACAGCCGGCCCGGAATCGAGATCCCGACATCGAGCCCGAGAAAGGCAAGCCCCGGGTCGGGTCCGGCTTGCGCCTCCGTCTCCGCCGGCTCGGGCCGGCCGGTGTTGATCTCCTCGACGTCGAGCGTCGCGACACTAGGCGGCAGTTCTCCAGCCAAGCTCACTTCGATGCGTTGCGGCTCGATATCGCCGGTCAGGCTTGCGGCCTCGAGGTCGCCGGACAGGGAGATTTGCGAGTTGATCTCGGCACTCAGGTCGTCGCGGCGCACCAGAATGGCCGCATTCGTTTCGGCCTCGACCTCGAAACGCGGCACGTCGCCGGCCAGGTCGAGCCAGCCGGCGGCGCGCAAGCTGCCGCCATCGCCGTCTCGCGCGTTGAAGCCGCGCAGAACCAGACGGCTGCCCTCCCCCTCCACGCTCAGATCGAACGGCCGCAGAAGAGTCCCGAGCGTAAAGTTCTCGTAGATCCCGTCGGTCACGGTCAAAGCACCGCTGGCCTGGGGGTTGCCCAAGCTGCCGCGCAGGGTCATGTCGAGTTCGCCCTGCCCCTCGATGCGCACGACGTCGATCGGAAAGAGACCGACGACGGGCGCCAGGTTCCCCAACCAACGGACCGAGGCCGAGACCGGTTCATCTTGCGGAAAGACCAGACCGAGCGGCGCATCGGTGATCAGCAGCGGCAGCTCCGCCTGCGCGTCGAGCGACTCCTCGGCGAAACCGGACAGCCGCGCCGTCGTACTGAAACGGCCTCGGGTCAAGCGACCGTCGACCTCCAGAGCCAAGGGTAGAGTTTCCTCGGCCACCCGCTCCGCGAACCGCAGCCCATCGGTGCGCAGCCGGAGTTGACCCTCGGGGCGCGGAAGAGCGCCGGACAGATTGGCTTCGGCATGCAGAAGGCCCTCCAGCGGCAGATCCGCGCCCGCTGCCGCCGCCAGCGAGAGAGGCAGGTCGCGGACCGCGAGCCCCGCCTCGATCCACCCGTTCTCGACCTGGGCGTCCAGGTCCAGTTCGCCTTCGTCGAAGCCGAGGCGCAAGCCCTCGACACCAAGGCGCCCGGCGCCGAATGTCAGGCTAGCCGGCTGACGCAGCCGCGTTTCCAGATCCCCGTAGCGAGCCTCCAGGCGTGCCAGATCGAGCTGTTGAGGTTCTTCGAGAACCGCGCGCGCCTGCGCCGCCAGTGCCAAGGCACGCGGCTCAGGTCCGGCCGTCGCACCTTCGGCCTCGAGCGAGATCGCCAGGTCGGCGAGGCCGCCCTCGGCCTGGATCGCGACTGCCGTCAAGGTCGCATCGCCGGCCCGCAGGTCGGTGGCCCGCACGGCAGCGCGGAGCGAGTGGGTTGCCAACAGCCCATCGAGGGAGGCGGTCACCTCGGCCGTCGCGATCCCCAGGCCATCGCTGAGACTGAGACCCTGCGCTTGCACCGCCAGCTCGGCGGCCTGATCGCCGGTGCGGGAGATCAAGTCGAGAGTCCCCTCCAGACTCCCGCCGGCCAACTCCGGAACGAGCGGAGCATAGGCGGCGAGATCGGCGACTCTCAGCGCGAGGCTCCCCTCTGCCGGTGGGCCAGCCAGAGGCATGGCCAAGCGCCCGCTCAGGCTGTCGCCGCCTCGCGCAAGCCGCAGATCGTCCAGCCGCAGGCGCTCGCCGTCGATCGCGACGTCACTGCCCAATGCAACCGGACCCGCCGGGGTCCCGACCTCCAGGTCGAGCCGCCCGGTCAGCTCCGGGGGCAGCCCGACCATCCGCCCGGTCAAGGCGAGGTCGCGCAGTTCGCGACCGTCGAAGACAAGCTCTGGTGCCGCCGCCTCGAGAGTTAGGTCCGGGCGGGCAAGGCTCCCGGTGGCGGCAAGATCGATGCGCGCCTGCCCGGCCAGAGGAAGCTCCGCCGCCTGCAATCGAGCAAGGTCCGGAAAGCTCGCTGTCAGATCGGCCGCCAGAGTCCGTCCCTGGGCGTCGCTGCGACCTTGGCCCGCCACGGTCAAGGCCGCGCCGTCGAGATGCAGACTCTCGAGGATCAGAGCGCCATCCGCTCCCAGCTCCGCTTCGGCCCAGAGCATCGGGCTCGGCCCCAGCAGCGCCTCGAGCGCCGGGAGCCCGATCCGCAGCGCCTCCGCCTGGCCGCTCAAAACCGCGGAGATCGACCCGCTGTCCGCCAGATCGAGATAGGCTTCGCCCTGCCAGGCACCGGCGAGATCGAGACCGGTGAGCGCTGCCAGACGGCCGAGGTCGTTGTAGGTCAGCGCCAGGGCGCCGTCAGCTGTGAAGTCGGTCAAATCGAGCGTGCCGTCGCCGGTCACGGAGGCCGCCGGGGTCGTCGCAATCAAGCGTTCGAGAGAGATCCAGGCGTCGGAGGCCTGCCCCCGCGCGCTGAGCGACAGACGGTCGCCGAGCGCCTCCGCCAAGGCCGGCGGTCCGGAGAGGCCGGCCGCCTCGGCTTCCAAGGTGAAGGTCGCCGGCTGGGTCCCGATCACCTGCCCGTTCACACGCAAACGCCGGGTCTCGAAGCCGGACGCCTCCAGTCTCTCCAACTCGCCGGAGAGCAGCAGATCGGGTTCGGAGAGAGACCCGCTTGCGATCACGGACAGACGGCCGCCCGACAGGTTGGCCGGCGCAATGAGATCCGCCAAACCGGCCGGGTCGGCGAGAATCAACTCGATCTGTCCCGAGAGATCTTCGCTGTCCAGGTTCAGATCCGCGAAACCTTCGAGTGCGGCCGCGCCGGTCTCGAACCGCTCGACGACCAGGCCAAGAGAGTCCCCGTAGCTTGCCGACATCGCGAAGTCGAGTTGCGGTTCCAGCAGAACGCGCAGGTTCGGCGGCAGCAAGGCGGCGAGCTGCGCCTGTCCGGTCAAACGAAGACTCGGCGGCTCAAGACTCTCGACCGTCAGAACGCCGGAAGCCTGGGCGGCCTCGCCGGCTTCGACCGACCAGTCGCCGCGCCATCCCTCCAGAGGTCCGGCGCCAGTGAGCCGCACGGCGAGCGGCGGTTCACCCGGCAGGTCAAGCAGTCGCGTGGCCAATCCGCCGGCCGGTGCCGTCGCCTCCAGGTCCGCTTCCAAGCGCCCGCTCGGCGGGAAGTAGACCGCACTGGCCATGATGGCCCCCTCGCCGTCGAGGCGGCGAACGCGCAATTGAGACTCCACACGGCTTGCATCGCCCGCCGCCGCGCGACCTTCCACGGCGAGCTCAAGACGCTCGCCCAGCAATGAGGCGCCCAAGAGCAGACGATCCACCGCGAACCGGTCCAGGCGCAACCCGACGGGAGGCGCTTGCGGCAGAACAAGTCCGCCCTCCGGCTCGGCCACCGCATCTTCGACCGGCGGGCCGGCCAGGGGTGCGCGGACCACCTCCAGGGTTCCCAGGTCCAGCGCCTCGACGGCGAGGGTTCCCTGGAACAGTCCCAAGGCATCCCAAGCGACTCGCCCTCGGTCCAGGGACAGCCAGACCCCATCCGCGTCGGTCAAGGTCACCTCGGACACGATCGTCTCGAAAGGCGGCGCACCTTCAAGGCGACCGATCTCCAATCCCGGCACCGCGCTTTCGGCGAGGTCGATCACGAGGCCACGCCCAGGTCCGGTTTGAAGAGCCGCCAGCGCCAGGAGAAGCAGCAGCAGCGGCAGCCCCACCAAGGCTGCGGGGATCCACCAAAGCCAGCGCCGGCGGCGTCGGCCGCCCGGCGGCTGGGAGGGGCGTGGCCCGGCTCTCAAATCGCCCTCCGCCATTTCAGAAGGCCTGCCCAATGGAGAGGTAGAACTCGAAAGAGTCGTCGTCGTTCCGTGGATTCAGAGGAACCGCCACATCGAGACGCAAGGGACCGATGCCGAGGTCGTAGCGGAGACCGAGACCGGCCGCCCATTGCCAATCGAAATCGGAATCCGGCAAGGCATCTTCGTAGACCTGTCCACCGTCGAGAAACGGGACGATGCCGATGGTATCGGTCAGGCGCAACCGCGCCTCGATGCCAATCTCGGCCACCGACCGGCCGCCCTCAGGATCGCCATCCTCGTCCTGGGGACCGATGGCGCGGAATTCGTAACCGCGCACCGAACCGCCGCCGCCAGAATAGAAGCGGCGGCTGGCCGGCACGGAGGAGGTCTCCTCTAGGAAAAGCGCCCCGAGCCGCGCACGACCGGCGAAGGTGACCCAGTTACTCTCGAAGGGGCTCCAGTAGGTCGCCGCGCTGGTCTCCCCGACCAGGAACTGGCTTTCGCGTTCGCCCACACTGATCCAGGGCGCGGCGCCGAAGGTGATATGCACGCCGCGGGTCGGGTCCAGCAGATCGTCACGGGTATCGTAAGCGACGCTGCCGGGCAGGCCTACAAGCGTGAAGCGGTCGGTGCCGAAGCTGTCGGTCTGCTCGCTGAACTCGATGGCGGTGTCGAGGGCCACGGTCCAATTCTCCCCGATCGAGCGTTCGATGCCGAGAGACGCGGCGGCGGTGGTTTCGTCGAAAGCGTCGCTTTCCTCGCGCAGGAAGGACGTCCGGGCGATCAGCGCCTGGTCCAGCCGCAGGAATTTGGGCCGGCGAAGGGTCGCGCGCGCTTCCTGCCGCAGAAAGGAGCCGATGGCCTCCAGCCGAAGCGACTCCCCGTTCCCCAGAAAGTTACGGTGCTCCCAACTGACCTTGGCGCGCGCGATCTCCTCGCCCGAGGTCACGGCCGCACCCACGCCGATGGTCCGGTGCGGGCGTTCGCGTAAGGTCAGAGTCACCGGCACGGGGCCTTCGGCATCCGGCGGCGTGTCCGGGTAGTCGAGCAGCACGGTCTCGAAGAGATCCGTGGCGGCCACGCGGTTGCGCAGCTCCCTCAAGGTCCTGGCGTCCCAGAGCTCACCCTCCCTCCAGGCCGAAAGCTCGCGGATGTAATCCTCCTCGACCTCATCCAGACCTTCGACGCTCAAGGCTCCGAAAAAGACGCGGGGACCGGGCTCGACCGTGACCGTTGCCGTCAGTTCGCTGCGCGCGTGATCGGCCTGGTAGCGCGTCTGCGCGATGGTCGCATAGGGATAGCCGGACCGCGGGAGCAGCCACAGCAGCCGGCCTTCGGCGGCCTGCAGTGGCGCCGCGCGCGCCGGCATGCCGAGTTCCAGGTCCAGATCCGCCGGCATCCTTGGAATGCGGCGTTCGTCGCCGGGCGGCAGCGGCTCGGACGGCCGATAGACGATGACATAATCGGCCAGGACGAACTGCTCGCCGGGCGCGACCGCAATCTTGACCTCCGTAGGGCTTCGCTCCGTGTCGATCTCGCTCGAGAGGGTGAAGGCATAGTACCCCTCCGACTTGAGCGCCGCCTCGAAGCGCCGAATTTCGGCATCGACGCGACCGCGCAATGCGGCCGGAGTCGCAGGCCGGCGCTCGCGCAAATCCTCCAACTGCGAGACCTCGTCGAAGAGTTGGCGCAGCTCCGGCGGCAACTCGCCGACCAGTGCGAAGCGGTAATCGATGCCCGACTGCGCCGGCGCCGCCTGCTCCGTCTGCCGCTGACTGCCCAGCTCGGGCCGCGGATCCGTATCGGCAGCCGGCGCCGTCCGCGCGAAACCGAGAACCGTCAGCCCGCAAACAAAGGCGAGCAAAAGCGGCATGCCCTGCGCGCGCCGCCGACCGCCGCCCCCTGATACCAAACCCCAAAGACCCATGGCGCGACGGTACGGGACCGGCGGCTGAAATCCAACAAATCTGCGGTCGCCTTCGTAATGCCCGAACCTCCGCCAAGTTGCCGTCGTCAGCCGCATGAAACGTCGCAAAGATTGTTGAAGAAGTCGCGTGCGGCCAAGGGCTTGCAGCGCCGGAACGGCATGTTTGTCCTCCAGATCGTGATAAACGCCCCTATGACTGCGGGAGTTCCAGGTGTGCCAGTGACCCAGGACAGCCTCGTGAACGTGCTAAGCGGTGTTTCGGCGCCCGTCGAGCAGGCCCGCGGCCTGCCGGGATGGATGTTCGGCGATCCCGACGTCTACGCCCTCGAGCAGGAACGGATCTTCGCCGGCTCCTGGGTTTGTGTCGGCGCCGAAGACGACCTGCCGCGCGTCGGCGACGTCATGCCCGTCGAAGTCGCCGGCCGGCCCTTGTTCGTGGTACGCGACCAAACCGGATATCTCCGCTGCTTTCACAACATTTGCAGCCATCGCGGCGCCCTGCTCGTCACCGATCCGGGACGGCGGAAGATCATCGCCTGTCCCTATCACGCCTGGACCTACGAACTGGACGGAACGCTCAAGAAGACACCGCACATCTGCGGCCAGGGCGTCCACGATTCGCCGACGCTGGACAAATCGCTGCACGGTCTGAAGCCGGTGCGCTGCGCCACCTGGGCCCGGCTGGTCTTCGTCAACCTCGATCCGCTGGCGCCCTCCTTGGACGAGGAGCTGGCACCCTTGGCCGAGCGCTGGGCCGCTTACGACTTCTCGCTCCTGCGCTTCAGCAGCGCCGAGGACTTCCTGCTGCCGGCCAACTGGAAGCTGGCCATCGAGAATTTCGTCGAACGCTATCATCTGCCTTGGGTGCATCCGAGCCTGAACGGCTTTTCCGGGATCGACCATTCCTTCGAACTCTTCGGCGACCTCTTCGTGGGAGTCGGCAGTCGCAAGGTCACGCCGCCGCGCCCGCACGGACCGTTGCCCACCTTCCCGGGCTTGCCGGCGGAACTGGCCGAGCGTGGCGAGTACCCCGCGCTCTTTCCCAACGTGCTGCTCGGCTTGCACTGCGACTCTCTCTTCGCCTACGTGATGACGCCTCAGGGACCGAACGAGACGAAGGAGCGGCTCTACTTCTTCAGCGTCGGCGAGGAGTCGCTGGAGCCGCGCTACGCCGAGGCCAAGGCGGCGCTGCACAAGGTCTTCGCCGATATCAACCGCGAGGATATGGATATCGTCAGCCGCCTGCACCGCGGTTGCGCCTCGCCGGCCATGATGGGTGCGGTTTTCTCGCCGGTCTTCGAGAAGACCAGCCAGGCCTTCCAGCGCATGGTCGCCGAACGGCTCGCGGAGCCTCGCGAGCCGCAGACGGTTTCGGTTGAGGCCGGGGGTTAGATCAGGCCGAGAGCCTTGGCGTGGTGGGCCAAGTGGTCCGCCATGAAAGTGGAGATGAAATAGTAGCCGTGATCGTAACCCGGCTGTCGGCGCAGCTCCAGCGGATGCCCCGCCTCGGCGCAGGCCGCCTCGAAGAGCTCCGGATTGAGCTGCGTTTCCAGAAACTGGTCGTCGCTGCCCTGATCGATCAGCAGCGGCAAGCGCTCTTCGGCCTGCTTGACCAGTTCGCTGGCGTCGTAGGCCGTCCAGGCGCTTCGATCCTCGCCCAGATACCCGGTGAAGGCCTTCTCGCCCCAGGGACACCGCAGGGGTGCCGCGATCGGCGCGAAGGCGGAAACAGACCGGTAGGTGCCGGGATTTTTCAGGGCGGAGATCAACGCGCCGTGTCCGCCCATGGAGTGCCCGAAGATCGACTGGCGCGCGGGATCGGCCGGGAATTCCGCCGCGATCAGGGCCGGCAGTTCCTGGGTGACGTAGCTGTACATGCGGAAGTGCCGGGACCAGGGTTCGACCGTAGCGTCGAGGTAGAAGCCGGCGCCCGAACCGAAGTCCCAGTCGCCGTCCTGCTCGGCCGGCGCGACTCTGCGCGGCGAGGTGTCCGGACAGACCAGCATCAAACCGTAGTCGGCGGCGAGACGCTGCGCGCCCGCCTTGATCATGAAGGTTTCTTCCGTGCAGGTAAGCCCGGCCAGGTAGGTCAGCGTCGGCAGCGCCGCCGGCTGGGCCCCGGACCGGGCATGGGGCGGCAGGAAGACGGAGAAATTCATCTCCGTTCCCGTCACCGCCGACTCGTGGCTGTAAAAGCCCACCGTCCCGCCGAAGCAGGCATGTTCGCTACGCAGCGTCACAGCCATCGCGGCCGATCTCCTTTTGTGGATTTCCGGTCAGTCAGCGGTAGGTAGGCCCGCAGTCGAGAAGCTTCACTCAGTCGTAGGTCAGGACGCTGCGAATCGACTCGCCGCGATGCATCAACTCGAAGGCCTCGTTGATCTCGGCATGGGGCAGCACATGGGTGATGAGGTCGTCGATATTGATCTTGTTGTCCATGTACCAGTCGACGATCCGCGGCACGTCCGTCCGGCCGCGGGCGCCGCCGAAGGCCGTGCCCTTCCAGACGCGTCCGGTGACCAGCTGGAAAGGCCGCGTCGCGATTTCCTGCCCGGCGCCGGCCACGCCGATGATGATCGACTGGCCCCAGCCCTTGTGGCAGCACTCCAGCGCCTGGCGCATCAACTCGACATTGCCGATGCATTCGAAGCTGTAGTCGGCCCCGCCGCCGGTCAGCTCCACCAGATGGCCCACGATATCGCCCTCGATTTCCTTCGGATTGACGAAATGGGTCATACCGAACTGGCGGGCGATCTCCTGCTTGGCAGGGTTGACGTCGACGCCCACGATCATGTTGGCACCGACCAGCTTGGCGCCCTGGATCACGTTGAGGCCGATGCCGCCCAGCCCGAAGACCACGACGTTGGCCCCCGCCTCGACCTTCGCCGTGAAAATCACCGCGCCGATGCCGGTGGTCACGCCGCAGCCGATGTAGCAGACCTTCTCGAAGGGCGCGTCCGAGCGGATCTTGGCCAACGAGATCTCCGGCAGCACCGTGTGGTTCGCGAAGGTCGAGCACCCCATGTAGTGCAGCAGGGACTTGCCGTTCTTGGAAAAACGGCTGGAGCCGTCGGGCATCACGCCCTGGCCCTGGGTGGAACGGATCTTCTGGCACAGGTTGGTCTTGGGATTGAGGCAGTATTCGCACTCCCGGCACTCCGGGGTGTAGAGCGGGATAACGTGGTCGCCGGGCTTCAGCGAGGTCACGCCAGGTCCGACCTCCTGCACGATACCGGCGCCCTCATGGCCCAGTATGGTTGGGAAGGCGCCCTCGGGATCGGCGCCCGACAAGGTGTAGGCATCTGTGTGGCAGACACCGGTCGCCTTGATCTCCACCAGGACCTCGCCGGCGCGCGGTCCCTCCAAATCCACCTCTTCGATCTCGAGCGGCTTTCCGGCCTCGTAGGCCACGGCGGCAACTGTCTTCACGGGCTTCGACCTCCCCAAATCACTGCTGGCCCACATCGCTGTCGGCTTTTTGCTTGATCGAGAGTGTGCCGACAGAACCGCGTCGCGTCGATGCCCCAGAGCGTCCTCTAGTAAGGAATTCGCGTCCCGTCCCAGGCGAAGAGCCCGCCGCTGTCGCCCTCACCCAGCGCGTCCAGCACCGCGAGCAGCTTGCCGGCCGAATAGGCCGGTGAGAAAAGCTGACCGTCGGGAACGTTGCGTTGGAAGGGCTTGGACAGGCCGGTATCCACCGTGCCGGGGTGCAGGCCGATGCAGAAGGCCGTCGGGCAGCGCCGCGCCAACTCGATGGCGAAGGTTCGCAACAGCTGGTTGAGCGCCGCCTTCGACGCCCGGTAGCTGTGCCAGCCGCCGAAGCGGTTATCCTCGATCGAGCCGACCCGCGCCGAGAGCGCCGCGAAGGTCGCCCGCCGGGTCCGGTCGAGCAGCGGCAGGAAGTGCTTCGCGGCCAGGGCGGGCGCCACCGTGTTGATGCGATAGACCTCGAGCATCGCCTGGGGGTCGACCTGCCGCCAGGTCTTCTCCGGCGATACGCCCAGACCCTCGTCCTGCAGCAGACCGACGGCGACCAGAACCACCTGGAGCGCGCCGGCCCCGTCCTTCACCGACTGCGCCGCCGCTTCGACGCTGTCTTCATCTGTCAGATCGCAGCGGTGCCAGACCGCCTTTTCCGGCAGCTCGACCGGCACATGGCGCGACAGGGCATGGACTCGCGCCACGGCTGGATCGGCCCCAAGAGCCTGCACGAAGGCGGTGCCGAGTCCACCGGTCGCGCCAAAGACCGCGACCTCGAGACCATCGCCGTAGCTGGGGAGATGTTCGCCGGTCATGGTCCCTTCCCGAGAATGGCCTCGGCCATCGCGAGACCGCTGTCGTAGGCCGCCTCGGCGCGAGCGCCCAGGCACCAGTCCCCGCCGACGAGAATCCGATCCTCACCCAGGAAGGGGCGGCCGAGCGGCGTAACCGTCCTGGCATAGCGCCAACGGTGCGCCGTCGCATGGATCGCCGCCGGAAGAGGTCCGGCAACAGCCGCGAAAGTGGACGTCAGTTCCGCCAGAACCTCCGAGCCCTCTTGCTCCAGGTGCGCGGCCGACCAGTCGGGGTCGGCCTGCAGGACCCAGGTCTCCGCTGCGGGATCGCGCCCTGGCTTCGACGCGTTCCGGGCTATCCAGGAGAGCAAGCCGTCGTCCGCTTGCCGGACGTCGAAGCCAGTCTTCAAAGGCTCGGCGAAGGCCAGCATGGCGGTCCAGCAAGGCGCGACCCGGACGGACGCCAGCGCGTCGGCTTCCGGTCTGCCGGCCAGCAGCTCCGCCGCCTGGATCTGAGGGATCGCAAGCACCAAACGATCGAAGGGGCCCGCCGCTTCGTCCCCCTCCAGGCCAAGCCGAAGGCCTTCCGCGCCTTCGGTCACCGCGAGGACGCGTGTCGCGAGCCGCAGCTCGAGACCTTCGGCGAGCGGACGGAACAAGGCCGTCATACCAGGGGTGCCGACCCACCAGGTCGTATTGCGCCGCCCGGCCTTCGCCCCAACGATCTGCGGCCGCCAGACCGCAAGGGCGCCGGCCGCCTCGAGGTCCTGCAGCAACGCCCGGAAGGCCGCGCCGCGCGCCGTGATGAATTGAGCGCCGTGATCGAAACTCAGGCTTTGGCCCACCCGGCGCGTGGCAAGCCGGCCGCCGAGACCACGGCTTTTTTCGAACAGGGTGACGGCTGAACCGCCGGCGGCCAAATGGCGGGCGCAGATGAGGCCGGCGAGGCCGGCGCCAACAACGGCAACGGACAGGGTCATGGACTAGACGATCCGCGCCGACGGGTCGATCTCTGCCCGCGTCGCCTCTTCAACCGCCTTTCGATCCGGAAAGACCTGGGCTGAGAGCGTCCCGGAGGAACCGGCACAAGAGGCCGCCTCGTGGAGCCGAAGATCGTGAGAGCCGTTGCCGAAATCCGCCATGGACCCGAAGATATGGCCGAACCACGTTTCGCCCAGTCCGAAACACTCAGAAACGCGACGGCGTCACCCCAGAGCCTGTTCCTTCTTCAGGAAGTGTTCGAGCCGGACGACCCTGGCGTCGGAGATGAACATCACGCCGGTATTCTTCTCGAACAGGGGCTTGAGACCGGCGGCGACGCGGCGGATGGTCTCGTCGCTCGCGACCGCCATGAACATCACCAGGCTGGCCTGGTCGTTGAACAGCAAGCGGCCTTCGTGAAAGCCGTGCTCGCCCATGCCAGCGACGTCGCGCACCAGGGTGTAGCCCTTGGCACCGGAGCGGTCGAGCAGGTCGGAGACGAACTGCTTCTTATCGCCCTTGACGATGATCTCGATCTTCTTGAGCGGGTGAAAAACCAGATCGGGGTCGGTGTTTTCGAATGTCATGGTGTCCGTCTCTGTTATGCGTTGGGCAATTCGAAGGACGTCAGGCGACTTGCGGCGTCGGTGCGGCGGCCGTCTGGGAAGCCGGGGCGCCTTGCCGCTCGGAGGATGTCTGGAACGCGGCCGCCCAGGTCCCGTTGCGACCGCGACGGGACAGCAGACCCGTCTCGGGGTCGAGCACAGCCAAGGCCACCCAGCCGTTGCCGAACAGGGTCTTCAGGATGTCGTTGCGGCGCACCACCTGCTCGACCCGAGCAAGCGGGGCCTCGACGACGGTCATCAGCCGCAGAGGCTCGTGGTAGCCTCGGTCGTCGGCGGCCATCACGGATTGAGCCGGCAGTCCGGTCATGAGATCGCTGGCATTGCCTTGCATCACACCGAAGGTGCCGACCACGTTGTGGGTGATCTTCGATCCGGCACCGTAGGCGACGTTGTCGACAGTCGAGAAATAGTACTGGGTGTTGATCCACTCGGCCACAACCATGGGAGCGGTCAGGATAACCTCGAGCGCCTGCCCCTCGGCATCGCTCTGCCAGTCGTAGGAATGCAGGAAGCTACGCCCCTCCAGGTCCAGGCCGTGGGTCAGGTCGCGATGACCGACGATGAAGGCCGCGTTGCGCGCCAGCCCCCATTCGGGCCGGACCTGCGCCCAGTCGGTCGCCCGCGCGCTCACCGCCGAGAGACTGTCGCCGGTAGCCCCCGGCAGATGGCGGCAGCGTTCGGCCGAGGCCGCGGAACGCGCCCGCCCCAGGTCCTTGAGCAGTGTGGCGAAAATCTCCGGATGGGCCGCGCGCCCAACCTCCGGGTCGAACAGCGTCACGATGTCGGTCGTGGTGTTGTGCTGTGCAGCGAGGAACAGCGTGGTCTCGGGGACCTCGATGCCGCGCTCGACGAGTCCGCGCCGAACAACGGGATCGTTCAGGATTGCCGCCATGACGCGGGCGTTCGGGCCGCCGTGGTTGCCGCCGCAGGCACCGCAATCGAGACCGGCGGCGAAGGGATTGTTGATCGTCTCGCCACCGTGCCCGCAGAGCAGCACCAGCGGCGCGAAGTCCCGGGTGAGACCCATGATGCTGAGCGAGGCTTCGGCATAGAAGATCCGCTCGGCATCGCTGAAACCGCTCACGTCCTCCTCGCGCGGTCCGCAGGCCGTCAGCGCGATTTGAGGCGCCAGCTTGGCGTCCGGGCTAACCCGACGGCGGAGCCGGTCCAACAGGTCGGAGAAACGCTTCGGCATCAGGGTACGCCCGGCCATGGCGAGCCCGAACAGCCCGCCGGCCGTCTCGACGAAGGCGAAGGGTGTGGCGACGCTCTCCTTGAGTTGAGCGGTCAGCGTCTTGACGCCCGTCAGGTGCGCGCGCCCCTGCAGATGCCGTTCGGCCTGTCGTTCGTGGCCGCCGGCGGGCGTATCCTGCACCAGGTGCTTCGGCTCCAGCAGCACGGGACAGGAAGCCACGGCCGTGGCGGAGCCAAAGGTCTGATGGGCGATCGGCAGGCCGAAGAAGCCAGCGAAACCCAGCGTGTCGTAGGGCCCGACGGCCTCCAGATGTCTACGGAAGACCTCCGAGCGCACATCGATGCAGAAGATCAGCTGTGCGGCCGGCGGCGACTCGCGCCGATCTTTGGTGTCCGCCGAGCGCTGCAGCCGCTCGAGCAAGGGCCGCCGGTAGCTTTCTTCCCAAGCCTCGAGCCATACCGCCCCGTCGGGGGCGAGCGTGCCGTTCGATGCCGGGACCGGTTCCCGCTCGCCGAACAGGCGCGAGAGGGTCAGTCGCACCGCCAGGTAGTCGACCAGCGCGATCGGGGCGGCCTGCTGCCAGGGATGCGCCCGCTGCCCAGCCCGCCACTTGACGTAACCCGACCACCCCGGCAGGGCGACCAGGTGCTTCGTGAGGACCGCTTCGCGCTCCGCCTCCGGCACGCCGGACATCAGCTCGGCCAGGGCCGCGAGAGGCTCCTCGGGTAGCCGTCCGATTTCGGCACGCTCGGGCAGGTCACGATCGTGAACGGCCAGATTTCGCCAAGCACGCCAGAAGCCATGCTCCCGCCCCGGCATCGGCCAGCCGGCCTGGCCTTCTTCCAGAAAGGCCGCCAGCCACTTGATCAGCAGGCGGTTGACCTGCGTCGCCGCAGGCTTCGTCGAAGCGGTTGCTAGCGCATCGGCCGGACCGTCCTTAACCAAGTCGGGCCGGTCGTGACGCTCGGCGACCTCCTGCAGGACATCGCGGTCGATCCGGCCGTCGGACAAGGCCCGGCGGACGGAGACCGCGTTCGGGTAGCCGCGCCCGCCAAAGAGGTCGGTGCCCAGCTCGACCGCTTCCTCGAAGGATAGGCGCTCGAGCCCCTGAATCGGGTTCGCCGCGATGAAACTCTGCAGCGGCCAATAGGGTGTGATGGTGGCGGCAGCGTTCTCGAGCTGTGCGAAGAGTCTTGCTTGATCAGGCACGGTAGGCCTCCCGACGGGCGGTCACGGTGACGGAAGACGGTTGGCCCGCACTGAGAATACGCGTGTAGAGCCAACCGCTCTTGCGATGCAGGCCGGCGCCGAAAGCGATCCAGGCGGCGGCGAAGACGAAGGCCACCAGAAGCTCCGGCAGTCCCAAGAGCTGCGGTGCGGTGGTGCCGGGTACGCCGGACAGCGCCATCTCGGCCAGCGCGACCGTGACGCCGTAGACCAGTGCGGCCAGCCCGAGTACCAGCGGCAAGGCAACCAGGCGCTTCGCAAGGGACAGATGGGACCAGCCCTTGAGGGACAGAGCGGCCTGAGCCGCGGCAAGCACCGCGAAGACCACCAGAAGCAGTCCCGAATCGGCCGGCCAGAGCGCCTTGCCGCTGACGGCCGCGAACAGCAGGCCCGCGACCAAGGCGGCCGGAACCGCGATGGCGAGTCCGGCCAAGTCGAGTCCGGGCTTGACCGTCTCGGGGGCGACCCGGCGAACCGCGGAGCCGGCACTCAGGAAGAGGCTGGCCTTGAAAAGGCCGTGCAAGATCAGGTGAGCCATGGCGGCGGCATAGAAACCGAGGCCGCACTGCATGACCATGAAGCCCATCTGCGCGACGGTGGAGGCCCCCAGCCCGCGCTTCACGTCCGACTGGACCAGGGCGAAGAGGCTGCCGGCCAAAGCGCTGACCGCGCCCAGCAGGAAGACCAGGGTCATGATCTCGCCCTGCGCCGTGAAAGCGGGCGCGAAGCGTGCCAGCAGAATCCCACCGGCATTGACCAGCCCGGCATGCATGAAGGCGGAGACCGGCGTGGGCGCCGTCATCGAGGAGAGCAGCCAGCCGTGGAAAGGAAAGAGGCCGCACTGTATCGCGGCCGCCAGAAGCAGTGGCAGCAGCGCCAAGGCCAGAACCGGACCCGACAGCGTGGGAGCGACCGCCGCGACCGCGAAGATCGAGGTCTCTCCGGTCGCAATCGCCAAGACCGCCAACCCCGTCGCCAGAGCGGCGGAGCCGCCAAGGAACCACAGGCGACATAGGCGTGCCGCCGCCTGCGCTTGCGGCCAAGTCCGGACGTGGCCGATCAGATCGGCCAGCAACAAACCCATCGCAGCCCAGGCCAGCGCGAAGAGCACCAGATGATCGGCGGTGATCAGCAGCAGGACAACCAGGGTCAGGACCGTCAGCCTGGCGAAAAAGGCGCCGATCCGCCCATCGCCATCCATGTACCGCAGGGAGAAGGCGTGAACGATGCCGCTGACGAAGGTCACGGCGATGGCCAGGAGGAGCGCCAGCGCGTCGATCCGCAGCGGGCCGGCGGTCCAGGCCTCGGCGTCCGAGAACCAGAGGCCGAGAGCGGCACAGGAGCTGCCGGCAAACAGCAGCCACACGAAGGAGGTCAGCACCCGAATCATCCGCGACATACCCATCTTACTGCAAGCGATGACGGGCCGAGCCGCCATTGGCTGGCTCTATGGCATAGGCGCGGTCAATGAATGAAACAAATTATACCTATCGTATACATTGAAAAAATCAATTTTTACAAGCATGGCAAGGACGCCGCCCGGCGTCTTCCGGGCGGCGTCCTAGCATGGCGGAGCGACTAAAGCTGTTCGTCGAGGAAGCGGAGAAAGGTCTCCCAGGACGCCAGATCGGCGGCCCCGTCGTAGCGCTCGCCGTCCCAGACCGTGAAGGCGTGGTCGGCGCCGCCATAGATCTCCATGCTGTGGACGACGCCGGCCTCATCCATCCGGGTCGCCAAGTCCGCCACCTCGCTCATCGGCGCGACCGGATCGGCCGAGCCGTGCAGGATCAGAACCGGGGCCGTAACGGCGCCGTAGTCCTGGCCGTCCGGGGTGCCGAGACCACCATGAAAAGAGACGAAGCCCAACGCCTCGGCTCCGCTGCGCGCCAGTTCCAGCGCGGCCGCGCCGCCGAAGCAGTACCCCATGGTGACGAGACGCTCGCCATCCATGCCCTCGCCGAGCAGAGCCTCGATGCCGCCCGTCATCAGTCGGCGCATGCGCTCGCGGTCGGCATAGAGCGCCCCTGTCCGCGCGCGCCTCTCCTCCAGCGTCTCAGGGCGGATCCCGGCGCCGTAGAGGTCGAGCGCGATGGCCGCATAGCCGGCCTCGGCCAGCATCTCGGCCCGGCGTTCTTCATAGGCGCCGAGGCCGTCCCAGTCGTGAATCACGACTACCACCGGCAGATCGCCCGCCAGGGCCGGGTTGCGGGCGACGTAGCCTTCGAAGCGCTCACCGTCGATCTCGTAGGCGACCGTCTCTCCGGCGATCTGTGCGTGAGCCGGAGGGGTCGAGGCAAGGACGACGGCAAAAGCGGCTGCGCCGAGAGACAGGCCGGCGACTCTTCTGGAAACGGAACCCATGACGTTTCTCCCATCCATCCGATGCTGCGCGAGCGGGAGGCTCGGTCGCGAGGACTACTATGCCGCAAGACTCTACGGGCGGCAGCATCGCAAAGACGAAAGTTCGTCCAGCATCGCGCCGATCGCGGGCTACTCCGGATAGCAGCCGGCGACCCTGGCGCGCAGCCGCACGAGGGAGAGCACCGTGTCGATGGTGGGGGTCGGCACATCAACCAGTTCGCCCATCTCGCGCACCGAGGCGACGAGCGCGTCGATCTCCATGGGCCGGCCGCGCTCCAGGTCCTGCAGCATGGAGGTCTTATGGGCGCCGACGGCCGCGCCGCCGGCGATCCTCCGGTCGACGTCGATGGGGAACTTGACGCCCAGCTTCTCCGCGACGGCCTGGGCCTCCAGCATCATGTCGCGCGCCACCTCCCGCGTGCCGCCCCCGATGCCCTCGTCCTCGCAGAGCACATCCAGGGTGGCGCCGGTCAGGGCCGAGATGGGGTTGAAGGAGAGGTTACCCCAGAGCTTGACCCAGATCTCGTCGCGAATCTTCGGCCGCACCGGCGCCTTCAGGCCGGCGCTGCCGAGGGCCTTCGAGAGAGCCTGCGCGCGATCGCTCTTCTCGCCCGACGGCTCACCGAGAGAAAACCGATTGCCCTCGATATGCAAGATGGTGCCGGGCTCGGTGACCTCCGCCGCCGGATAGACGACGCAGCCGAGCACGCGCTGCGGGCCGATGCCCCGCCACTGCCGGTCGCCCGGGTCCACCGTCTGGAGACGGCGGTTCTCATAAGGACCGTCCAGTTTGTAGAAGTACCACCAGGGAACGCCGTTGACCCCCATCACCACCGTGGTCTCGGACCCCAGCAGAGGCCGAAAGCTGTCCACGACACCGGGAACCGAGTGTGCCTTCAGGGTGACGATCAGATAGTCCTGCGGACCGAGGTCGGCCGGGTTGTCCGAGGCGGTGACGGAGACCGTCGAGCGCTCTCCCTCCTCGACCAGGGTCAGGCCGCTGTCCCGCATGGCGGCCAGGTGCGGACCGCGCGCGACCAGGCTGACATCCGCACCCGCCTGCGCTAGCTTGGCCCCCATGTAACCGCCGATGGCCCCGGCGCCGAAGACGCAGATCTTCATGAGGTCAGACCGAGCTTTTCGGCCAGGCCGATGCGCTGCAGCTTGCCGGTGGCCCCCTTGGGGATGTCCGGCAGAATCACCACCTTGCGCGGCACCTTGAAGTCGGCGAGCCGCTCGGAGGCGAAGTCGCGCAGCTGCCGTTCCTGGGCCTCCTGCCCTTCCCGCAGCACCACGGCCGCCGCCACCTCCTCGCCCAGCTTGGGATGGGGCATGGCGAAGGTGACGACCTGGGCCACGGCGGGGTGATCCATCAGCACCTCGTCGACCTCGAGCGGCGAGACCTTCTCGCCGCCCCGGTTGATGATTTCCTTCAGTCGTCCGGTGATACGCAGGTACCCCTCGGCATCGAACTGGCCCTGGTCGCCGGTCCGGAACCAGCGGCGCCCCTCGACCTCGAAGAAGGACTTTGCGTTGGCATCGGGATTGGCTTCGTAGCCCGGCGTCACGTTGGGGCCGGAGATCACGACCTCGCCGGTCTCCTGCGGCTCCAGCAGACGGTCCGCCGCCTCGTCGGCTGTCCGGACCAGCGGCCCGGCCTCGATGCCGACCGAACCGGCCTTCTGGGGTCGCGGCGGCAGCGGGTTGGAGGCCATCTGGTGCGCCGCCTCCGTCATGCCGTAGCTCTCGATCACCGGACAGCCGAAAGTTTCCTGCAGGGCCGTCATCACCTGCGGCGGCAAGGAGGCGGAGGAGGAGCGGATCAGCCGCAGGTCGGCCGTCTCAACGACCGCATTATTGCGCGCGGCACGCGCCAGAATGGCCTGATGCATGGTCGGCACCGCCGTGTACCAGCTGGGCTTGACGGTTTCGAACCAGCCGAAAACCTGCAGCGCGTTGAAGCCCGGGGAGCACCAGACCGAGGCTCCGGCGGACAGGGAGGAGAGCACCGCCGCGATCAGTCCGTGGATATGGAACAACGGCATGATGTTGAGGCAGCGATCCGCCGGCGTCAGCGCCAGCGTCGCCCCGATGTGGTGAGCCGAGGCGGTCAGGTTCCGCTGCAGCAGCGGCACGATCTTCGGCCGCGAGGTCGTCCCCGAGGTGTGGAGCACCAGGCCAACATCGTCGGCTTCTGCCCAGCCGCCCGAGGCAGCCGTAGCGACGGAGCTCTCTCCCTCGGCCCGCAACTGGAACCAACCGGCGGGTTTGTCGGGCGGGCTCGACAGCCTCAGCACCCGCACGCCCTGCCGGGCCGCCGCCGGCAGAGCCGGACCGTCGTAGTCCTCCGCCACCACCAGCGCCTTGGCATTCAGATCGCCGAGATAGAAGTCGTACTCCTCCTCCCGGTAGGCCGGATTGAGCGGCGCCGTCGTCGTACCGCAGGCCAGCGTGACAAAGGCGGCCGCCATCTCGGGGCCGTTCGGCAGCACGATCGCCAAGCGGTCGCCGCGGCCGATGCCCAGCTCGTTCACGCTGGCCAGCGTGGTCTCGATCAGGTCGCGCAGTTGGCCGAAGCTCAACCAGTCGCGCCCGGCGGCGCCGAGCGCGGGCGCTGCGGCCGGATGAGGCATGAGAAGATCTTTGACGGTATCGGACATGCTTTCCCTTGAAAAAATTCGGTCGTGCCGGAAGGCGGAGTTACGCCGACGAGCCGCTGGACGCGGCGGCGCGCTTGAAAAGCGGAAGGTGGCGCAGCTTACGGATCAAGGGCAAGAGGAACAACAGCAGCGCGATGGCGATGAAAGTTCCGGAAATCGGACGCTCGATAAAGGTGGTCACGTCGCCCTGGGCGGCGATCAGCGCCTGGCGTAGCGACTTCTCCATTAAAGGCCCCAGCACCAGGGCCAGAACCAGCGGCGCCAGGGGATAATCGAGCTTGCGCAGCACGTAGCCGGCGATGCCGAAGGCGGCAATCAGCCAGACGTCGTGCATCTTCTGGTTGGGCGTGTAGCCGCCGACGATACAGAGCACCAGCACGAGGGCGCAGAGCACCGGCAGCGGCATGCGCAGCGACCAGACGAACAGAGGGATCAGCGCAAGATTGATGACCACGGCGAAGACGTTCGCCGTGTAGAGACTGGAGATCAGGCCCCAAACGAACTCCGGTTGCTCGATGAAGAGCATCGGGCCCGGCATCAGGCCCCACATCACCATACCGCCGAGCAGCAAGGCCGTCGTCGGCGAGCCGGGGATGCCCAAGGTCAGCATCGGGAGCAGCGAGCCGGTGCTGGCGGCGTTGTTGGCAGTCTCCGGCGCCACGACGCCCTCGACGGCGCCCTTGCCGAACTCTTCCGGTCTGCGCGAGGTGGATTTTGCGACCCCGTAGGCCATCAGCGAGGCCGGGGTCGCGCCGGCGGCCGGCAGCATGCCGACGAAGTAGCCGAGCAGCGAACCGCTGGCCATGGCCATCACCGACGACTTGAGCGCGCGAAAACCGGCGACAAGGTCCGAGAACCGGATATGCGCCGGCATGACCTGCGGCTTGTGGCGGGTCTGCTCGATGGTCCAGAGGATCTCGCCGACGCCGTAAAGGCCGATCGCCAGCACGAGAAAGGAGATCCCGCTGTAGAAGCCGGGCAGATCGCCGAAGATCAAGCGCGGCTGGCCGGAGATCAGATCGAGCCCGACGGTGCTGAGGACGAGACCGAGCACGATCATGATCACGGTCTTAAGCACGTCGTCGCCGCCGAGTGCCAGGAAGGTCGTGAAGGCGAGCAGGACGAGCGCGAACTCCTCGGCCGGTCCGAAGGCCAGCGCCACGTCGGCCAGGGGAGCGGCGAAGAGCGTGAAGAGGACGACGGACACCGTCCCGCCGACGAAGGAGCCGACCGCGGCCGCGATCAGCGCAAGCCCCGCTTGGCCTTTCTGGGCCAGAGGCCGGCCGTCGAAGGTGGTGGCGACCGCCGTCGAAGCGCCCGGAATGCCCAGCAGGATCGAAGAGATGGCGCCACCGTACATGGCGCCGTAGTAGATTGCCGCGAGGAAGATGATGGCCGAGGCCGGCGGCACCAGGAAGGTGATCGGGAGCAGGATCGCGACGCCGTTGACCGAGCCCAGACCCGGCATCGCGCCGATGAACAGGCCGACCGTCACGCCGAGGATGAGAACGCCGAGGTTGAGCGGAAGAAGCGAAATCGCAAAGCCGTCGGCCAGGTGCTGCAGGACGTCCATGGCGAACTCCTCGGGTGGTCCCAGCCAAGGAAACCGGCAGGGCCGGACGGATCACGATCCGCGGCGGCTTAATCCCTGCGGCGGATCCGGCCGCGCGTCAGAACAGAAGGGTGTAGAGCGGTATGAACAGCGGTTCGGTGATGCCCTTGGGCAGCAGGATCTTGAGCGCGACCTCGAAAAAGAAAAACACGACCACCGGGGTCACCAGCGCCAGCGTGGCGGTCAGGCGCCAGCCCCTATTGCCCATGACCCTCAGGTAGAAGAGCAGAAACAGCGGGATGGCGACGTAGGCTCCCACCACGTGGATCAGCGCGATCGTCGCCACGAGGGACAGGCCGACGAACAGGAGGTCGCGCAGCGCCGCCCGGGTGACAAAGGGGCGGCTGCTGCCCCTGTCGGCCAGCAGCCCGGCGAACTGACGCAGGAAGACACCGCCAACCGCAGCCAGCATGATCAGCGAAAGCCAGAAGGGAAAGGCACCGCCACCGGGTCCGGCGCCCGGCTCCCAACCGATCGGCAGAGCGGTGGCATGGAGCATGAAGTAGCCGGACAGGCCCATCAGCAGGGCCGCGACCATCAATTCGGCAACGCGCATCGCCTCGACTCCTCTGGATCAGGTCGCCTGTCGATCGAGTCTTCCGGGCCGGTTCTTATCGAAGGACAAAGAGGCGAGGAGGACAAAGAGGCAGCCGAGCGGCACCGGACGGGCCAGCGTTCCGGCTTGCCGTTTCCGACAGTCCTCTCGGCCGTCCTTGAGCGAAAGCACCTCACGGCGAAGCGACTAGGACCCGCTCTCGTCCATCTCCGACAGCAGCTTTTCGTGCAGGTCGCGTTCCGTCAGCAGATAGGCCTGCAGCTCTTCCCCGGTCAGCAGGTCGGTCACCAGCGCCTGCTCGGCGGCGTAGCTCTGCCATTCCTCGGTCTTGCTGAGGTCGATCAGGAGCCGAACGTAGAAATCCTGCGCCGCGGCCGGCATGTCCGGCGGACCGACGAAGCTGCGCTGCATGGTGTAGACGAGGTCATGGCCAAGTTCACGCATGGTCGGCACGTCGGAGAAGACCTGAATGCGGTCTTCCGTAAAGGTCGCGATCGGCCGACTCTTGCCCGCCTTCCAGAAGGCCATCTGTTCGGAGGGATTGTTGACCGTGGAATCGACATGCCCACCGACCAGATTCTTGGCGACCGTGCCGCCGCCCGCGAAGGGCACATAGGTCATCTCGACCCCGAACTCCTTCTCCAGCATCGCCGTGACCAGGGAGTCCTCCTGCCCCGTTCCGGTTCCGCCCATCTTCCAGGCACCGCCCGCGGCCTTCACCGCCGCGACGTAATCCTCGAGCGTCTCGATGTCGCTGTCGGCACTGACCCAGAGCACGAAGGTGTCGACCGCCATGCGCGCCAGCGGCGTGAACTCGGCGATATCCACGCCGATATCGGTCCGCAGGGGCGTGGTGTAGTAGCTGTTCAGCGTCGCCATCACCTTGTGAGGGTCGCCGGCATTGTCCTGCAGGTAGCGCAGCGCCTCGGCCCCGGAGCCGCCGCCCTTGTTGATCGGCAGCACCGGCATCGGCGAGAGGTCGTTCTTCTGAATGATCGATTGAAACAGCCGGGCCAAGCGGTCGGCGCCACCGCCCTGTCCCGCCATGATCACCATTTCGAACGGCTTGTTCGGCTCCCAGTCGTCCGCCTTGGCGGCATCCGTGCCGAGGGTCGACGCCAGTGTCAGGCTTGCCAGAGCGGCAAAAGCTACAAAAGGTTTCCCGTGCATCGATTAAGTCTCCCAGTTCGACTGCGGATGACAGACAATCTGTCATCTCATTTTATTTTCAGTCTTTTACAGGATTTTTTTCGAGCGATACTACGGCCTCCGAAATCACTCTCGCCGTGGTTTTTGACCGACGTCGAATAAACCCTGAATTGATACTTACTGTAGCGCAAATTCCCTCCCTGCGAGATCTTCAAGCACCGGCGAAGCTGTGACCTTTCGGAGTACGGGCGGTCACTTCGGTGGCCTGGGGGATGGCCTGGGGAAAGCTTGGCAGTCGTGACGACTACTCGGCTGCCACCGCCTGTGCCTGCGGCAGGATCGACTGGCGATACCAACTCTGAGCCGCGGCAACGCCGGCGCCCGGTTCGATTTCGGCGCCCGCGTCGCAGAGGGCCATCTCGGCGCTGGCCAGCGCCGCGAGACAGCTGACCTCGTTGAGATCCCCCAGATGCCCGATGCGGAAGACCTTGCCGGCCAATTGCGATAGTCCCGATCCGAAGGAGGTGCGGTAGCGCTCGTAGCCGATCCGGATCACCTCCCGCGCGTCGATCGCTTCCGGCACCCGGATCGCGCTGACGGTGTCGGAGTAGAGATCCGGTTTCCGCGCGCAGAGATCGAGTCCCCAGGCAAAAACGCCGCGGCGCACGCCCTCGGCCAGGCGCCTGTGCCGCGCGAAGACGTTGTCCAGGCCTTCGGCGAACAGCAGGTCCAGCGCCGCGCGCAGGCCATGGAACATCTGGGTCGGTGGCGTGTAGGGGAAGAAGCCGTCCGCGTTCATCCGCGCCATATCGTCGAAATCGAAATAACAGCGGCTCAGACCGGCCGTTTTCCTGGCGCGCAACGCCTTCTCGCTGACACCGACGAAACTCAGACCGGCCGGCATCAGAAAGCCTTTCTGCGAGCCGGCAATGGCCAGATCGACGCCCCAGTCGTCCATCCGGAAGTCGATCGAGGCGATCGAGCTGACACCGTCAGCGAAGAGCAAGGCCTCATGCCCGCAAGCGTCGAGCGCCGCGCGCACGCCGGCCAGGTCCGAGGTGACGCCGGTGGCGGTCTCGTTGTGGGTCACGAAGACAGCCTTGATCCGGCCCTCGCGGTCGGCCGTCAGCCGCTCCGCATAGGTGTCGACAGGCACACCCGCCCCCCACGGCAGATCGATACACTCGACCTCCAGGCCCAGGCGCTCGGCCATGTCGACCCAGAGATGGGAGAACTGCCCGAAGCGCGACATCAGAACCCGGTCGCCGGGGCTCAGCGTGTTGGTGATGCCGGCCTCCCAGGCTCCGGTCCCGGACGAGGGAAACATGAAGACGCGGCCGCGGGAGGTTTTGAAAACCTTCGCCAGATCCGCAAAGAGCGGCAGGGTCAAAGCGCCGAAATCGGCGGCGCGCATGTCCTGCATTGGCACGTTCATGGCACGGCGCACGGGCTCGGGAACGTTCGTCGGGCCGGGAATGAAAAGATGCGTCATGCCGGATTTGACGACAGCGGTCGCGACGGTGTCGGTCATCGGGCGGGTCCTCTCCCCTTGGATCTGCTTCTTTTGGGGAGGTTCGAGCTGCCAGCCTCGCGCGACCTCCGGTCTAGAAGAAAACTGGCGGAGAACCCTCTGACCGCGAAGAATATTCGAGTAATCGTGATAGCTGTGTTATTAACAAAGCTCTGTTTAGTGAATTTGTAAATTCAATCCAAGGACGCCGGATCCAGAGGTCAGCCATGCCGCAACGCAAGACCTTCGTCGGACCGCGCCTGCGCCAGCTCCGCCGCGACCGCAAGCAGTCGCAAGCCGAGATGGCCCGACAACTGGGCCTCAGTCCGGCCTATGTGAACTTGCTGGAGAACAATCAGCGCAGCCTTTCGGTGCAGGTGCTGTTGCGGCTGTCCGAGGCCTATGGCGTCGACTGGCGCGACCTGGTGCAGGACGATACCGCCACCGCGCTCGCGGACCTGCGCAACGCCTTGCAGGACCCCCTGTTCGGAGGCGACGTGCCGGACCTGCAGGAACTGCGGGCCGCGCTCGACCACTCGCCGAAATTCGCCGAGAGATTCCTGGATCTGCACAAGAGCTATCGGAACCTGGGGGACCGGCTGCTGTCGCTCGGCGGCGGCGGCGCCAGCGATGCCGAACGGATTGCGGCGGCCAGCCCAGAGACCGTCGTTCACGACCTTTTCCGCAAGCATCGCAACCACTTCGATCCGCTCGAGCAGGCGGCGGCCGACTTCCGGCACGGGGAGCCGATCGATGCCGACGAGATGTACAGCTATCTGAAACTAAGGCTGAAGCGCGACCTGGGCATCCAGGTCAGCAGCGTCCCGGTCGGCGCCCTGCCCCGGACCCTGCGCTACTACGACGAAACGCTGGGCGAGATCCTCTTGTCCGAGGGACTCGATCATCAGAACAGAGTTTTCCAGCTCACTCACGTGGCCGGCCTGCTGAAGTACCGCGCGACAATCGATGCCATCATCGAAGCGGCCGCGATCGTCGGCGCGCGGGCTCAAGCGCGCTGCCGTGTCGAATTGGCCAATTACTTCGCCGCCGCCGTTCTGATGCCCTACGCGCAGGTGCTGAGCGAGGCGCAGGACTGCCGCTACGACCTGGATCGCGTCGCCCTGCGCTTCGGCGTCTCCTTCGAGCAGGCTTGCCACCGGGTGACGACGCTCCAGCGCGAAGGCGCGCTCGGCGTACCCTTCTTCTTCCTGCGCATCGACAAAGCCGGCAACGTCACCAAACGCTTCAACGCCACCACTTTTCACTTGGCCGAGTACGGCGGCGCCTGCCCGCGTTGGGACATCCACTTCAGCTTTCGGACCCCCGGGCGCATCCTGCCGCAATTCGTCGAGATGCCGGACGGCAGCCGCTACTTTACCATCAACCGCACGGTCGACCGTCCCAGCCTCGGCTACACCACGCAGGACCAGCGGTTGGCCGTAACTCTGGGCTGCGCCATCGAGCACGCGGGACAGCTGATCTACTCGAGCAGCTTCGACCTCGACGACCCCGATCTCTTCACGCCCATCGGCATCAACTGCCGGCTCTGCCCCCGGCAAAACTGCGCCCAGCGCGCGCACCAGCCGCTGCATCTCGACCTGCCCATCGACGAACGCCGCCGAGGTCAGACGCGCTTCGAAAGCTAGCTGTAAGTCGCCGGAGCGAAGATTCCGCCGCTCCAGGCTTGACGATTATCCAATGAAGTGCATATGCACGTCATGAGCCCTGACATCGACGAACGCGACCTGCAGGCGGCCGCCGACCTGGCGCGAGAGACCTGCGCCTGCTTCGCCCTGCGCCATGCGGCGCGGCAGACCACGAGACTGTTCGAGACGGAGCTTTCGCAAGCCGGCCTCAGTCCGGGACAGTTCTCGATCCTGAGCGCCCTCGTGTTGCACGAGGAGATAGCCTTCAGCGACCTGGCGGAGCGACTGGGCATGGAGCGGACATCCCTGTCCCGCGCCCTGCGGCCGCTCGCGCGCGATGGGCACATCACGCTCTCGCCCGAGGGCCCGCGCCGCCGGCGCAGCGCCAAGATCACGGAAGCGGGCCGTAAAACCTATGCCGGCGCCTTTCCTCTGTGGCAGCGGGCACAGGCGAAGGCCGCCCGACAGTTCGGGCCGCAGGCCTGGCCAGAGCTTGCAGACCGTCTTTCGAAACTTTCCGAGACGCAGACGTGATCCGCCCCAGTCGCGCTGCGTAGAGAATTCAGTTGCCCGCGAGGACCGATCGGAATGACGCAAACGAACGAAGTGCAACGCCGGAGCGGCTTGGTCGGCTTGGTCGGGCGGCTGACGGTCGCGGCCGCGATTTTTGCGGTCATCGCCGGTGGCGTCGCGACCTTCCATCTACGTGCCGCGGCGGAAGACGAACCTGAGGCGTTGGTACCGCTGCCGGTGCAGGTCCAGACCGTCCTCCGGCAGGACAGCTACCGGATCAACGAGCGCTTTGCGGGACGCCTGGAGCCCGCTCGCCGGTCGAGCCTCGCCTTCGAGCGTGCCGGCCTGCTGATCGAGGTGATGGTCGAGGAAGGCGACAGGGTCGAGACCGGTCAACTGCTGGCCCAGCTCGACATCGACCCCCTGCTGGCCCAGCGCGATGCCGTGACGGCACAGCAGGCCCAAGTCGCAGCGGATCTCGACCTCGCCCGGCGAACCCTCCGTCGCCAGCGCGACCTCTTCGATCAAGGCCATGTCAGTAGCCAACGGCTCGACGAGGCTCGGCTTTCGGCCGATGCTCTGGCCGCCCGCGCCCGCGCCCTGGCCGCCGATTTGCGCGCGCTCGACATCGACATCGACAAGTCCACCCTGCGCGCGCCCTTCAGCGGCCAGCTCGCGGCGCGCCACCTCGACGAGGGCGCGGTGGTCTCGCCCGGCGGTGCGGTTCTGGATCTGCTGGAGAGCAGCCGCCCGCAAGCGCGGATCGGCGTGACACCCGAAGCCGCCCGTCGGATCTTCGCCGGAGCCACCTTCGCGCTGCAAGCGAGCGGCAAAGACCTGGAAGGGCGTCTGGCGGCGACGCGGCCCGACATTGCGCCCGAGACACGCAGCATCGAGCTGCTGTTCGATCTCGCAGACAGGCAGGACGTGCCCTTCGGCGAAGTCGTAACCCTGCGTCTGGCGCGCGAGATCGACGGCTCCGGGTTCTGGCTGCCCCTGACCGCTCTCTATGAAGACGAAAAAGGCCTCTGGTCCGTCTTCACGCTGATAGAGCGAGACGGCGACAGCCTCGTGGCGCGCGAAACCGTCGAGGTTCTGCATGCGGAAGACGGCCAGGCCTTCGTGCGCGGTACCCTGGCGGCCCAAGCCGACGTGGTGGTCGGGAATGCCGAACGGGTGGTGCCGGGCCAGCGCGTCAGGCCGGTGCCACCGACCGAAGTCGCGGGAGTACCGGCTTCGTGACCACGCTGTTTTTCCGAGACTGGCGCCTCTTCGTCTTGGCCGTCGGTATGTTGGTGGTTTTGGGCGTGGCGGCGCTCACGACCATCGGCCGCCAGGAAGATCCGACCATCACCAATCTCTTCGCCACCATCGTAACGCCCTATCCGGGCGCCGACCCGGCGCGGGTGGAATCCCTGGTGACGGAGAAGATCGAGGAGGAGCTGCGCGAGATTGCGGAGATCGAGGAAATCACCTCGACCTCCAGCAGCGGCATCTCGGTGGTGCAGGTCGAACTCAGCGAGTTCATATCCGACACGGAGATCGAACAGGCCTGGTCGGAAATTCGCGATGCGCTCGCCGACGCCGCCCGCCAGCTTCCGAGCGGCGTGCCCGAACCCGATTTCGACAACGACCGCACCGGCGCCTTCACCGCGATCTCGGCCGTGACCGCCAGCGAGGGACGCGACGTACCGCTGTCGATCCTGCGGCGCAGCGCCGAGCGCCTGCAGGACCGTCTGCGCCGCATGCCTGGCACGGAACTGGTCCGCGTCTACGGCGCGCCGAGCGAGGAGGTGCTCGTGCAGATCGACCCGCGGCGTCTGGCCTCCGTCGGCCTCACCGCGGAAGCGGTCTCTCAAGCCATCGCCGGCGGCGACAGCAAGGTTCCGGCCGGGCAGCTGCGCGGCGCTGCCATCGACCTGCTGGTCGAAGTCGAAGGCGAAATCGACAGTCTGGCGCGGGTTCGCAACATCGCCTTGGTCGAGGGGCGAGACGGCCGCATCCTGCGGGTCGGCGACATCGCCGAGGTAAGCCGCAGCACGGCGGACCCCCCCTCCAGTATCGCCTATGCGGACGGCCAGCGCGCCATCCTGGTCGCAGCGAAGATGGAGGAAGGCCTGCAGGTCGATACCTGGGCCGGGCGCCTGCAGAGGGAACTGACGGCTTTCGAAGAGACCCTGCCGGCGGGCCTGACGCACGCGCTGGTGTTCGACCAGTCCGGCTACACGGCGAACCGCCTGAACGATCTGATCGGCAACATGGCCATCGGTGTCGGGATCGTGGTGTCCGTGGTTCTGCTCACGCTAGGCTGGCGCGGAGCGATCATCGTCGGGGCCGTCCTGCCGTTGACCAGTCTCGGGACGATCGCGATCCTACAGGCTGCCGGAGTGGCGATCCATCAGATGTCGGTGACCGGCCTGATCGTCGCCCTCGGCCTGCTGGTCGACGCCGCCATCGTCATGGTCGATCAGGTTCGTCACCGCTTGAACGAGGGGAAGGATCGCGAAGCCGCCGTGAGCGGCGCCGTGCGCCGCCTGGCCGTCCCGCTGTTCGCTTCCACGCTCACGACGGTACTCGCCTTCCTGCCGATGGCCCTGCTCCCCGGACCGGCCGGCGACTTCGTCGGGTCGATCGCACTGTCGGTGATCGTCATGCTGATCGTCTCCTTCGGACTGGCGCTCACGATCACACCGGCGCTGGCCGGCTGGATGCTGCCGAGTCAGGAGCGGTCGGATCGATTCGCCTGGTTGCAGCATGGGGTCGACCTGCCGGCGGCCCGGCGTCTCTTCGAGCGCTCGCTCGACCTCTCCCTGAGACATCGCTGGCTGGCGATCCTGGCCGCCGTCGCCTTACCGCTGATCGGCTTCGGCGCTTTCCCGACCCTGACGGCACAGTTCTTTCCCGGCGTCGAACGCGACCAATTCTACGTCCAGCTCAACGCGCCGCGCCTGGCGTCGATCCGGGAAACCGAACGTCAGGTTTTGGCAGCCGACGCACTGCTGCGCGGGGACGAGCGCGTCGCCAAGGTGGACTGGGTGGTCGGCGAAAGCGCCCCGGCCTTCTACTACAACATGATGATGAATCAGGACGGTCAGCCGACCTTCGCAGAAGCGCTGGTCACGACGGTATCGCCCGAGGCCGCAGCCGCCCTGATCCCCGATCTGCAAGCGCGCTTCGATGCGGAACTCCCGCAGTCCCAGGTGCTGGTCCGGGATCTGGTGCAAGGCCCGCCCGTCAACGCCCCAGTCGAACTGCGGCTGTACGGCCCCGAACTGAGCGCGCTACGCACCCTGGGCGAGGAGATCCGCCGACGCATGGTCGAAGTCTCCGACATCACCCATACCCGCACCAGTCTGTCCAGCGGCGCACCGCAACTCACCTTCGATCTGAGCGAGGAGCGGGTGCGCCTTGCCGGCCTGGAGATGAGCAGCGTCGCCCGCCAGTTGGACGCCAGACTGGAGGGCATGCTCGGCGGTTCTTTGGTCGAGGGCAGCGAAGAACTCCCGGTCCGCGTCCGCGTCGGGTCGGAAACGCGCAGCTCCCTGGCAGAAATCGCCAACATGGACGTGCTTGGCCCGCAGGCCGCCGCACGGGTCTCTCAAGGCGCCTATCCCGCCGTGCCGCTCTCCGCCCTCGGTCGCACGGTCCTGGAGCCGGCGGAGACGCCGATCACGCGGCGAGACGGCGAGCGGGTCAATACCGTACAAGGCTACATTCGCATGGGCGTGCTGCCGGAGGAAGCTCTGCAGCAGGTGCTGGACGCGCTCGAGCGCAGCCCCGTCGCCCTGCCCGTCGGCTACCGCCTGGAAGTCGGCGGCGATGCCGACGCGCGGCAGGAGACGGTGAACAACCTCGTCTCGACGCTAGGGCTGGTAGTGACCCTGACAGTGGCGACGATCGTGCTGACCTTCCGCTCCTTCCGGCTGTCGTTGATTGCCGGGGCGGTCAGCCTGCTCGCGGTCGGCCTCAGCTTGCTGTGCCTTGCCATCTTCGACTACCCTTTCGGCATTCAGGCGCTGATCGGAGTGATCGGCTCCATCGGCGTATCGATCAATGCCGCGATCATCATCATGACCGGGTTGCAGGCGGACCCCGAGGCGGCGCGCGGGGACCCGGTTCGCATGCGCGAGGTGGTTGCCGGCTCCAGCCGCCACATCCTCTCCACCACCGTCACCACCTTCGGCGGCTTTCTTCCGCTGATCCTGGCCGGCGGTGGTTTCTGGCCGCCCTTCGCGATGGCGATCGCCGGCGGCGTGCTGCTATCCAGCATCGTCTCCTTCTACTTCACGCCGCCAATGTTCAGCCTGGTGACGGGCCGGCCGCGCGCGCCTGAACCGCAAAGCGGCGCGGAGGCCGCGCCGCAGTTGAAGGCCGCTTAGCCTTCGGCGGAGACGGCCGACTGGGGTAGCACCCAGCCGTCGCGAATGCGCAGGCCGACCGACACGCCGACTTCAGGCTCGGCTTCGGTTCGCAGGAGCAGACGAAGCGATGGGTCGGCGGTGGGGACGGCTTCTACACTGGTATGGTCGCCACGAAAGGTGGTCGCCGAAACCGTCGCAGCCAGGCTGTCCGATGCCTCCGGCCCGGTCAGTTCGAGGGTCTCGGGCCGCAGCACGATGGTCGCGGGTCCTTCCGTCCGGTCGCCAGCGCTGCGGCAGGTCACCCGCAGACCGAAGATCTCGGCCGCCACACGTCCGTCCGATAGAGATCCGAGAATCCGGCCCGGCACGGGAACGCCCTGACCAATGAAGCGGGCCACCATCTCCGTCGCCGGTCGCGCATAGAGCTCGCGCGGTGGCGCGACCTGCTGAATCACGCCGCGGTCCATCACCGCGACCCGGTCGGCCAGGGCCATCGCCTCCGCCTGATCGTGGGTCACGTAGACCATCGTAGCACCGGTTTCGCGGTGCAGCCGGCGAAACTCCGCCTGCATCTCCTCGCGCAGATGGGCGTCGAGATTGGCAAGCGGCTCGTCCAGCAGAACCAGCGAGGGATCGGTCGCCAGGCAGCGGGCCAGAGCCACCCGTTGGCGCTGACCGCCGGACAGGAGCTCGGGCCGCCGGTCGGCCAGATGCCCGAGCCCGACCGTCTCCAGGCAGCCCATCACGCGCTCCCGCCGCGCCGCCGCCGGCAGGCCACGCAGCTTCAGCGCATAGCCGACATTCTCGGCCACGCTCATGTGCGGCCAAAGCGCATAGGCCTGGAACACCATCGCGACCTGTCGCGCCTCGGGCGGCAGCCCCCTTTCCGGCGTGGCGATCGTCTCGCCGCGCAGGCGGATGGTTCCGGTGTCCGGCGCCTCGAAACCGGCGATCAGCCGCAATAAGGTCGTCTTGCCGCAACCGGAGGGTCCCAGCAGGGCGACGAACTCGCCCGAGCGCAGCGCCAGGCTCGCGGAGTCCACGGCGGCATGAGTGCCGAAGCGCTTGCTGACGGCATCGAGACTCAGGTCTGCCATGGCAACACTCCACGCGGCATCTTTGTCCAGCGGACGAAAGCCGTTGCGGCGGCGGCAATGGCCAAGGTGACGATCACCGTCAGGACCGAGACAGCCGCCGCAGCATTGGAATTTCCCTCGTCGTAGAGCGCGAAGATCACGACGCCGAGCGTCTCGCTCCCGGCCGACCAAAGCAGCGCGGAGACCGTCAGTTCGTTGAAGGCCGCCATGAAGACCAGCATACCGCCGGCCGCCGCCGGAGGCGCGGCCAACGGCAGCACGATGTCGCGCAGACGCCGCCAGCCCCTGGCGCCGGCGATCTGCGCGGCTTCCTCCAGCCGGGGATCCAGCTGCTCGACACCGGAGATGGCCGGCCGCAGCGCCAGCGCCAGAAAGCGTCCGAGATAGGCCACGGCGAGGATCCAGAAGCTGCCGTAGAGACTGATCTCGAGCAAGGGAAGCGGACGCAGATAGAGCAGGATGCAGGCAATCGAGAGGACGATCCCCGGCAGCGCGTAGGGTGCGTCGGAGACCAGTGTCAGCAGGCGCGCCAGCGCGCGGCGGCGCACGACCGCCAGATAAGCGAGCGGGATGGAGACCAGAACGCAGGACAGGGCGGCCAGGGCGGCCAGAAGGGTCGAGTTGACGAAGGCCCGGGCCGTAACCTGATTGGCGATCACGTCGGCATAGTGCCGCAGGGTCGCGGTCTCGAGGGTCACCGCCACGCCCAGCGCCTGGGCAATCGAGCTGTTGAGCAGCGCCAGAAGCGGCAGGACGCCGGTCAGGATCAGCAGACTCCAGACCGCCGCCTCGAGCCGCCAACGTCCAGCGCCGAGCGGAAACGGCTGCAGGACCCGGCCGCCGCGCTCCAAGCTCAACTTGCCACGCCGGCCCGCCGCCGCCTGAACCGCGAGCCCGACCGCCGCGAACAGCGCCAGGAGCGCCGCCAGCAAGGCGACCTCGCCCAGGACACTGGGACCGAAGCCGTTGAGACGCTGATAGATGAAGGTCGTGAGCATCGTGTAGCGCCCCGGAATCCCGAGCAAGGCCGGCACGCCGAAATTGCCGATAGCCGAGACGAAGGCCAGAGCGGCGCCGGCGAGCAAGGCCGGACGCAACAGAGGCAGCAGGATTCCGAAGGTCAGCCGCAGCGGTCGGGCACCGGCCGCACGCGCCGCCTCGATCAACTCGTCGGGCAGAGCACGCAAACCGGCCCGGACGGTCAGGAAGACCATGGGCGCATGCTCCACCCCCATCAGGATCACGACCCCCTCGCGCCCGTAGAGCGGGTTGCGGCTGCCCGCCGGGTAGTCGAGTCCGGGCAGTTGCCAGAGAAAGCTGGAGGGGCCGATCAGTTCCAGCCAGGCCAGCGCCGCGATCTGAGCCGGGATCAGCAGTGGCATCAAGGCCAAAAAGGTCAGCAGCGCCTTGGCGCGGAGATCGGTCAGTCCGATCGCCAGGGCCAGACCGGCGCCGAGCAGGACCGAGACCAACGTCGAGAGCAGGCCCGCCTCCAAAGTATTGATCACGGCCTGGCGGGCGAAACGGTTGTCCAGGAGATCCCGAGCGATCTCGAGGCCTTCGGCCGGGCCGGCGGCGAAAACCTCCGCGAAGAGACGCAGCAAGGGCAGCAGGCAAAAGAGTAGAACGAAGGCCGCGACCAGGCCGAGCAGCAGCCCTTCCTGGCGATCGCCGGCCCCCGGCCGGGTCAAACGGCGAAGGGCGCCCGGCCGCGTCACGTGGCTGCGGGCGCCCTCTTCTTCGTCCCTGGACGGCACTACTCCCTTGAGCGACATCAGCCGCCGAAGAGGTTGGCGAAACTCTTCTTCATCTCTTCGTCGTTGGCGATCAGCGTCCCCGGCTCGACCGCGATGATTTCAAGCTCGACCTCGTCGGGAAAGGTCGAAGGTGTGGGCGCGCCCGGCAGAGCCGGCAGATACCCCTGCTCGGCGGAAAACCGCTGCCCCGCCTCGCTCAACAGCCAGTCGATGAAGATTTCGGCGGCAACCGGGTTTTCGGCGGTCGAGAGGATGGCCGCCGGTTCGGTGATCGCGGTCACGCCCTCGGAGGGAAAGGCGAAATCCACCGGCGACCCCTCGGCCTTGGCGTTGAAGGCCATGAACTCAACGATGATTCCAACCGCGTTCTGACCGGTCGCCACGGCCTCGAGCACGGAACCGTTGCCACGGCCCGCAATCGCCCCGTTGTCGGCCAGCGCCTCGTAGTAGTCCCAGCCGAATGACTCGTGCGCCGTCATGGTTCCGACATGCAAGGCAGCCGCGCCGGAATAGAGCGGGCTCGGCATGATCACCTGGTTTTCGAAGCGCGCGTCGGTCAGGTCCGCCCAGCTCGTGGGCGGCTCGCTGACCAGCTCGGTGTTGTAGACGATACCGGTGGTGATCAGCTTGGTTCCGACGAAGGCCCCGTCGGGGTCCATGATCGCGGAATCGTAGGCCTCGGTCGGCGCCTCCGGATAGGGCAGCAGCCGGCCGTCGTTCTTGAGGCCGGTCATGACCAGGGAATTGGCCACCAACAAGACGTCGGGCTGCGGATCGCCGGCCGCGAACTCGGCCTCCAGCTTGTTCATCACCTCGGTCGTGCCGGACCGGAAGAACGAGACTTCGATCTCCGGGTGAGTCTCGTTGAAAACTTCGATCATCTGGACCAGGAGGTCCTGAGGCTGCGAGGTGTAGAGCATCAACTCACCGTTCTGAGCCGCCGCCGGCGCCGACCCAAGGGTGGCGCAGAGAGCTGCGGCGAGAAGCGTTTTACGCATCTTTCAGTCGCTCCCGTCATGGAGGATGAAGTGAAAAGGGCCGCCATTCGGCAGCCTCCGAAAGCCGGATGGGGCCAGCGTTTCCTAGCCCAGGAGCCACGACAGTTTCATGACAAAGCGGCGATTCATGACCGAAAGCGAAGGGTTTACTGACCCGGCCGTTCCAGACGGCAGCTCAGATCGAGCACCGGCGCGAAGTCCTGAGCCTGACATACGAAGGTGCCGATCGGCCGGCCCTCGCCGTCGTCGCAGTCGACCGTCAGACTGAGTGTCTCGGCCGGCGGCCAAAGCTCCTGGTCCTTGAAGCTGGCGGCCAGACTGGAGCCGAGACGCGCCACCTTCGTCGTGCAAGCGGTCTTGATCGCCGGCGGAACCGCGGCGCGTTCCCAATGCATATCGCCCTCGACACGGCTAAAGCCGGCGCGCGGAAGCTCGAGATCCCGGGCGAAACGTTGGGAACCGTCGTCGGTAAAGGTTTCGGCCTCCCCGGCTGGAGCGGGCGACGGCGGCGACGCCGCGAAATCCGGCGGCGGGGTCGGCCGGCGGGGCGGCAGCGGAACCCTGTCGCCGACAGGAGCCGCCGCGGGACCGGAGACCGGCTCAGATGCATCGGGGAGCTCGGCGGGCGGAAGCGGGTCGGCTGGAGGTGGCTCGACCTGGGATGGATCGGCGAGAGGCGGATCGGCGGGCAACAAGGGGCGGGGCGCGGCCTGCTCCGGTTCGCGCGGCGGCGAAGGATCGCTCCGTTGCGGCGTGCCGCCGAGCGGCGGCGGAGGAGGTGCCACAGGAATCCCGTCCTCCGGCGCGGTTTCCGCCTGCGCTACCTCCAGCGCATGCGGAGCGCTCGGGAACAGCAGGCTAGCGGCCAGCAACAGCGCGAGAGAGCGGAGCGCGGCGGCGCGAACCGCCGGTTTCGAAGCGAGAAAGATCGGAGACATAGCCTTGCATTCTACGCAGACGCCTCGGCTTGCGCACCCCGGCGTTCCGGAATTCTTGCCGATCAGAAGCCGCCGTCGGCCTCCTGGCGCAGGATCGCACGGTAGATCTCGGTATCGCCGCAGAGCCCGACCGGCTGCCGTCCCTCGCAGAGAATGACGGGCCGCCCGCTCACTTGGCGGAGTTCCATCACCTGCCGCAGCGTCGTCTCCGCCGGCGCCAGCACCAAAGCCGCCTCGGGCAGATCGGAGGTCGGCTGGTCGGGGTCCCAGCTATGCAAGGCCAGAGGCCGGCCGTCCTCTTGAACGTCGGCGATGCCCGCGCCATTCATTCGAAGCAGGCAGCGCCCGCCAGAATCCAACGCCAGGGCATCGCCCTGACGCGGCAACTCCGCGAAAGGCGTCATCATCGAAGCCCCGCGCAGAACGTTGATCGGATTCATGTGGGCCACGAACTCGCGCACGTAGTCGTTGGCCGGCTGCAGCACGATCTCCTCCGGACGGCCGACCTGGACCACGCGGCCGCCCTCCATGATGGCGATGCGATTGCCGAGCTTGAGAGCCTCGTCGAGATCGTGGCTGACGAAGAGAATGGTCTTGCGCAGATCCGCCTGGAGCGCGAGCAACTCGTCCTGCAGGTGCGTGCGGATCAGGGGGTCGAGCGCACTGAAGGGCTCGTCCATCAGCAGCAGATCGCCATCGGTGGCGAAGGCGCGTGCCAAGCCCACCCGTTGCTGCATCCCGCCCGACAGCTCGTGCGCGTACTTGTCGCCCCACTGGTCGAGACCGACCAGCTCCAGCTTCTCCGCGACGATGCGACTGCGTTCCGCCTTGGGCAAACCGCGCAGTTCCAGCCCCAAACCGACGTTCTCGCGCACCGTACGCCAGGGCAGCAGCGCGAACTGCTGAAACACCATGGCGATACGCTCGGTTCGCAGGCGGCGCAGCGTGGCCTCGTCGCAGGCCGCAACATCGATTTCGGCGTCTTCGTCGCGCACGAGCACGCGGCCGCGCGTGACCCGGTTGAGGCCGTTGACGGCGCGCAGCAAGGTCGACTTGCCGGAACCGGACAAGCCCATCAGCACACAGATTTCGCCGGATTGAACCTCCAGATCCGCCTGAGCGACACCGAGCACGCAGCCGGTCTCCTCCAGGATCTCGTCGCGGGTGCGGCCCTGGTCGATCAGCGGCAGCGCGCGCCCGGACTCCTCGCCGAAGACGATGTCGACGGCTTGAAAGGCGAGTGCGGACATGGCCTAGCGCTCCCCCCCGAGCTTCGGCGGCTTACAAAAACGGTCGAGCAGAATTGCCAGGATCACGATGGCCAGACCGGCCTCGATCCCCATCTCGACGTTGACCGTATTGAGCGCGCGTACCACCGGTTTGCCGAGGCCATCGGCGCCGACCAGGGCGGCGATCACGACCATGGAGAGCGACAGCATGATGCACTGGGTCAGACCCGCCATGATCGTCGGCAGGGCATGCGGCAGCTCGATCTTCCACAAAAGCTGGCGGCGCGTCGCCCCGAAGGCCTCTCCGGCCTCGATCAACTGCTTCGGCACCGAGGAGACACCGAGATAGGTCAAGCGAATCGGTGCCGGAATCGCGAAGATCACCGTCGAGATCAGGCCCGGCACCATGCCGAGGCCGAAGAGGATCAGGGTCGGGATCAGATAGACGAAGGTCGGGATGGTCTGCATCAGATCGAGCACCGGGCGCAGAACCGTGTAGAGCCAGGGCCTGTGAGCGGCGGCGATCCCGAGCGGCACGCCGACCACCATGCAGGCCGTGGTGGCGAAGAGCACCAGGGTCAGCGTTTCGACCGTGGCCTCCCAATAGCCGAGGTTCACCACCAGCAGCAGCGAGGCCACCACGGCAGCGGGCAGTTTCCAGCTTCGGTGCAGCCACCAGGCCAGCCCCGCCAGAAGCGCGATCAGCAGCAGCGGCGGGATCGTCTGCAGTCCGTCGTTGACGCCCTCGACCACGAAGCCCAGCCCGTCTGACAGCGCCCGGAAGAACCAATAAAAGTGGGTCTGCAGGAGATCGAAAAGTGTCTCGCCGACCTCCCCGATCGGGATCTTCCAGGAGGTGATCCAGTCTTCCATGCCCGTCTTCCCTTCCGTTCGCAGGAGCGCCGGTGGAGCGTTACGGAACAGCTCGGGGTCAGCCAGCCGCTAGAGCCGCCGGAGCCCCGACCTCACGCCCGTAACCTCTAAAGTCCCAGCGCCGCCTTGACGGCCGGCAGGCCGGCTTCGCCATCGACCGTCGTCACCTCGGCAAGCCAGCCGTCGAGCGTCCCGGGATTGGCCTGAAGCCAAGCCTCGGCCGCTTCGGCGGGGTCCTCTCCCTCGTCCAGGATGGCGCCCATGACCTCGTTTTCCATGGTCAGGGTGAAGGTCAGGTTGGTGAGAAAGCGGCCGACGTTCGGGCAAGCCTCCAAATAGCCGGTGCGAACGTTGGTATAGACCGTTGCGCCGCCGAAGTCCGGTCCGAAGACCTCGTCGCCGCCGGTCAGATAGACAATCTCATGGTTGGCATTCATGGGGTGCGGCTCCCAGGCGAGGAAGACCACCGGCTCCTCCTCGCGCTCGGCCCGGCGAACCTGAGACAGCATGCCCTGCTCGCTCGACTCCACCACCTCGAAGTCGGCGAGGCCGAAGAGACCGCCGTCGATCATGTCCTGGATCAGACGGTTGCCGTCGTTGCCCGGCTCGATGCCGTAGATCCGGCCGTCCAGCTCCTCCGCGAAGCCGGCAATGTCCGCGAAATCCTCGAGGCCGTCATCGGCCGTGTAGCGAAGGGTGGCCAGAGTGTACTTCGCGCCTTCCAGGTTGGCGCCGACCACCTCGACCGATCCGTCCTCGCGGTAAGGCGCGAGGTCCGCTTCCATGGTCGGCATCCAGTTGCCGAGGAAGACGTCCACGTCGCCGTTCTTCATCGAGGCGTAGGTGACAGGGACCGACAGTACTTCCGTATCGGTTTCGTAGCCCAAGCCTTCGAGCACGGTGGTCGCCAGCGCGGTGGTCGCGGTGATGTCAGTCCAGCCGACATCGGAGAAGACGACCGTTCGGCAAGCCTCGGGGGCCTCTGCCTGCGCCGTCGCCGTCAGAATCGCTGTGGCTGTGGCCGCCACGGCAACGCCTGCGATGAGCCTTTTCGTCTTCATGGAATATCTCCCTGCCTTCCCCAATCCGTGCCTTGAGCCGTAGCGGCCCGGCGCTTGTTCCGATTTTCATCCGGATGCGGCGATCGTCACGGTTTGAGCTGTGACTGGTCCGGACCGCGAACAACCTCAGTCGCGCTGGCCCAACGCCTGTCGTCCCGCGTGTAACTGACCATAATTCAAGCTGTTTTTGATTGAACGTTCAATCAAAAATGTTAATTTCGCAGCGAAGTCGGATTCTGCCTCGCGGGACTCGGGGCCTGGCCGATAGGAAAACGCCGGTTCGGGACGGCAGATTCGGGACGGCAGAGATGCCAAAGCTCGGCATGGAACGGCTACGTCGGCGCCAACTGATCGAGGCGACGATCGACACGATCCACGAAGTCGGCTTCGCCGCCGCCAGCCTGCAAGCCATCGCCAAGCGCGCCGGCGTCTCGCCCGGCTTGGTGGCCCACTACTTCACCGACAAGAACGGCCTGCTGGAAGCGACCTTGCGCGCCCTCTTCGAAGACCTGAACCGAGACCTGGTCGCGCGCCTGACGGCGGCAAGGACTCCTCGTGCGCGCATGGAGGCGGTGATCGACGCGAACCTGGCGACCAATCAGTTCGACCCGCGCCTCGCCAAGGTCTGGCTCGCCTTCTGGGCGCAGTCCCTGCATGTCCCAGCCCTGGAGCGCATTCAGCGCGTCTATCAACGGCGTATGTTCGCCAATCTCTTCCACGCCGCGAAGCAGCTCATGCGAGAGCGCCCGGCACGCGATCTCGCCGAGGGCCTGGCCGGACTGATCGACGGCCTCTGGCTGCGCGCCACCCTGGCCGGCGGCCGGCCGGGCAGCAGCTCCGCGCGGCGGATCGTCCGCGACTATCTGCACACCCAACTCGCACGGGAGCCCGTCGATGCCTGACGCGACCCTTCTGCCGACCCTCACGACCCAGAAGGCCTGGATCGGCGGCCACCCGCTCGACAACGGCGACGGCCGAACCTTCGAGACCCTCAACCCGGCGACCAACCAAGCGCTCTGCGACGTACAGATCTCCGGCGCCGCCGAGATCGAAGCGGCGGTCGCGGCGGCGGAAGCCGGCTTCGCCGCCTGGTCCGACATGGGCGGCACGGCCCGAGGCCGCGTGCTGAAACGCGCGGCCGATCTTCTGCGCGCACGCAATCGCGAGCTGGCGGTCCTGGAGACGCTGGACAGTGGGAAGCCGATTTCGGAGTCGGAGACGGTCGACGTTCACTCCGGCGCCGACTGCCTGGAGTACTACGGCGGGCTGGCGGCGACGCTGGGCGGAGAGCACGTCGATCTGGGCGCCGAATGGAACCACAGTTTCTTCTACACGCGGCGGGAGCCGCTCGGGATCTGCGCCGGGATCGGCGCCTGGAACTACCCGCTCCAGATCGCCTGCTGGAAAGCCGCGCCGGCCCTGGCCTGCGGCAACGCCATGATCTTCAAGCCGGCGGAACTGACACCCTTGACCGCGTTGAAGCTAGCCGAGGTCTTCAAGGAGGCCGGACTGCCGGACGGCGTGTTCAACGTGGTCCAGGGCTTCGCGGAGACCGGGCAGTTGCTGACGCGGCACGAGCGGATCGCCAAGGTTTCTCTGACCGGTGAAGTCGGGACCGGAAAGAAGGTGATGGCCGACGCCGCCAAGACCCTCAAGGAAGTCACCTTGGAATTGGGCGGCAAGTCGCCGCTGATCGTCTTCGCCGACGCCGATCTCGACAACGCCGTCTCGGCCGCGCTGCTGGCGAACTTCTTTACCCAGGGCGAGATCTGCTCGAACGGCACCCGCGTCTTCGTCGAAGCCCCCGTCAAGGATGCCTTTCTGGAGAAGCTGGTCGCCCGCACGAAGGCCATGCGGATCGGCGATCCGATGGACCCCGCGACCCAGGTGGGGGCGCTGATCTCGGCGGAACACCGCGACAAGGTGCTTGCCTACGTCCAGGCCGGCGTCGCAGCCGGCGCCAGGCTGGTCGCGGGCGGCGGCGCGCCGGAGGAGCCGGCCCTGGCCAACGGCAACTACATGGCGCCGGCCATCTTCGACGGCTGCAACGACGAGATGAGCATCGTGCGCGAGGAAGTCTTCGGCCCCCTGCTCTCCCTCCTCACCTTTACCGAGGAAGAGGAGGTCGTCGCCCGCGCGAACGCGACGCCCTTCGGTCTGGCAGCCGGCATCTTCACCCGCGACCTGAGACGCGCGCACCGGGTGATCGCCCGGCTGCAGGCGGGCACGTGCTGGATCAACACCTACAACCTCACGCCCATCGAAATGCCCTTCGGCGGCTACCGGCAATCCGGTCTCGGCCGCGAGAACGGCCGGGCCGCGATCGAACACTACAGCCAACTGAAATCCGTCTACGTCGAGATGGGCGACGTCGACTCTCCTTATTGAGACTCTCGAGATAGAAGACAAAAAAATGCGCGAGCAAGCCTACGACTACGTCATCGTCGGGGCCGGTTCGGCCGGCTGCGTGCTGGCCGCCCGGCTGAGCGAAGATCCCGCCGTCTCCGTGCTGCTGCTGGAGGCCGGCGGCCCGGACCGCGGCCTGATGTCTTGGATGATCCATATGCCGGCGGCCCTGGCCGAACCGCTGAAGGGCAAACGCTACAACTGGGCCTACCAGTCCGAGCCCGAGCCCTACATGGACGGCCGGCAGATCTATCAGCCGCGCGGCCGCGTGATCGGCGGATCGAGTTCGATCAACGGCATGGCCTACGTGCGCGGACACGCGCGCGACTACGACCGCTGGGCACAGAAAGGCTTGCGGGGCTGGGACTACAGTCATGTGCTGCCTTACTTCCGCAAGGCGGAGACGCACGAAGCGGGCGAGGACGCCTATCACGGCGGCGATGGCCCGCTTCGGGTGACGGCGGGCCGACTCGATCACCCCCTCTACAACGCCTGGATCGAAGCCGGCCGGCAAGCAGGCTACCCCATTACCGAAGATATGAACGGCGCACAGCAGGAGGGGCTGTCGCGCCTGGACCGCACCACCTGGGCCGGCGAGCGCTGGTCGGCCGCTAAGGGCTACCTGCAGCCGGCGACGACCCGGCCGAACCTGAGCGTGATCGACCGCGCCCTGGTCACCAAGATCGGGGTCGAGGGCGGCCGCGCGACCGGCGTGACCTACAAGCGCCGCGGCCTGGAACGGTCCGTCCGGGCCGAGCGCGAGGTGATCCTGGCGGGCGGCGCGATCAACTCGCCGCAACTGCTGCTGCTCTCCGGCATCGGCCCGGCCGACGAGCTGCGCGCGCTGGGGATCGAGATCGTGGCGGACCGCCCCGGCGTTGGCGACAACCTGCAGGACCATCTGGAGGTCTACGTCCAGCACGCCTGCACGAAACCGGTGACCCTCTACCCGTCGCTCAAACCCTGGAACAAGCTGAAGATCGGCATGGACTGGGTGTTCTTCCGCAAGGGCCTCGGCACCACCAGCCACTTCGAGGCCGGTGGCTTCATTCGCAGCCGCGCCGGCGTCGAGCACCCCGATCTGCAGTATCACTTCCTGCCCATCGCCATAAACTACGACGGCAGCAGCCCGGCCGGCGGTCACGGCTTCCAGGCCCATGTCGGGCCGGTGCGGCCGACGAGCCGCGGCAAGCTGAAGCTCCGTTCCGCCGACCCGAAGGCGGCGCCCTCGATCCTGTTCAACTATATGGCCAGCGAGCAGGATCGCCGGGAGATGCGCGAAGGCATCAAGCTGACCCGTGAAATCTTCGCGCAAGCGGCCTTCGACCCTCTGCGTGGAGCGGAACTGAGCCCAGGCCCGACCGTCACCAGTGACGCGGACCTGGACGCCTTCGTGCGCGCCGAGGGCGAGAGCGCCTACCACCCCTCCTGCACTTGCAAGATGGGCCCCGACAGCGATCCCCTGGCGGTGGTCGACGGCGCCGGTCGGGTCTATGGGGTCGAGGGGCTGCGCGTGGTGGACGCCTCGATCATGCCGGACATCGTCAGCGGCAATCTCAATGCACCCACCGTGATGCTGGCCGAGAAGATCGCCGACGACCTCCGCGGGCGCCAGGCCCTGCCTCCCTCGGAAGCGGCCGTCTGGATCCACCCGCAGTGGGAAAGCCAGCAGCGCTAGGACGGGCTGCCGGTCGTCAGATTCCGAAGGCGAACAACAGGACGATCCCGCCCGCGAAGGCCGGAAGGCGCAGCCAGGCCTTCGGCGTCGGGCCGATCACGGCGTAGGACAGCAGGAACAGCGCGGCCGCGACCTTGACCAAGGCGGCCAGAGTCAGCAGCGGCGCCTCGGCGAGCATCAGCAGGGCCGGGTTGGCGACGAAGCCGAGCGGTACGAGAAACAGGCCGAGCCCGAGCGCCATGGAGCGCAAGGCCACGGGGATCCAGGGCGTCTCGGCGATGCCGGCGGCGATAAAGACGTTGCCGCAGACCGGCGGGGTGATCGTGCAGAGCAGCGCATACCAGAAGACGAAGAGGTGCGCGTAGAGTTCGGGCAAGCCCAGCTCGACCAGAGCCGGACCGGCCACCGCCACGCAGATCACATAGGCGGCCGTCGTCGGCAGCTCCATCCCCAGCACCAGGCTGGCGAGCGCCGTCAGCAGCAAGGCGATCCACAACTCCCCGCCGGAGGCCGAGAGAATCAGCGAAGTGATCTTCACGCCCAGACCGGTCATGTGAAACACGCCGACGATCAGGCTGGCGCAGACGATGATCGCGGCGATGGAGGCGATCTGCCGCCCGGCACTGACGCAGCCGGTCCAAAGCCGATGCAGCCAGCGGCGCAGGTCGAAGCTGCCGATGGAGTCGGTGGCCAGCAGCAAGAGCGCCGCCAGCGTCGCGAAGAAGGCGGCGTAAGGCGCGGTGTAGGCCGTGAAGACCAGCATGTAGACCAGGATGCCGAAGGGCAGCAGGAAGAAGGGGACGCTGCGCAGCACCAGCGACCAGCCCGGCAACTCGTCGCGCCGCAGACCGCGCAGGCCGAAGCGCAGCGCGTAGGCATGCACCCCCATCCAGGCCGTCAGGAAGAAGAGCAGCGCCGGCGGGGTCGCGGCGACCATGATGGTCGTGTAGTCGCTGCGCAGCAGCTCCGCCATCACGAAGATCCCGGCCCCCATCAGCGGCGGCATGATCTGGCCGCCGGTCGAGGCCACGGCCTCCGTCGCCGCCGCCATGGAGGGCGGATAGCCCAGCCGCTTCATGGCCGGGATGGTCACCATTCCGGTCGAGGCCGTGTTGGCGGCGGCGACCCCGGAGATGGTGCCGTAGAGGGCGCTGGAAAGCACCGCGATCTTGGCCGCTCCGGCCCGGAAGCGGCCGGCCAGTTGGGTCGCCACGGCCATGAAGCCGGTGCCCGCCGTTCCGGCCGAGATGAAGGCGCCGAGGATGATGAAGGGCGCGATCATCTCCGCCGAGATGCCGGTGAGGCTGGACCACATGCCACCGCCGGTGATCACGAGCGTTCCGAAATAGTAGTCGAACGGTAGTCCGCCGTGACCGAAAGTGCCGGGAATCAGGTCGCCGAAGTAGCCGTAGAGCAGCACCAGCAGTGTGATGGCCGGTAAGACCCACTTGATGGCGCGCCGCGCCATCTCCAGCGCCACCAGGATCACCGCCAGAGCGACCGCGCGCTGCAAAGTCCCCTGCAGAGAGCCGTACTGATCGACCAAGCGGTCGCTCTCCGCCGCGATGAAGCCGGCTGCGAGCAATCCGATAAAGCCCAGTGCATAACCCGACCAGCGGGCGAATCGGTTGGGCGTCAGCGCGAGAAAGAAGATCCAGGGCAGCGCCAGCGCGAAATGCAGCGGCCGCGTGATGAGGTTCGGGATCAAGCCCGAAAAGACGAGGTAAAGGTGGAACCCGACCGAGATCAGACCGCAGGCCAGCATCGCCCAGTCCCGCAGGCCGAGCCGCGACAGCGGTCCGGCCAGGGGAGAATCGTCTGGAATACCGCGCTCCTCCGACACCACGAGAACGGTGCCGTGAGTCTCCACGGTGGCGGCAACCGGACCCGCCATCGGCTAGAGGCCCGCAGGCCGCATCAAAGCAGGGCGTCCGGCAGGTCGATGCCCTGTTCCTCGTAGTAGCGCCGCGCGCCCGGATGTAGCGGCGCCCCCATCTGACTCAAGAGATCGACCGTGACGCCGTCCCACCAGGGGTTCTCGCCGGCCAGCCGATCCTTCCATTCCCAGAAGGTCTTGGTCAGGAAGTAGGCGACCTCCTCGTCCATTCCGGCCGTACCGTACCCGCCGACCGGCACGCCGACGGTCGAAACCTCCCGATCCTGGCCCTTGTAGGTTCCGGCGCCGATGGTGACCGGCCCGGACAGCGGGTCCAGTTCGACGATGGTCTGCCGCTCCTCGGCCGTCAGCGAGAGCACTTCGACCGGCGTGGTGGTGGCCAGCTCGACCAGACCCGGAGTCGGGTGCGAACTGCAGGTGACGAAACCGTCCACCTTGGCGTTGCGCACGGCGGGGGCCGCGGCATCCAGCTCGACGTCCACCAGGTCGATCTTATCGGTCAGCTCCAGGGCATCGAGGATCGACTTGGCCCGACGCTCGCAGAAGGAACCCTTGCCGCCCGCAATGAAGTCCTTGCCGGCAAGATCGCTCAAGGTCGCGACCTCGGCGTCCTCGCGCACGACGAAATGGATCGTCACGAAGGGCATGACGAAGAGGGTCCGCGCGGTATCGAAGGACTCGCCCTCGAAGGGCTTGCGGCCCTCGCGCGCCGCGGCCAGCAGACTGGGCGGCGAGGTGAAGAAGAAGTTGCCGGGACGGACCTTCGACTCCTTGACGTTCTGGACAGAGCCCTGGCTCTCCTCCACCGTCGGCAGGATATCGCCGCCGCTGGCGTCCTTCAGCATCTCGGCGAGCTGGACCATCATCACGTAGTAGGACGAGGTCGATTTCGCCGACTTCAGGGTGATACGCGACTCGGCACTGGCGCCGCCCGCCAGCAAGGAGAGACCGGCCAAGGCGCCCACGCCGGCGGCCAAAAGTTTGCGCAGCTGCATTAAAAGTCTTCCTCCCTCAAGGGCCGGCTTGACCTCTGCCGGCGCTCTTTATCTCTTCGGTTGAGTTTACGCCCGAACGACACAGCAATGAGTGTCATGACGCGATCGTAGGAGCCAGACACTGCTCGGCAAGCAGCCGGCGGGTCAAGCAAACTCGCAAGATCGGATGGGATTTGCAGGGAGACTGGGCGAAGGCCAGGGCCGGCTGGAACCGTCCCGGCTCTAGCTTTGCCGGGACTTCGCGCGCTCGGCGATCCAGATGCCGCCGAGCACCAGCACCAAAGCAACCGCATGGAAAAGCGCGAAGGTTTCCCCCAGCAGCAGCACGGAGAAGAGCGCGGCGAAGATCGGCACCAGGTTGACGAACACCCCGGCCCGGCCCGGCCCGATCAACTTGACCCCTTGCATGAAAGAAAGCTGAGCCAGGAAAGAGGGGAAGACCATGACGAAAGCCACGACCGCCCAGCCGGTCAAGCTCGGCCAGACGAAGGCGCCGGCCGCCGCTTCGGCCACCGCCAGCGGCAAGGCGGCCAGGAAGGCAGCGAAAGCCATGACCGAGAACATCGCCAACCCCGAGACCTTCGGGCGGCGGCGCAGGGCGACGGTGTAGGCGGCATAGAAACCGCAGGCGACCAGCATGATCAGATCGCCTTCCGCGAAACTCATCTGCAGCAGGCGCTGCAGCTCGCCGGCGGCGGTCACGGTCACCACGCCGAGCGTCGTGACGGCCACGCCGAGCATCTGCAGCGGCGTCACCGGCGTACGGTCGAGCAGGAAGGCGCCAATCAGCACGAAGACCGGAATCGAGCCCTGGAGAATCCCGATGTTGATGGCCGTGGTGGTCTGGGCCGCCGTGTAGAAAAGCGCGTTGAAGATCGTGAAGCCGATCGTCCCGAGCAGCGCCATGAAGCGCCAGTGCACGCGCAGCACCGGCAGCTCGGAGACCATCTGACGGCGCGCGAAGATCAGCACCAGCAGAACCACGCCAACCCAGCGCAGGGCCACCAGCGCCATGGGCGAAACTTCGCCGACGGCGAACCGCCCGGCGACGGCATTGCCGCCCCAGGCCGCCGCCGTCAGGATTAGCAGCAGATAGGCGTTGCCGCCCATCCAGTCACTCAGCTTGCGCGCACCTGCAACAAGGGCCGGCATACCCGTCGCGACTCCCACGACTCCCCAAGAGAGGCAGGGACCATAGAGGAGAAGTGCGACCTGCGGGGCGGTGAAATCCGACCGGCAGATCTGCGCGGATCTACGGGGAAGAAACCGCCGGAGCCGTGTCGGAGACGCGCTTGCCGCGTGTTCGCTACGTGGGGTCGCTCGTCCGCAGATCCCGATGCGCGGCCAGCACGCGATCGATCAGGGCATCGCTGCGCCCGGTCTGAGCCAGGGGGTCGCGCAGAGCCTCCCAGTCGATCGGAAGGTCGCAGCGGCGTTGCAGGCTGTCGATCAGGTGCAGGCCGCTGTCGCGGACCTCGGCGCAGGCCTGCTCGACGAGCGCTTGGGCGTCCGGGCGCGGCAGATGGACCGCCAAGGCGAAGCTGGCCGCCTCGGCGAGCAGCAGCCCCTTGGCACCTTCGACATTCGCCTTCATTCGCTCGGCCTTGACCTCCAGCGTCTCGAGCAGCCCGAGCGCCTGCCGCAACGCGGCACCGCAGGAGACGGCCACAGATGGCAAGGTCAGCCATTCGAGTTGCCAGGCCGCACCGCCCCGCTCATGGTCATGCAGGACGGCCTGGTGCAGCATCGAGATTTCCGTCGCCGTATGGCGCGCCAGAGCGACGACCGCTTCAGCTTTGGTCGGGTTGGCCTTGTTGGGCATGGTGGAGGACCCGCCAGAGCCGGCCAGTGCGACCTCCCCGACCTCGGACTGCGCCAACAGGAGGACGTCGCCGGCCAGTTTTCCGAGCGCGCCGGCCACACCCGTCATCCAGCTGCCGATCTCGACGAAGCGCTCGCGCTGTGTGTGCCAGGGCAGGACCGGAACGGCTAAGCCGAGCCGCAAGGCGAGACGCCGCTCGATCTCCTCGGCCTGCACGCCGAAGGCTGCCTGGGTGCCGCTCGCGCCGCCGAGCGAAACGGCGAGCGCGTCCCGGCGTAACGCCGTCAGGCGCGCCGCGTGGCGGATGAGCGGCATCAACCAGCCGGCCGCTTTCAAGCCGAAGGTCGTCGGGGTTGCCTGCTGTCCGCGCGTGCGCGCCGGCATGACCGTGGTCCGGTGGGCATCCGCCAGAGCCGCCAATCGGTCCATGACGGCCTGCAGACGCGCCGATTGAATCTCGAGCGTCGTCCGCAAGGTCAGGCAGGCGGCGGTATCGAGGATGTCCTGGCTGGTCGCGCCCCAGTGCAGATAGGCGGCTAGTTCGGGCGGCAAGGCCTCGCGAAGCTGTGCCACGAGGCCCGGCACCACGACCCCGTCGCGCGCGGTGGCCTCTTGCAGAGCCTCCGGCGCGATCGGGTGGCGCGCGCAGAGACCGGCAATGACTTCAGCCGCCTCGAACGGAATGAGTCTCAATTCCGCCTGCACGGCGGCCAGCTCCGCTTCGACCCGCAGCATGGCCCGGATCTGGGATTCGGCAGAGAGCGCCGTCTCGGTCTCCGGATCGCCGAGAAGACCGTCGAGGTAGGCCGGAAAGACTCTGCGGCTGTGCATGGGTTCAGCCGGCGCCGTCAGGTCGCGAAGAAGACGGTCTCGCCCTCGCCCTGCAAGCGGATATCGAAGCGGTAGAGCTTGTTGTCGCCTCCGGTTTCGGACGATTGCGCGATCAGGGTGGCTCGGCGCGCTGGGTTCTCGATCCGCCGCAAAACCGGATCGGCGGCGTTGGCGGTCTCCTCTTCGGGAAAGTAGAGGCGGGTGGAGAGGCCGAGATTGATGCCGCGGGCAACGATCCAAAAGGAGATATGCGGTGCCATCATGCTGTCGCGCGGTCCCGGCGCCGGCCCCGGCTTAACGGTCTCGAAGGCGAAAACGCCGCTGTCGAAGTCGGTAGCGCAGCGGCCCCAACCGATGAAGTCCGGGGCGCAACGGCCGTGCCGCGGATCGAGTGGCGCGTTGTAGACTCCGTTGGCATCGGCCTGCCAGGTCTCGATCAGCGCGTCGCGGACCAGACCGCCGTCGCCGTCGAAGACGCGGCCCTCCACCCGAATGCGCTCGCCGGGCGTCTCCGGTCCTGCGATGACGCCGCCCGGATCGATGGGATAGACACCCGCGACGCCGGCCAGGCTCGGCACCAGGCCGATATGGACGTAGGGACCGGCGGTTTGGGAGGGTGTTTCCCTTAGACGGTCGAGCGCTTGCGGCATGTCAGTTGCCCTCCGGCCGGGTCTCGAAGTAGGTCGAGCGGCGCCCGCGCAGCACCAGGTCGAACCGATAGGCGCGCGCATCCATCGGTGCGGTCGCGGCCATGTCCAGAGGCGCGATCAACTGATCGACCGCCCGGGCGTCCGGGATCGCGTTGAGGATCGGGCAAAGCGGAATATGAGGATCGCCCTCGAAGTACATCTGGGTGATCAGTCTCTGACCGAAGCCCGACCCGAAGATCGAGAAATGGATATGCGCAGGCCGCCAGTCGTTGACGTTGTTCGGCCAGGGGTAAGGCCCCGGCATGACCGTGCGGAAGACATAGGCGCCCCGGTCGTCCGTCAGCGTGCGGCCGCAACCGCCGAAGTTTGGGTCGAGCGCCGCCAGATAGCCGTCGTTGCGATGACGGTAGCGCCCGCCGGCATTGGCTTGCCAGATCTCGATCATCGCGCCCGGCACCCCGCGCCCTGTCTCATCGCAGAGCCGCCCGTGGACCAGAATGCGAGGGCCGATCGGCGCGCCTTGTTGGGCAAAGTTCCGCAGCAGGTCGTTATCCAGGGGCCCGATCGCCTCCGTGCCGAAGACAGGCCCCGTGCCCTCCGACAGGGTCGACTCGTGAGCGACCAAGGGCCGCTGCGGCGACCGCAGGACCGAGGTCTTGTAGGCCGGTGCCAGGGCCGGCGGATGCCAGGCGTGATCGCGTGGGATCAGCGGATCGGGCTGCGGTCGCAGATTGGTCGCCGAAGGGTCGCTCATGCCGGCCGCTCTCCCGCAGCCGGTTCCAGCCGGCCGCTTTCCTCCAGGGTCTGCTTGACGATGCGGATCGCCTCGTTGGCCGCCGGCACGCCGGCGTAGACCGCCACATGCAGCAACGCTTCCTTGAGATCGTCGGGCGTGGCTCCCGTGTTGGCGGTCGCGCGGGTGTGCATCGCAATCTCCTCCTGATGACCGCCGGCGGCGAGCAAGGCCAAGGTGATCAGCGAGCGTTCGCGGGGCGTCAGCCCGGGCCGCGACCAAACCGAGCCCCAAGCCCCTTCGGTGATGAAACGTTGGAAGTCGTCGTCGAAGCCGGTCTTGCAGGCTTCGGCCCGGTCGACGTGCGCATCGCCGAGAACCCGCCGGCGGGTCGCCATGCCGTCGTCGTAGGTCTTGCCGTAGATCTGTCCGTCGCGCTCAGCCAAGGCCATGCTCCTTCAGGACTCCGGAGATCAGATGGCCGAGCCGCTCCGGCGCCTCGACGCAGGGAATGTGACCGACACCCTCGATCACCTCGAAACCGGCGCCCGGGATCAGATCGGTCAGGCCGCGCACCACCTCGGGCGGCGTCGAGCCGTCGACGCTGCCGGCGACGCAGAGCGTCGGGACCGACAGAGACTTGGTCCCGGCGGTCAGGTCCGCGTCGCGGATCGCGGCACAGAGCGCGCTGTAGCCCTTGGCCGGCGTACGCAGCAGCATGTTGCGCCAGAGCGCCAGCTCGGCGGCGCGGGTCTCGCGGAAAGCCGGGGAGAACCAGCGCTCCATGACGGCATCCGCCAGGGACTCGAGCCCGCCCGCGCGAATGCCGGCGATGCGCTCGTTCCAGATCTCCGCCGTGCCGATCTTCTGCGCCGTGCAGCAGAGCACGAGCCCAGTCACGCGCTCCGGCGCGGCAGCCGCCAAGGACTGGGCGATCATGCCGCCGACCGAGAGACCGACAAGCGTTGCCTTGGCGATGCCGAGTTGGTTCATCAAGGACAGCAGATCGCCGGCGTGAGCCAGGATCGGGCGCTCCCCGGCGAGATCGCTCAGCCCGTGACCGGCCTTGGAATAGCGCAGGATCCTCAGCCCGGCCGGCAAAAACGGCAAGAGCGCGTCCCAAACCCGCAGATCGGTGCCGAGCGAGTTGGAGAAGACCAGAACCGGCCCGCCGTTGGATCCGTCACCCGGTCCCTCGATCCGGTACTCGATAACCCGCCCGTCGATCAGGGCTGACTGCATTTGGACCCTCCTCCATCACCACGTTTTCTTTCCAGACTGCGCGATCCGATCCGTTATGTAAAATTAGGTTTTGGAGCGGACCGATAACCCCCGCGTCATGTTGGTGAGTCATGCTGGACCCGAGAATCAAGCTTCGCCATCTGCGGACCTTCGTTGAGGTAGCCCGACGCGGCAGCGTCAAGCAGGCCGCCGACGCCCTCGCGGTGACCCAACCGGCCGTCTCCAAGACCCTGAAGGAATTGGAGGAGATCGTGGAGGCGCGGCTGCTGGAGCGCGGCCGTGCCGGCGCCGCGACGACGCCGGTCGGCGAAACCTTTCTCCACTATGCGGCCTCCGCCCTCGCCTCCCTGGTACAAGGCATGGACGGTATCGCCCAAGCCCGGCAGCAGGGTCAGGACATCCTGACCGTCGGCGCCCTGCCCAGCGTGGCCGCCCGTATCATTCCCGGCGCCGTCGCGAGCTTCAAGGAGGCCACGCCGGAGATGACGATTCGCATCGTCTCCGGCCCCAATCCCTACATCCTCGACCTGCTGCGCGACGGTGAGCTGGACCTGGTGGTCGGTCGTCTGGGACCGCAGGAGAGCATGACCGGCCTGAGCTTCAATCACCTCTATTCGGAGCGGGTCGCGGTGGTGGTCCGTCCCGGCCACCCGCTGCTGACCACGAACGACGTGACGCGGATCGCGGACTACACCGTACTGTTCCCCAATCCCGGCGCGGCGATCCGCGAGCTGTGCGAACAGCTTCTCATCACCAGCGGGATCGCCCGCCTGCCCGACCGGATCGAGACGGTCGCCGCCACCTTCGGGCGGACTTATCTGCGCAAAACCGATGCCGTCTGGTTCATCTCTTACGGCGTCGTCGCCCTCGATATAGCCGACGGGCTGCTTGTCGAACTGCCCTTCAACATCGACCAGACCCTGGGTCCGGTCGGCCTGACCGTGCGGGCGGAGATCGCCATGACGCCGCCAATGACTCTCTTCGCCGGCATCCTGCGCAGGATCGTCGACGCGGCGGCGCCGTGACGGCCGGACAGGGCTTCGATCATGACCGCTGAAATCCGGCGACGCCCTAGGATATCCCACGTCGCTTGAGAACCGAAGAGAGTGCCAGGCAGAGAAAGAGAGCCGCGAACAGCAAGGGCGCCGCATCCGGTCCCATGGCCCCCATGGCCGCTCCGGACGCGGCCGGTCCGACGACACTGCCCGCTCCGTAGATCAGGCCGAACACCACGGTTCCCGAGAGCAAGGCGCCACCGCTGAAACGGGCCCCGAGCCCGGCCAGGGCCACTGTGTAGAGCCCGAAGGAGGCGGCACCGGATGCCGCGATCGCCACCCAAAGCCAGACCTCGCTGCCGACGGCGACCGGCAAAAGCAGACAGGCGACCGCAGTCGCGAGGGAACAGCCGAAGACGACCGCCGTTTTGGACGTGATATCGAGCAGCCAGCCGATAAAGATCTGGGAGGTCACCATACCGATCAAGAAGGCGGTCAGGGTCACTGGGGCCCGTTCGGCCGACAAGCCCTTCTCGATCACATAGACCGGCAGGAGCTGCATCATGCTCATGTCGAAGACCGCGTGAACCCCAACGAGCAGCAGCAGGCCAGGCGCGGCGAGCGCAACGGCCGCCATTCGCCGAACCCCCACGGACGGCAGAGACGAGGAGACGGCCGCCGCCTCGATCCGCAACACGGCGAGCAGGCTCAGGGCAATCAGACCGATGACAACCAGGTAGGGCGCCAGACCCGAGGTGCCGGTCAAGATCAGCAGAAGAGGTCCGATGCCGAAGCCGAGTGCGGACAAAGACGTGTAGAGCCCTACGACCCGCCCGCGCACGGCAGGGTCGACGCGCGCATTGATCAAGGCTTCCGCGATCACAAAGGTAGCGTTCAGGCAGAATCCTAGCAGAACTCTCAAGAAGAACCAGACGGCGAGGTCGGATATCAACGCGAAACCGGCGATCGCTACCGCGCTGCCGAGCAGGCCGAACAGCATGACCGTCCTTGGCCCGAACCCCTTGAGCAAGGCAGGCAGCGCAAAACTGGAGGCGAGTATACCCGCGCCCATTGCCGCGCTATTGAGGCCGATCAGCGTCGCGCTCGCCCCTTGGACCTTGAGATTGATCGCCAGCAGGGGATAGCTCATGCCGAGGGCGACGCCGAAGGCCGTGACGGAGATCAGGGTATTGATCAGAAGGGGCCAGTCCGTCGCCCTGCCCGAAGGTCGTCCGTCGGTAGAGCGCAAAGACGGGCACATGGAGGTCTCCGGCCGAAGGCTATTCTGGAAGAGGAACTCTGGAACGCGCCTTTAGCGGGTTGCATCCAACGCCGCAAAGCCGGACCATCTGATCGATCGGCAAAGCCGCTGACAAACCAAATTAAAGCTGTGTTTGCAGGAGAAAAACTCACGCAAATGGCGCGCAATCTGCCCCCGCTCAACGCCCTCAAGGCCTTCGAGGCTGCCGCGCGGAAGCAAAGCTTCACACAGGCCGCCAACGAATTGAGCGTGACCCAGGGTGCGGTTAGCCGACATATCCGGCATCTCGAACAGGCGATGGGTCTCCGCCTCTTCGAACGTCACCACCGGAAAGTGATCCTGACGAGTCACGGCCGGCAGTTGCTGGCGATCGTCGGAACGGCATTCGACCAGTTGGAGTCCGGCATTGGCGGACTGCGGGGCAAGCCTCCAAACGAGCGTCTGGTGCTCGCGGTCGACGCCGATTTCGCCAGCCTTTGGCTGGTGCCCCGGCTGGCGGCGTTTCGCGCGGCCGTACCGGATATCTCTATCGAAATCGCCGCGACCCGCGACCAAGTCGACTCACCGAACCACCGGGTCGACTGCAGCATTCGTTATGCCAAGGAAGCGCCGCCGGACCTGCATTGCGACCTGCTCTTCCGCCCGTCGCTCTTTCCGGTCTGCAGTCCCGCACTGCTGGAAGACCACGACAGCCTTGGCGCGGCGGACGGCCTGACGGGCCGCACGCTCCTGCATGACCGCACGACGGAGGAATGGTGTCGCTTCGTGGCGCTCTGCGGCCTGAGCGACCGAATCGACTGCACGGCAGGCTCCCTCTTCAGCGACACCCTCCTATGTCTGGAAGCAGCGGCGCATGGCCAGGGCGTTGCGATCGGAGACGATTTCCTGACGGCCAAGCACCTCTCGGACGGCCGCTTGATCAGCCCCTTCGGCCCCGCCTTCGCCTCGCCCAACCTGTACTACTTGGTGTTCCCGCACGACCGCTCGGCCAAAGCCAGAGCCGCCCCGTTTCGGCAATGGCTTTTGCGCGAGATCGAACGGCACCCGCGATATGGCCCGACGGTTGCCCCCGACGCATGACCTCGACGCTAGCTTGGCGGCTGCCATTCAATGGAAGCGCCCCGCATCAATAACGCTCAGGTTATCCAAACCCGTGAAATCCTCATTTTTCCTTCGGCATTGCGTGATGCAAACTGCAGGAAAAGCGGATCCGACCGAAGCATCGGCGGAAAAAACACAAAGGGAGGACATCGGAACCATGCGAGCCAAACTGCTGTCGGGCGGGCTGATCGCCGCCGCCCTGCTCTTCGGAGCTACCGCCGCGCAAGCCCAGGACGTGACGCTGCGGCTGCATCAGTTCCTGCCGCCGCAGGCCACCATCCCCTCGAAGGCCATCGATCCCTGGATCGAGCGCGTGGAGACCGAATCCGGCGGTCGGATCGAAATCCAGCACTTCCCGGCCATGCAACTGGGCGGCGCTCCGCCCTCGCTGTTCGATCAGGCCCGCGACGGCGTGGTGGACATCGTCTGGACCGTGCTGGGCTATACGCCGGGGCGCTTCAACAAGACCGAGGCCTTCGAGCTGCCCTTCATGGTGACGACCGGCGAGGCGACGTCGCGCGCCTTCCACGAGTACGTCACCGAGGCGGCGCTCGACGAGTTCGCCGACGTTCAGCCGCTGGTGTTCCATACTCACGGGCCCGGCCTGCTGCACGTGAAGGGCGACGGCGTTCGCGCGATCGAGGACATGGACGGCCTGAAGCTGCGCGGACCGACCCGGGTGATCACCGCGGTGCTGGATCGCCTGGGCGCCACGGCGATCGGCATGCCGGTGCCGGCCGTTCCGGAATCCCTGTCCAAGGGCGTGATCGACGGCGCGGTGATTCCCTGGGAGGTCACCGTGCCCCTGAGGGTGTCCGAGCTGGTCGAAACCCACACGGGCTTCGACGGCGATCACGGCCTCTACACGGCGACCTTCGCCATGGTCATGAACCGGGACAGTTATGAGAGCTTGCCCGACGACCTGAAGGCGGTGATCGACGCGAACTCCGGCGTCGAGGCGGCCGCCCTGTTCGGCAGCGCCATGGACGCCGGCGACATCGTGGGCCGGCAGCGCGCGGAGGAAGCCGGCAACAGCATCGTCATGCTCGACGCCGCCGAGACGGACCGCTGGCGGACGGCAGCCGAACCCATCATCGACGCCTGGATCGCAGACATGAACGACAGCGGCGCGGACGGCACCGCGCTGGTCGAGCGGGCCCGCGCACTGATCGCCGAACACTCGGCCCCGTGAGTTTCCGCGGCGGCGGGGCGGTCTCGGCGGCCGCCCCGCCGTCTCTCCCTCAATCATCCGGAGCCAGGATCGAGCCGTGATCGAACGTTTGATCCACAGAGCCGCGCTGAGCCTGGCGCTCGCCGGCGGCGGCGCCTTGCTGGCCATGACCGGCCTGACCGTCGTGAGCGTCACCGGACGGGGCCTGATCGCCCTCGGCCTCGGACCGGTGCCCGGCGACTACGAACTGGTCGAGATGGCGGCGGCCTTTGCGATCTTCAGCTTCCTACCCTGGTGCCAGCTCCAGCGCGGCCATGTGACGGTCGACCTCTTCATGGCACCCCTGGGCCGACGGGTGAACCTGGCCGCGGATCTGATCGGCAACCTTCTCCTGACCGCGGCGGCGGGCGTGATCGCGTGGCGCCTCTGGCTCGGTCTCCAGGATCGGCTGTCCTTCGGGGAGACGAGCTTCATCTTGGGCATCCCCCTGTGGATCGGCTACGTCTTCGCGGCTCTCGGCGCGGCGCTCTTCGTGGTCGTCAGCGCCTATACGGCCTTGCGCAGCCTGCGGGAGCTGCGGGAGACGACGGCCGCTCCGACCTCGGGCCCACCCCCGGGCAAGGGCTGGCCGTCATGAGCGGCATCGAGCTGGGTCTGCTGGCCTTCCCGATTCTCATTCTCCTGATCTTCCTCCGCATCCCGATCGGGCTGGCAATGCTGCTGATCGGCTTTTTCGGAGTCTGGATCATCACCGGCAGCGAGCGGCCGATCCTGGCCCAGCTCAAGTCGGTCCCCTACGACACCTTCTCCAACTACTCCCTCTCCATCGTGCCGCTGTTCCTGCTGATGGGACAGTTCGCGACGCGCGGCGGCATGTCCCGCGCGCTCTTTCAGGCCGCCGCCGCCTGGCTGGGACATCGGCGCGGCGGAATCGCGATGGCCTCGGTCGGCGCCTGCGGCGCCTTCGGGGCGATCTGCGGCTCCTCGCTCGCCACGGCCGCTACGATGGGACAGGTTGCGCTACCGGAGCTCAAACGCTTCGGCTACTCCGGCGCCCTTTCGACCGCGAGTCTCGCGGCCGGCGGCACCTTGGGCATTCTGATTCCGCCCTCGGTCATTCTGGTGATCTACGCGATCCTGACCGAACAGAACATCGCCAAGCTCTTCGTCGCGGCCTTCGTGCCCGGCATCCTGGCCGCGCTCGGCTACATGCTCACTATCGCCATATATGTTCGCGTCTTCCCGGAGTCCGCCGGGCGACGCGCAGCGAGCCCGATGGACGAGCGTTGGCGGGCTCTGGTCCAAGTCTGGCCGGTGCTTGCGATCTTCCTGCTGGTGATCGGCGGAATCTACGCGGGCTGGTTCACGCCGACCGAAGGAGCCGCCGTCGGCGCGGCCGGAACCGGCATCGTCGCCTGGGTCAATGGCGGCCTCGACTGGCGTGGGTTGCGCGACGCGATCCTGGCGACCGCGGTCTCCACCGGTATGATCTTCTTCATCCTGCTTGGCGCCGCGGTCTTCAACTCCTTCCTCGCCTTCTCCCAGCTTCCGCAGGAGGCGGCCCGCTTCATCGGCGACAGCGGCTATAGCCCCTGGCTGGTCCTGCTCGCCATTCTGCTTTGCTACCTGGTGTTCGGCTGCGTCATGGACTCCCTGTCGATGATCCTGCTGACCATTCCGATTTTCTTTCCGATCATCATGGCGCTGGACTTCGGCATGACGCCGGAACAGACCGCGCTCTGGTTCGGCATCCTGGTTCTGATCGTGGTCGAGGTCGGACTGATCACGCCACCCGTCGGCATGAACCTCTTCGTCATCAACTCCATGTCGGGGGGCGTCCCGATCGGGCAAACCTATCGCGGCGCCCTGCCGTTCATCTGCAGCGACTTCCTTCGGGTCGCGCTGCTGGTGCTTTTCCCGGGTATCACACTCTTCCTCGTTTCGGCCCTCTTCTGAGCAGGCGGCAACCATGAGCAAGCGCGTCAAAGTGGGAATCATCGGGTCCGGTCCGGCCGGTCTCCTGTTGGGTCAACTGCTGCATCGGGCCGGCATCGAGACGGTCATCCTGGAGCGCCGCTCCCAGGACTACGTCCTCGGCCGTATCCGGGCCGGCGTGCTTGAACAGGGCGCGGTCGGCCTGATGGACAAGGCCGGCTGCGGCACGCGCCTGCACAGCGAAGGGCTGGTCCATGCCGGGGTCAACCTCGCCTTCGACGGCGAGCTGCACCGGATCGATCTGGAGGAGCTGACCGGCGGCGACACCGTCATGGTCTACGGACAGACCGAGGTCACCCACGACCTGATGGATGCCCGCGCGGAGGTGGGGGCCCCGACGATCTACGAAGCGGATAAGGTCCAGCCGCACGACTTCGACGGGCAGAGCCCTTACCTGACCTACGAGAAGGACGGTCGGAGCCATCGCCTCGACTGCGACTTCATCGCCGGTTGCGACGGCTACCACGGGATCAGCCGACAGTCCGCGCCGCAGAACATCCTGAAGACCTACGAGCGGATTTATCCTTTCGGCTGGCTGGGTCTGTTGGCCGACGTGCCGCCGGCAAATCACGAGCTGGTCTACGCCAACAGCGCGCGCGGCTTCGCCCTCTGCTCGATGCGGTCGCTGGAGCGCAGCCGCTATTACATCCAGTGCGATCTGAACGACGCGGTCGAAGCCTGGTCGGACGAGGCCTTCTGGGACGAGTTGCGTCATCGTCTGCCGGATCGGCTCGCCCAGTGCGTGACCACGGGCCCTTCGATCGAGAAATCGATCGCGCCGCTGCGTTCCTTCGTCGCCGAGCCCCTGCGCTTCGGCCGCCTGTTCCTCTGCGGCGATGCCGGACATATCGTACCGCCGACCGGCGCCAAGGGCCTGAACCTCGCCGCCAGCGACGTGCACTATCTCTACGAAGCCCTGGCCGCCTACTACCGGGACGGCTCCGAGGCCGGCATCGACGGCTATTCCGCCGCCGCCCTGGCCCGGGTCTGGAAGGCCGAGCGCTTCTCCTGGTGGTTCACCACCATGATGCACCGCTTCCCCGACGACGGCCCCTTCGGCCAGAAGATCCAGGAAGCCGAGTTGGACTATCTGGTCGGCTCACGCGCCGCCGCGACATCACTCGCCGAGAACTACGTCGGCCTGCCTTATTGAAACGCGCCCGACCCGCTTGCGCGCAGCACGCGACGTGACGCCAGGCTCGACCCGCTATAGTCTCGCCAAGGTCGAACCGAAAGCCGAACGGGAGACAGCGGAGCATGACGACGGTAACGCTTGGCGAGTCCGACTGCCTGGTAGTGATCGACCTGCAGAACGACTTCATGCCGGGCGGCGCGCTGGCCGTTCCGGACGGAGACGCCGTGGTGCCGGTGATCAACCGTATCGCCGCGCGCTTCCAACATGTCATCGCAACCCAGGACTGGCATCCGGCCGGCCACAGCTCTTTCGCTTCCGCGCACCCGGGCCGGTCGCCCTTCGAGACGATCCAGGCGGCCTACGGCGAACAGACGCTCTGGCCGGACCACTGCGTTCAAGGCACGTCCGGCGCGGCCTTTCATGGCGACTTCAATCCCGAGCGGGTCGAACTGATTCTGCGAAAGGGCTTTCGTCCGGGCATCGATTCCTACTCCGCCTTCACGGAAAACGACCGCAGTACGACGACCGGTCTGGAGGGCTACTTGCGAGCTCGCGGCTTCCGGAGACTGTTCTTCGCCGGGCTGGCGACGGACTTCTGCGTAGGCTGGTCGGTGGAGGATGCGCGTGCCGCCGGTTTCCAAGCCGTCCTGATCGAGGATGCCTGCCGCGCCATCGATCTCGGGGACTCCCGCGCTGCTGCGGTATCGGCCATGGAAGCAGCGGGCGCACGGATCCTCCGCTCGTCGGAACTTCCCAGCTAGTCGGCTAGTCGGCGGGAGATTGAAACACCGCCTGCATCCAATGTTCCATGCGCAATGTGCCGAGGTCGCGCACCTCGAGACGGGTCAGACCGCCGCAGGAAGCGATACGATCCATGAGGACGCCCTTGTCCCGCCAAGCAGTCGCCTCGAAGTCACCGGGCGTGAAGCCCTCCGCGTAGCCGTCCACCATGTCGACGACGAAGTGACCGCCGGGTACCAGCAGACGACGGACCTCGGCCATGAACTGTTCGATGGTGAAGACGTGGTCCAGGGCATTGGTATAGATCGCCTGGACCGACCGGTCGGGAAAGGCAACGGCATGGAAATCGCCCGGCAAGACATGGCGATTGTCGGTGCCGGGATTGAGGTCGATGCCGACGGAGAAGATACCCAGCGCGTGGAGGGCGCGCACCTCCGTACCCAGGCGCGCGCCGAGGCACAGCACGTTGGCGGCCTCGTTCAAAACGGTACAGTCGCGAAAACGGCGAAGGAAGTCCTGGTAGTCCTCGTCGATCGTGTCATTGAGGCGGGACCTGATGCCCTCCAGTTTGGAGGCTTGGTGTTCCACGTAAGCCTCGTAGGAGGCATATCTGCGCTGGACGATATCACCCTCGTGCGACCAGATGCCGTCGTCCCGGAACTTGGCGTCGCGCAGTTTCCGTTTCGCCGCCTTCTCACGCTCCCGTCCCCGGGGGCCGATGCCGAAGCGCAAGGTCTTACCCAGATTTTTGAACTTCACCGTTGGTCCTTCAGCTCTTTTATTTTCGTGAAACGCGCTGCAGGTCGACTGCAAACCCTCGACCTATCGATTCGAATCGCCGTCCAGCGGCGCGAGCTTGGAACCGCCAGTACACAGTCAAAGCCGGTAACTCAATAGCGGCGGTCGTCATGAGCGGCCGTCAACTCCGTCCATAGACTGGGCACCTCGAGCCGACAGCGGCCTGATTTTCGCTGCCGCCGACCGCCAGGCGCCGAGTCCCGGCTCAGGCTCCCTTCTAACAGGACCTGCCCCTGCGCCGCACCGTCGAGGGCTGTAACAGATCGTTCAAGCGCGATTGACACTGCGTTCGCAGCGACTGGCGATGCTCTAGTTCACAGGCGGCGAGGTTCTCGTTCACACACAGCGCCGCACCGGCATGCGAAGCCATAAGAAGCTCAGCCCGGCAAGCTGCGCCGGCGCCAATCGGAAAAGGCCCGGAGCAGAACGGACGGCAACTGCAGCTCATGGAATTGGAGGCACAGGGAATGGAGAAGGCGATGACTTGGAATACCCTCGGCAGCAACACGACGGCGCGAGACCACCTTGCCGTCGTGGGCGATCCCGAAATCGGCGGAGCGGACCAGCCCCGCCCGGCGACAATACACCCGGCCTGTTTCCCGGAACCCGACTTCATCAACCTCTTCAGTTGCTGGCAGGGCTTTAAGGGTCTCGGGGCCGTGCCCTTGCGCTCGGCCATCGATCCGACCTTGTTGCCGCGCAAGCTGCTGCAAAACATCTCCATCATCGAACGGCTGATCTCCGTCGACGGAGAGCGCTTTCGTTACCGTCTGGCAGGCACGGCCATCGAGCAGGCCGCCGGTCGCAGTCTCACCTGGGCCTATCTCGACGAGATCCTGCCGGCCAAGGGCTACGGAGCACAGGTTCACCGGCAGCTGCGGTTGCTGACCGAGCTGGAAGCACCTGTCTACGCGGAAGGTGCCTACCTGACCTGTGTCGACGACCGGACCGGCCTGCGGACGACCTGCCATCTGATGCTGCCGCTCGCCGACGACGCCGGGGCGATCCGCTACGTGCTCACCGCCCAGACCTTCGGGACGCTGCGCAACCTCAACCATGCACCGTTCCTGCAAGCCGACGACTTCCAGTCCGGGCGGATGGCCATCGTGCGAACGCGCTAGACCCGCAAACGCACGGAAACTGCCGCCCAAAACGGGTATCGCCGGACTTGGCTGCGCTCGGGCGGGCCGCCTGAGAACTCTACGACAGCGGGCGTTTCGCCCTCCCTGCACTTTGCGGTAGCGTTTCGTATCCAATCTACATGTTGCTTTTTACTGTGGGGAACTCACTACAATGGTGAGGTCGATCCTCTTCGGCCTTTCGCAACAGATTGTTTGCTGACGACCATGAAGAGCCAACGCATCCTGATCATCGAGGACGACGAGTTCACGCGGCGTCTGCTGGCCGCCTTTCTGGAGAAGTCCGGATTCGTCGTCACCGAGGGCGGCGACGGCAAGGACCTGCATGCCCGCACGCGGGACACCGCGTTCGATCTGATCGTTCTCGACCTCAATCTGCCGGACGAAGACGGCCTGGTCCTGACGCGCCAGCTCCGTGCTCGCTCGCGCGTGCCGATCCTGATGCTGACAAGTCGCGACGACGAAACCAACCGCTTGGTCGGCTTCGAGCTGGGCGCCGACGACTATGTCACCAAACCTTGCAATCCCAACGAGTTGCTGGCGCGCGTGCGGGCGATCCTGAACCGCTCCTCCAAGCCCGACGACAAGGATCCCGCCGCGCCGATCGCCTTCCGGGGTCATACCTTGGACCTTCAACGTCATCGCCTGACCGATCCGCAGGGCGAGGAAGTTCAACTTACGGCGGGGGAATTCCATCTGCTGTCCGCCCTGGCCATGGCCAACGGTCGCGTCCTGAGCCGGGCGCAACTAATCGATGCCGTCGGAAGTCCGGAGGATGCCCTGACCGAACGATCCGTCGACGTTCTGATCAGCCGTCTGCGGCGCAAAGTCGAAGCGAACCCTCAGGAGCCGGATTTGATCATCACGGTTCCGCGCTACGGCTACCGCTTGGCCGTGAGCTGATTCGGCACAGCCAGGCGGTCGGGACGCGGACAAAGCGGCCAGACAAACCAGTCGATCAGTTCAGCAGGCCCCGCCCGATCTCGCGACGCAAGACGGACAGCTCCCGTACCAGCTCGGCATGCTGCGACGCGCCACCGTCCAGATCGCCGTCGGAGGCCGCCGTTTCCAAGGCGCGCCAACAGGCGCCGAGGCGCATGGCTCCCATGAAAAAGCAGGCGCTGGCGGCGCGATGCGCCTCGGCCGCGAGTTCGCTCTCGGCCTCGGCGGCGAGCGCTTGGGCCGCCCGCTCGACCTTCCCGCTCATGTCTTCCAGAAACTCGTCGATGGTCCCGCGCGCTTCCTCGAAAGATGCGAAGATCTCGCGCAGATAGGCCGGGTCGAAAACGGCAAACTCCTCGTCGTCCGGATCGCCGCGCTCCTCGGCAGGGGCGACCGGCCGGGCCTTTGCGCCGCCGATCAGGTCGCCGATGGTCTGGACGAGCCGACCTTTTGCAACCGGCTTGGTCAGGGTCACGCTCGCACCGGCGGCGCGGCACTTCGCGGTCGCGCTCTCCCGGGCATCCGCCGTCAGCGCGATAATCGGCAAGCGCGCGCTTTGAGGGCTCGCCCGAAGCTGCCGCATCAGGTCGATCCCGTTCAGGTCCGGCATATGGTAGTCGGTGATCAGCAGGTCGTAGATTCCGTCACGGAGAACCCGCAGCGCATCCTTGCCGTCACGCGCCACCGTCGCGGCGTACCCCTCGCGCGTCAGAACCTGCTGCAGAACGAAGGCGCCGGTCGGATCGTCCTCGGCGATCAGGACGCGCCCACGCAAGGGTCCGGGGGAGGCCTCACCCTCGGCCGACAGCTTCAGCCCGCTCTGCAGGTCCTCCAAAACCACCGGCCTGACATCTTGGCGGAGCGACGCCCCACCGCGTTGCTCCTCGGCCGCCAGCGCGGGCACGCTGAGGCTGAAGCGGGCGCCGCGACCGAGCTCGCTCTCGGCTTCTATCGTACCGCCCAGAAGCTCGGCGAGGCGCTGCGAGATGCTGAGGCCGAGCCCGGTTCCGCCGAAGCGGCGCGTGGTGGAGGCATCCGCTTGCTGAAAGGGCTCGAACAGGCGCGTCAGCGACTCCGATGCGATCCCGATGCCGGTGTCGCTGACGCAGAAGACGACCCGCTCGCCGCTGCGGCGGACGTTCAGCAGCACCGCGCCGGCATCGGTGAACTTGATCGCGTTGTTGACCAGGTTCCAGAGAATCTGCCGCAGCCGGAGAGGATCGGTCAGAAGGCGTGCCGGAACATCGGGCTCAACCTTGCAGGAGAGATCCAAACCTTTCTGCAGGGCGACACCTGAATAGGCATCCGTCACGCTGCGCGCCAACTCGCGGAGATCGACGGCTTCGTTGGCGACCAGCAATTCGCCGGCTTCGATCTTCGAAAGATCGAGGATGTCGTTCAGGATACCCAGGAGGGTTTGGGAGGAGCGCTTCGCGCGGTCCAGCGCATCGCTTTGCCGGCGGGTCAGAGAGTCCTCCTCGATAAGGTCCAGGAGCCCCAGCACGCCATGCAGCGGCGTTCGCACCTCATGGCTCATGACGGCGAGAAAATCGGATTTCGCCCGATTGGCATCGTCCGCCTCCTCCTTCGCGCGCCGGAGCCTGCGCTCCGCCATCTCGCGCGTGGCAATCGCCGATTTGAAGGCGGCAACGGCGCTTTCCAGATCGCCGATCTCGTCGGTCCGGTTCGCCATCGGCGTCTCCACCGACAGATCGCCGTTCATCAACCGGCGCAGGGCGGAGGTGCTGCGGTCGAGCGGCTGCGTAATGGCACGCGCCAGCACGAAGGCGAGAACGGCAAGCACGAGCAGCACGCCGAAGCCCGCGGCCAGGCCGACATGGCGCATCGAGGTCAGCGGTGCGAAAACTTCCGAAGCCGGCGTCTCGGCAATCACGGCATAGCGAACGCCCAACAGGTCCGCCGGCCCGTAGGCCACGATGGTGTCGCGTCCCGCGGCGGCGCCCGGAGGCTGCCAATCGATCTGCTCGACACCGGATGCACCGCCGATCGCCCAGCCGACCGGATCGATCTCGACCGCCTGCTGCAGGACTCGCGGTTCCTGCGGCGAGCGCAAGCGGCTGCGCAGCAAACCGTCCGCCCCGACGAGAAGGGTCTGGCCGGTCTCGCCGAAGCCTTGGCCGTCGGCCAGTGTGTCGTTCACCCGCTCGACATCGATGACAAAGACCAGGAAGCCCAGCAGCGCGCCGTCCGGCCGCTTGAGCGCGCTTGCGACACCGCCGATGATCGATCGGTCGCCGAGGCGATAGGTCTCGGCAAGATCCGTGAAGACGTAGGGCGCGTCGTCCTGCTTCCGCGCGGCCAGAAAGGCGGCCTGAACCGGCTCGCCCGCGAAGCTCTCGTCGTCGATGCGATGAGCGAAGTCGTTGGCCTTTGCCACGCTGTAGAGCACCAGGCCTTCGGGCGAGAGCAGGAGCAGGTCGGCATAGCCCATGATGTTGCGATGACGCCGCAGCCGGGGGTGATAGAAACTGTGCGCGACCGAGTAGAGCGAGGCGTCTTCGGCGTGCTCCAGGTGATCGCGCTGGCGCGGAGCATGAGGGTTGCTCTCGACGTAGAGCGTCCGGAGCTGACCCTCGGCATCCGCCCCCAGGTCCGTCCAGCCCGCGACGAAACTGGTCAGGGCCTGACTGACGGCGGGCGACGACTTGAAGACTTGAAGATCCCGGGCAATGCTTTCGGAGAGGGTACGCAAGGCTTCGATGCGTGTGCTAGTGTGTGCACGAAGCTGACCGTCGATCGACGACTTGATCTGTTCTGTGGCCGCCCGGTCGGAGATCAAGCCAACCGCAGTTCCTCCGAGCAAGGCTGCGAAAGCGATCAACAGAGGCAGCTTTGTGCGGAAGCGGATGCGATTGAGCAATGCAATCACGACAACACCTCCACGCCCCTGAGAGGATCGCACGAGACCCGAGGCGGCAGACGAAACCGCTTGGACGTCTGGCACACAGGGTTCTTTTTTGCACTGCAGCGCTGGTGATCGCGCTTGCTGCCGTCGTCGGCACGACGGCCCCTGGCCGTGCGGCGGAAACGTCGGAAGACGTCCGTGTTCTGCGTATTGCGACCGAAGGCGCCTATCCGCCCTTCAACTATGTCGACGAGAGCGGCGACCTCGGCGGCTTCGACGTCGACTTTACCTGGGCGCTCTGCGCCGTGATGGAGGTCGAGTGCATCCTGGTCGCCGAGCCCTGGAACAGCATCATCGACGGCCTCGTCGAGAATCGCTACGACGCCATCGTCGCCAGCATGTCGGTCACCGAGGAACGCAAGAGCCGGGTCGCCTTCACTGACAAGTACTACAGCACGCCGATGCGCTTCGTCGCGAAACGGGACAGCTTTGTCGGCAAAACCGAGGTGAAGGGACGGGCCGTCGGCGCCCAGGCGGAGACGACGTCGTTCGACTATCTCAAGGATGGCTATCCCTTCGGCCAGGGTCTGTACGCCTTCGAGACCATGGAAGAGGCCTATGCCGCCCTGCTCACCGGCGAGGTCGAGGCAGTTCTGACGGATAGCCTCGTTGCCTGGGATTTCCTGAAGTCCGAACCGGGACAGGCCTTCTCCTTCGTGGGCGACCCGATCTACACGGACACCGAGATTGCGATCGCCGTCCGCAAGGGCGACGAGGATCTCAGGCAAAGCATCAACCGGGCCATCACGCTCCTGATCATCAACGGGACCTATCAAGAGATCAATCAAAAGTACTTTCCCTTCAGCATCTACTGAAGGCCTGACAGCGTCCCCTTGCGATTTGGCGACCGGCGACGGCCGCAAGACTACAGGCATTCCGGGTTTCCAGCGCTCACGGCTCGGCGGCGACGCCCTGCTCTCTCATAAGGGTCAGAGTGCAATTCACGTTCGAGGCGGAAGCGAACCCGCTTGCCCCTCGAATGCTCGCGCTCCAGGCTGTTTCGCGCTCCGCTGTCCGACCAGGACCCGGCGGCCAGGCCGAAAATCGTCGGCGAAGAGAAAGGGCTCGCTGTGCGCACGGTCCAGCAGACAGACCTTTTGAAGCATCAGAGTAGAGGACGGCGCAGCCGCCGCGTCGAACAGCGGCAGCAGCAGCTCGCAGCTCGCCCGAACGCCGGCACCCCCGTTGCGGAAGGTTAGAAAGGCCCCTTCGCTGTAGAGCGGCCGCCCTGTGTGCTGGACGATGGCGACGTTGCGCATCACCTGCTCGATCCAGCCATTGCGGGTCGGCAGGAGGGCGAGGCTGCGCCCGGCCATGGTGCGGCCCGCCGCCCGTTCGGCCTCGCTCCCGGCGAAGCGGTAGAAGAGACGCTCTCCAGCGTCGCCCCGTCGTTCGATAAGAGACAGATGGGCAACGATGGAGGTGCAAGCCGACAAGCGCTGGAGGAGCCGGTCTGCCTGCTGCGACGCCGCCAACCCTTGCGCCACTCCGTCCGAAGCCAATCCATCCGATATCGTCGCCCCCCCTGTTGCCCTTTCCTGCGGAGGTTGCTCATCCGACAGTCGGCCAAGCGGGTGGAGCCAACTGTCGTAAAGCCGTGCGAAGTCGCCCTTCGGAAGCCCCGTAGCCTCCAAACCCGTCCCGCTCGGATTCACTCCGTTCGAACCCACGGCGGAACTCGGCTGCGACCGATCACGCGACCGGTCATCGAGGCCGGCCCAAGACCTGTCTGCTGCGCGGGCGAGCCACCTCGTCCGGGTTCCTGTGGCCGAGGTCTGCATCGAAGTCTCCAAAGTCCTGTCTTGAACGCTTGGCGTGTTGTGGTTTCCAAGTGTCGCCGCTTGCACCGAACTCGATGTGAACGGCATCCAAACGGCGTGTTACAGACCCTGTTTTTGGCTTCCGGCGAAGAGCTCCTCCCGCCTGGAGCTTCCGCAAGCCTGGCTCTTCGGTCTTGAAGGATTTACTCTCGGGGCGGCCTGCGTTATAGGTTGCCACGGTCGATTGGACCGACCCTCAGGCAACGTAAGGGGGCCTTACAGATGCATCTCGAATTTTATCGAAATCATTGACGCGCGTCCGCGCCCTTTGAGCGAGCAGCCTCGACCGGTCTAGGCCCAACCCAGCCCCTACAGACCCAAAGCCAGCTCCGCTCGCGCCGCCGCGCGATCTCCGAAGGCCTTTCGGCCTCGACGAGTCCCCTGCGGTTAGGAGCGAGCGATGTTTCGCCGGTTCGAGCATCTAGTCGACCACTTTGCTCCCACGTCCGACGAACAGCCGCCTGCCCGGCTGGCCGCCTTTTATTGGCATTACGCCCGGCAGGTCTGGCCGCTGCTCGCCGCCGTCATGCTGGTCGGTTTCTGCGCCGCGCTGGTCGAGGTCGCGCTCTTCGCTTTCCTTGGCGAAATCGTCGATCTGGTGCGGGCGGCCGAGACCCCTTCGGCCTTTTTCGCGGAGCACGGCGCCATGCTGGCCGTGATGGCCTTCGTCGCCCTGATCCTGCGCCCGCTGGTGTTCGGCCTGCATACCCTGCTGGTCAACCAGGCCATCGTGCCCAGCCTGACGAACCTGGTACGCTGGCAGACGCACCGCTACGTGCTGCGCCAGAGCCTCTCCTTCTTTCAGGACGACTTCGCCGGACGCATCGCCAACAAGATCATGCAGACCGGCCCTTCCCTGCGCGAGTCGGTGGTGCAGACCGTGGACGCCCTCTGGTTCGTGGCGATCTACACCGTCAGCGCGCTGCTGCTGTTCCTGGAGATCGATCCGCAGCTCATCCTGCCGCTGCTGCTCTGGGTGATCGCCTTCGTCGGCGCGCTGTCCTATTTCGTGCCGCGCATCAAGCAGCGCTCGTTCCTGGTCTCGGAGGCGCGCTCGGCCCTGACCGGCCGGATCGTCGACGGCTACACCAACATCCTGACGGTCAAGCTCTTCGCGCATGCCGAGCGGGAAGAGGCTTTCGCGCGCGAGGCCCTGACCGAGCACACCGAGGTCTTCCGTGCCGAGATGCGCATGATCACACTGATGGAGTTCACCATCTGGGTGATCGGCGGTGCCTTGATCGTCAGCACCTGCGGCCTGGCGCTGCTGCTCTGGAGCCAGGGCCAGATCACCCTCGGCGCCATCGCCCTGGCGACCGGACTGGTGCTGCGGATCAACAACATGGCCGGCTGGATCATGTGGGTCGTGACCGGGATCTTCGAGAACCTGGGGACCGTGCAGGAAGGCATGGAGACCATCGCCAAGCCGCAGCATGTCACGGACCGCCCCGCCGCCCGGCCGCTGGCCGTCACCAGCGGCGAGATTCGCTACGAGGGCATCCGCTTTCATTACGGCAAAGGCGGTGGGGTGATCGACGATCTCTCGCTGACCATCCGCCCAGGCCAGAAGGTCGGGCTGGTCGGGCGCTCCGGTGCCGGTAAGTCGACCCTGGTCAACCTGCTGCTGCGCTTCCACGACCTGGAGGCCGGACGCATCCTGATCGACGGCCAGGACATCGCCGAGGTCACGCAGGAGAGCCTGCGCGCCCAGATCGGCGTGGTCACTCAGGACCCGTCCCTGCTGCACCGCTCGGTTCTGGAGAACATCCGCTACGGACGGCCCGAGGCCAGTCAGGAGCAGGTGATCTCCGCCGCCGATCAGGCCCACGCCCACAGCTTCGTGCAGGACCTGCGGGACGGCCACGGTCACCGGGGCTACGCCGCCCGCGTCGGCGAGCGCGGCGTCAAGCTGTCCGGCGGACAGCGCCAGCGTGTCGCCCTCGCCCGTGTGTTGTTGAAGGATGCTCCCATCCTGATCCTCGACGAGGCGACCTCGGCCCTGGACTCCGAAGTCGAGGCGGCGGTGCAGGAGCAGCTCGCCCACCTGATGACCGGCAAGACCGTGATCGCCATCGCCCACCGTCTTTCGACCATCGCGGCGATGGACCGCCTGATCGTGATGGACCAGGGCCGCATCATCGAGGACGGCGACCACGCCAGCCTGCTGCGCCACAACGGCCTCTACGCCCAGCTCTGGACGCGCCAGTCGGGCGGGTTCCTGGCGCACGACAAGGGGTGAACGTCGGGCAGAGCGACTGCGTGCCGAGGCTGGCCTTGCCCGCCGCCGGCTCAGGGGCGCGGGAACGCGCCGTAGAGTCGGGACAGGAGGACGGTGGCGGCGAAGGCCAGGCCATCGCCGGGCTGCCGCAGGGCCGCCAGACAGTCGGCACGCACATGGCGCGGCGCGTCCTCGCTCTCCCGGACCGGCAACAGCCGAGCCAGTTCAAGGTTGCCCCGGTTGTAGCGCGCCCGATCGCGCACCAAGGCGCAGAAGCTGCGCTGCGGGTCGACCCGATACCATTCGCTTTCGATCCGGACCCGCTCCGCCGGCGCGAACTTCAAGCGCACATACTTGTCGTCGGAGTGGACCGGAGGCAGACCAGTCACCCTTCCGAGGCCCTGCACCGAGACGGCATAGAAGCCGATCGTCGCGGGGGAGCGGCGGACGTAGTCGAGCGCCAGCCAGAAGCGGTAGTAGGCCCGTACCAGCCGCGAGCCGCTGCGCCGCGGCCGCGGGCGCAGAGTCGCGAAGTGCCGCCCCGCGTCGAAGGCAGCGCGGATGGCGGCGAGCGCTCCGGGCGACAGCACCGCGTCTTGGTCCAGCACGGCCAAGCCGCCGCGACGGCGCCTCAGGGCAAGCTGCAGCGCGCCGCCGCGTCCGACCGCCGGAAGCTCCAGCACCTCGTAACCGGCACAGCGGTCGAACAGGCGGGCCGCCTCGCGCGCGATCTCGGCCGAGCGGTCGTGGCAGCCGTTGCAGACAACGAGGACCGAGACCTCCGCGAGATCTCGCTGCTGCGACAGCGCGCGCAGGGTTGCGGCCAACGGGGCCTCACCGTTGTGAACCGGGATGGCGACGAGGAGCGGCGCTCGGCCGGTCAATCCGCGACCCCGTCGAGCGCAGTCTGGCCGATGGCCCGCTCCGCAACGGGCGGTGCCACGCGCGCGAAGTGCAGATCCGGGCAGGCCGCGCGAAGCTTCGATGAATCCAGACTGACATCCGCCGGCCGCGCGGGCGGCATCAGGCGGTCGCGGCCGATTCTGCAGACCGGCAGGACATGCGCCGTCGCCCGTAGCTCCCGCGTCACGATATCGAAAGGGGACAGCCTTTCCGGACCCGACACGTGAAACACCCCACGGTCGGGCAGGAAGGCCAACCTCACGAGCGCCGAGGCGGCATCGGAGAAGCGCAACGGCGAGCGCGTCTCGTCGGCGGCAATGGAGACAGGCCGCCGCGCGAGCCGTGCGTCATGGATAAGCGATTGCAACGTCGTGGCGCAAACGCCCTCCTCGTGAAGCAACGACAGCCGCGCGACGACGCCGCCCGAGCGAAGCACCGCCGCCTCCGCCGCCAGTTTCGAGCGCCCATAGACGGTCTGAGGCTCCGCCGCATCTGTCTCCCGGTAGGGCCGGCCGAGCGTCCCGTCGAAGACATAGTCCGACGAGGTCATCATCAAACGCGCGCCCGCCCTCTCGGCATAAGCGGCGATCGTCTCGACCGCATCCACGTTCACGGCCCGAGCCAGTTGCGGATGCTTGTGCGCCTCGGACGGGCTGGAGAGCGCAGCGAGATGTATGATCTTTGTCGGCCGGAAGGTGGCGAGGCATTCAGTCAGGGCCTCGCGGTCCGTCAAGTCGATACGATAGTGGCGGTCCCGGCGCGCGGCAGCCGCACGACGGGATAGCGTTGCGATACAAAAATTTCTCGCATAAGGTGTGAAATCGAGCGCGGAGAGTACGAACCGTCCCAGGTTTCCGCTGCTGCCGGTGACCAGTACTTTGGCTCGATCTTGCATCGCTTTTCTGTGTTGAGTCGAGTGTCGCTCGAACAGAGAAACTTACTATAAGTTGAGGAGCTTGGCCGGCGCAACAGCGGCCTCCCGCGAGGAGGAAGAACCCGCAGAGGCGCGGGCCGGCGGCACCGTGGCAAGGACGCGGGCGACCTGCTGTGCCGCGTACTGCGGCGCGTGCGTCTCGGAGGCTTGCCTCAAAAGATACTCCGCCTGCGCGCGGGCCGGCGCGGGATTGCGCGCGACGGAGATCAATTCGGCAAGAGCCGCGTCGGACTCCTCGCGGATCCAGGCGACGGGGATCGGCAGATCGAGACCGCGAAAAGCCAGGGCCGTACCGATAACCGGCACGCCATGGCACAGCGCCTCCGCCACCTTCATGCGCACACCGCCGCCGACCGGATAGGGTGCAGCGATGCAATCGACCGTGCGATAGAAGTCGGTGGGATCCTCGAGGTAGCCGGAAACCTCGACGCCTGCCGCACGCAGGCGCTCGGCCATTCCGGCCCGCAGACCGGGGCCGGCAATCCGTATCGTCAAGCCGGCCTCCCTGAGCGGGACCAGCATTTCTCGTACAAAGCCGTCCAGGGCCACTTCGTTCGGCGCCCAAGACCAGGAGCCGAACAACCCGACGTTCCAACGGCGGCCCTTTCCCCTTATCGCCGCCGGATCCCGACGATCTTCGATGGCGACCGGGACGGTGAAGACGCCTGCGTCGCCGCGATTCAGCCGGATGGCCGCCGCGTCTTCCTCACAAATGGCGATGATCGCCTTGGCACGTCTCCAGAGGCGTTGTTCGGCTTGGCGCAGAAGGCGGCTCTCATGCCGCGCGAAGGGGCGCAGCAAGGCTGGCCCCAGCTTTGCGGCCGCGACCCAGAGGTCGTGCTCGATATTGTGGGTGTCGAGCAGCAACGGCGGCCCGGACGTCGGCAGATGCTGCGCCATCTGGATGCCGGCGATCACGGCGTCGGGCCGATGCGCCGCAACGAAGCGCCTTATGCGCTCCGCGACCCCGGGACTTGAAAACTTGGCCAGACTATAGGGCTCCGCCTTCGCAACGGCGGTCGCGAGCGTCCGAAGCAGCGCGACCGGCCGCCGGCGCAGCCGGATCGACCAGGGCCAGACCTCGACCGAGGCCAGGCAGGGCGCGAGGCGGCGAAGCTCGCGGTAGTCCTCGTCCTCGACCGACTCACCGAATCCCGCCAGATGCACGTCGCAGCCGGCCGGCATGGCCTGCAACAGCTCGAACCAGCGGCGCATATGGCCGCCCCTGATCGGCCAGGGAATCTCATGCACCAAAAAGACAAGCCGCATTGCAGAACGGAACTCCGGCGGAACGCTCCGGCAAATATGAGGGGCGTTGCCACCCGCGGAGAATACCTTACCCTGCGCGCACGATGAGGGTAGTCCGAAACAAGAGGGAAAGCGCTGGAGCCGATGGCGACAGCCCGCTGCGGGCCGTCGTCGATATCGTGATCGTGAGCTACAACACCCGGGACCTGACGCTTGCCTGTTTGCGGACCGTCGAGAGAGAAACGAGCGTCGCTCATCGCGTCATCGTGGTCGACAACGGGTCTCGCGACGGCTCGGCCGATGCGATCGCCGAAGCCTTTCCCAGCGTGCTGCTACTTCGCTCGGCGAAGAACCTAGGATTTGCCGGAGCCATCAATCTGGCAAGCGGGCAGCTTGCCGCGCCCTGGCTGCTGCTCCTCAATTCCGATGCCGAGGTTCGGGATCGAGCCATCGACCGCTTGCTGGCCTATGCCCAGGCCCAACCGGCGCCGGGCATCTATGGCGGGCGTGTCCTGGAGCGCGACGGGCGCAGCAGCGGCATCTCCTGTCTTGGACGACCGAGCGTCTGGAGCCACTTCTGCCTTGCGACCGGTCTCACCTTTCTGTTCCGCAGGTCGGTCTGGTTCAATCCGGAAGCCGTCCGGCTGAGCCAGGACGACCAACCGCGCGAGGTCGATATCGTGGTCGGCTGCCTGTTTCTGATTTCCACCGCGGACTGGCGGCGCCTCGGCGGGTTCGACCGACGCTTCTTTATGTACGGCGAAGAGGCCGACCTCTGCCTGCGCGCGGCGAGACTGGGGCTTCGGTCCGTCGCCGTCCCCTTCGCAACCATCCTGCACCTCGGCGAAGCCTCGGCCGAAACACCGGCCGATCCTCTCGTACAGATCGCCCGGGCGCGGATGACGCTGATGCGGCGACACTGGCCCAAGCGCTGGCACTTCACGATCGTTCCGCTCGGCTGGCTATGGGCGGCACTGCGCGTCGCAGCCGCGTCGCTGCCGATGCTCCGCGCCTCGGCGCGAACCGCCGAGCGGCGGCGGACCTGGCGGACGGTGTGGCGACGGCGCGCCGAATGGCTGGCCGGTTACTGATCTCCACAAGGGCGCGGCGGTCCACTCCGCCCTTCCTCACCCGCGCAGCCGTTCGATCATCTTCGGATCGGCGAAATAGACGAAGGTGTTGATGTAGACACCCCCTCGGCAACGTCCGTCGGGACCGATGTGCCTTGGATCCTGATGCCGACCGAGATCGAAACTCTCAGGCGGCCTCGGACGGCCACGGCTTGACCGAGCATCGCGTTGCAACCACCGCTATCGGCAAGGCTTTGGTCGGAACGACCGCAAGGCGAAACCAGCAGGATCCCTCGGAAAGAAAATCATCAGACACCTGTTGTCAGACAACTGACGTCTCGCTATGCAGAGAGCATCTGCTCTGAATCGAAGGGCGACTGCGTGACCCGTTCCGCCACTGTTTCCGCCAACAGCGCACCTGCAGCGTCCGAGCGCCTTTTGAAGCACCTGACGGGCCGTCTCGGCGACCAAGGCCTGGTGACGGTGCCGGACGACATGGCTCCCTATCTCGTCGACTGGCGCGGGCTCTATAAAGGCACCGCGCGGGCCGTGGTCCTGCCGCGCACGACGGAGGAGGTGGCGGAAACCGTCCGTGCCTGCGTCGCAGCCGGCGTGCCGATCGTCCCCCAAGGCGGCAACACCGGTCTGGTGGGCGCCGCGACACCCGCGAGCGCAGGCGAGGCCGTCGTCCTCAACCTGAAACGGCTCGATCGGGTCCGCGACCTCGATCCCGAGGATCAGACCGTCACCGTCGAAGCAGGCTGCGTTCTGGCGCGTCTTCAGGAGGCCGCGGCCGAGGCCGGGCTGCTCTTTCCGCTCAGCCTGGGCGCCGAAGGCTCCTGCCAGATCGGCGGCAATCTCTCGACCAACGCAGGCGGCATTCACGTACTGCGCTACGGCAATGCGCGGGATCTCGTTCTGGGCCTGGAGGTGGTTCTGCCGGACGGGACTGTCTGGAACGGGCTGAGACGACTGCGCAAGGACAATACCGGTTACGACCTGAAACAACTTTTCCTCGGCGCGGAAGGGACGCTTGGGGTCATCACCGCGGCCACACTGAAATTGTTCCCACGACACGGCGAGACGGTCACCTGCTTCGCAGCCGTGGCAGACCCTGAAGCCGCGGTGCGTCTTCTATCGCGCTTGAAAAGAGAATTCGGCGAGACACTGAACGCCTGCGAACTCGTGCCGAGGCTCGGGATCGATCTGGCACTCAAGTATGTCGAGGGCAGCTTCGATCCCCTGGCGTCGCCCTACCCTGCCTACGTCCTCGCGGAACTGGCGAGCGCACGGCGTGAAACAGGCCTGCGCGAAGGCCTGGAGACAACACTGGCGGAGGCCTACGAGGCCGGCGACCTGCTGGATGCCAGCATCGCGACGAGCGAGGCGCAGGCGCAGCGGCTCTGGTTCCTGCGCGAAGCCATCGTCGAAGGTCAGCGTCTCCATGGCCAACAGCTCAAGCATGACATCTCCGTCCCCGTCAGTTGCCTGCCGGCGTTCCTGGCGGAAGCGGGGACCCGGGTCTCGGCACTGCGTCCCGATGTGGAGATCATGGCTTTCGGCCACCTCGGAGATGGCAATATTCACTTCAATCTCAGCGTCCCGGCCGATGGCGCAGCCGACCTCACGGCGTCCCAGGCCGAAGCCCTGACCGGAAGCGTTCACGACGTGGCGAGCGAATTCGGCGGCAGCATTTCGGCCGAACACGGCATCGGGCAGCTAAAGCGCGCCGAGAACCTCCGGCGGAAGCCGGAGATCGAGATCGATCTCATGCGACGGCTGAAGTCCGCCCTCGATCCGTTGGGCCTGATGAACCCCGGAAAGGTGATTTGAGATGATCGAGCGCAGGTCGCGGACCGGGCCTGGCGAGGCGTCGCGTTTCGAAGCGCTGTCGCGGCCCTATCGTCTGTCCGACGAGATCGCGCAGCGCATTGCGCGCAGAATCCTCGACGGCGACTTCAAACCCGGGGAGCGACTGCCGACGGAAGCCCGCCTGACCGAGGAGTTCGGCGTCGGTCGAAGCGCCGTGCGGGAGGCGATCGCCAAGTTGCGCCAGGACGGCCTTGTCGAAACACGTCAAGGCGTCGGTGCGTTCGTTTCAACCTCGCCCCAGGACCGCGCCTTTCAGATCAACTCCGAGGCCCTGCGGACCGTCCAGGATCTGCGCCACGTCCTGGAACTGCGGATGGAAATGGAGGTCAGCGGCGCCGCCATGGCCGCCCGGCGGCGTTCGCACAAGCAGTTGCAAGGCATGCGCGCCGCGCTCGACCGTCTGCGCGGATCGTTGGACCAGGGCGAAGACCCCGTCGCTGACGAACACGCCTTTCACAGGGCCGTGGCCGAGGCCTCCAACAATCCCTACTACCGCGATTTCATGCAGTTCCTGGCGGCACGCATCGGCGTCAGCCTGGCGATGGAACGGTCGCGGAACGCTACGGCGGGCGACAAGGTGCTGCGCGAATACGAAGCCATCTACGACGCCATCAAGCAAGGCGACCCGGACCTCGCGCGCCGGGCGGCCTGGTATCACCTGCTGCGTGCGGCGGATCGGCTCGGGCTGCGAGGACTCCAAGGATGGGAAGAGAGCAGGATGACATTGATCGGTGAGAGTTACATCCCGGCCTGCGCGCCGGCGGACCCGACTCCTCGCAAGCCGATACTCGCCGTTCCCCCGGGTGCCTGTGACTGTCACGCGCATGTCTTTGGGCCCGTCGAACGCTATCCCTACACCCGCCACCGCACCTACACGCCGCCCGATGCGCCGCTGGAGGCCTATCAGACCATGCTCTCTACACTGGGGCTGGAGCGGGCCGTTATCGTGCAGCCGAGCGTCTACGGAACCGACAACAGAGCGACCCTCGATGCGATTAGCGCCGGCGGTCCGAACTTTCGCGGCGTCGTGGTGGTCGACGAAAACATCGACACCGCGGAAATGGAGCGCATGCACGAAGCCGGCGTGCGCGGCGTGCGGATCAACCTCATCTTCAAGAGCGGCATCGAAGTGTCCGATGTCCGCAAGCTGGCGGAGAAGATAAAGCCCTTCGATTGGCATCTGCAGCTTCTGATCGACGTCTCTGAATTCTCGGACATTCGGCGCAACCTCGGCGACTTGCCCGTCGAAGTCGTGATCGATCACATGGGTCACATGCCGACCTCCGTGGGTGTCGGTCACCCCGGCTTCCAGGAGATGCTGGCACTGCTGCGCGACGGCGGCTGTTGGGTCAAGCTGTCCGGCGCCTACCGCATCACCGGCGGAAGCAGCGTTCCCTACGTCGACGTGATCCCCTTCGCCCAGGCCATCGTCGAGGCGAACCCTCGGCAGACGCTCTGGGCCACCGACTGGCCGCACCCCTACGTCAACATTCCGATGCCCAACGACGGAGATCTTCTCGACCTTCTGACCGATTGGGCGCCCGACGCGGACGACCGCCAGAGAATCCTCGTCGACAACCCGGCCCGCCTTTACGGGTTCCCCGCACTCGAACAGGCGGGCCGGCCCCTCTGATCGACCAAGCAATTCATCAAAAAGACTGGGAGGAAACCAATGTCCGGACTATCGAAACTGCTGAAAACCGCGTCGATCGGCGCCGCCGCGCTGCTCGCCGCGACGGCCATCGCGGGCGGAGTGTCCGCGCAAACGTCCTTGAAACTCGGCTGGACCACCTCCGACGGTGCCAAGGATCCCTACGCGATCGCCGCCCGCGAGTTCGCGGCGGCTCTCGATAGGCTGGCACCCGGCGACTTCGAGACACAGCTCTTTCCCAACCGCCAGCTTGGCGACGAGAAAGAGATGCTCGAAGGTCTTTCCTTCGGTACCCTCGACGTTGCGATCATCACCAATGCCGTCATTGCCAATATCGAGCCGGCCTTCCAACTCAACGACATGCCGTTCCTCTACGGCGACGAGGCGCAGGCCCATGACGTCCTGGACGGCCCGGTCGGCCAGACCCTGCTGGCCAAGCTCGAAGACAGAGGCATCGTCGGCCTGGGGTTCGCCGAAGGCGGCTTTCGCAACATGGTCAACAACGCCAAGCCAGTGTCCACGCCCTCGGACGTCGAAGGCGTCAAGTACCGGGTAATGCAGAACCCCGTGTTCATCGAGATGTTCCAGTCGCTGGGCGGCAATGCCGTGCCCATGGCCTGGGGCGAGGTCTTCACCGCCGTGCAGCAAGGCACCATCGACGGCCTGGAAATCCCGGTCGCGGTTGTCGCCAACAACAAGTTCTCCGAAGTCACGAAGTACCTGTCTCTCACCAAACACACCTACTCGGCCCTTGGTGTCCTGATCTCGAAGAAGACCTACGACGACCTGTCCGAGGCGCAACAGGAGGCGGTGCGCGAGGCCGCCGCGATGGCGATTGCGGCACAGCGTGAGCAGAATGCCGTCAATATGGAGGAGCTGCTGAGCGAACTGCGCGCCCAAGGCATGGAGGTCAATCAGATCTCGGACGCCTCAGCGTTCCGCAGCAAGGTGACCGGTGTCTATGACATGTTCAGAGACAAAATCGGCGCCGAACTGATGGACGAGGCCTTGGCCGCGGTTCAGTAACGCCGTCACGGAGACATCGCGGCCCCAGAGCCCGGTGGATAATTGCGGGCCGGTGGACAGCTGCCGGTCCCCTTACCGCCAGGCCGTCTCTCGCCAAGGGAGTCTCAACGCGGATGCGAGCGACCATCGACAAGGCGAGCGCCCTCGCCGCGCAGACGACCGGATGGCTGGTGGTGGGCATGGCGAGCGTCATGCTCGGCAGCCTGATCCTCCAGGTTCTGTTCCGCTACCTCCTCGGACAGGCGCTGATCTGGTCGGAGGAGCTCGCGTTGTTTCTCTTTACCTGGGTGGTCCTGCTGACGGGCAGCCTCGGTGTGCGCGAAGGCTTTCACGTGCGCCTTACCTTCCTGCTCGATCTCCTGCCGTCCGCACCGCGGGCTGCGATCGAGAAACTTCTGATCACGGCGGTACTGGTCTTCGGCGCTCTTCTCGCCTACTCGGGCGCCAGCTACGTCGACGCCACGCTTGGCCAAGTCTCGGCCGCCGTGCGCTATCCCATCGAAACCCTTCATCTCGCCGCGCCGGTCAGCGGCGTCTTGATCGTCCTGCACGCGCTGGCGCTGTTACTCGGCCCCAGCCCGCAGACCGCCGCCGGCAACGACCGTGAGTGAAGTCGGCCTGGCCCTGGTCGTCGCCTTCCTCGCGTTTCTGCTGGGCGGCGTCCCCATCGTCTTCGTGCTCGGCCTGGCGGCGGTGATCGGCCTGCTGATCGCCGATATCGATCTGATCGTACTGGCCCAGCGGACCATCTCCGGCACGCAGATCTTCAGCCTGCTCGCCATTCCCGGTTTCGTTCTGGCCGGCGACCTGATGGCCGCGGGCGGACTGTCCCGGCGTCTCGTGCGCGTCTGTCAAACTCTCGTTCAGCACCTGACCGGCGGTCTCGGGATGGTGACCGTCCTCTCCGCCACCTTCTTCGCGGCCATCTCGGGATCAGCGCCGGCCACCACCGCCGCCATCGGCCGCATCATGGTGCCGGAGATGGAGAAGAACGGCTACCGGCGCGACTTCTCGACCGCACTCGCGACGGCCTCCGGCCCCATCGGTCAGATGATCCCGCCCTCCATACCGATGGTAATCTGGGGCGTGGTGGCGGAGGAGTCGATCACCAGGCTGTTCCTCGCTGGCATCGTGCCCGGCCTCATGATCGCCATCGGCCTCATGGTCGTCTCGGCTCTCTCGGCGCGGGCCATGGGTCTCCGGGCCAAGTCCCGCCGGGCCACGATCAAGGAGCTTGGCGAGGCCGTCTGGGACGGTAAATGGGCTCTGGCCGCACCAGTCATCATCCTGGGCGGGATCTATGGCGGCATCTTCACCCCGACCGAGGCCGCGGCCATCGGCGTGGCCTACGGCTTGCTGGTCGGCCTGTTCGTCCATAAGGAGGTCCACTTCAAAGACCTGCCCCACATCGTTCTGCAGTCGATGAAGACGACGACGATCGTCGCCTTCATCATCGCCACCGCGTCCGTCTTCGGGTGGCTGGTCGCCATCGAGCAGCTGCCCGCCGCACTCGCCGCCGGCATCATCGGCATCTCCGACAACCCCATCCTCATCCTGCTGATGATCAACCTGCTTCTGCTGTTCATCGGCGCGGTCATGGACAACATCGCGGCGATGATCATCCTGGGCGGCGTGCTGACGGCACTCGGCGCCGAACTGGGACTCGATCCTACCCATCTGGGCGCACTGGTCGTCATCAACTTCGCGATCGGCATGGCAACCCCGCCGTTCGGCTACTCGCTCTTCGTCGGGGCGGCCATCAGCAAGCTTTCCGTCGAGGCGATCTCGAAGGCGCTGTGGCCCATGCTGCTGGTTCAGATCCTCGTGCTGATGCTGGTGACCTACGTCCCGGCCGTGACCCTGTTTCTGCCGAATCTGCTGCGCTGAACTAGCTCTCTCCTACGTTAGAGAGCGATTCACGTCCCAGACGGAAGCGAACTCGCGCCGACCAGGACGATCGCGCACTAGACCGGACAGTGATCGATCCGACCCACCTATTGGGTCCGGCGATTACGTTAGATCCAGTCTCAATTCAAAGTGTGAGAGTCTGTTTCTTGTGATCGGCGGAACCGCGAAGCGATTCCACACGATCACAACACGCTCTAGAACTGCACGCCGCGTGTCAGAGCGCCATCAACCACGAGATTAGTGCCTGTGACGAAGCTGGCCGCCGGACTGGCCAGGAAGGCGACGGCGTTGGCCATCTCCTGTGGCGTGCCCATGCGCCCGGTCGGATTGAGGGCCAAGGCCTCCTGGAAGAAATCGGGCTGGTTCTGCTCGATCTGCTGCCAGACGCCGCCCGGGAAATAAGTATTGCCCGGCGACAGGCTGTTGGCCCGGATACCCTGCGGTGCCAGCTTGTGCGCCAGGCCTTGGATGTAGTGGATGATCGCCGCCTTGAAGGTCCCATAGGGCCCGGCGGCGAAGTCGATCTCGCGACCCGAGACACTGGAGATGGCGACGATGGCTCCGGCCTTGCTCTTCTCCAGAAAGGGCATAGCTGCTTCGACCAGGTTCACCGTGTGCAGCAGGTCGACCTCGAAACTGCGCCGCCAGCAGTCTTCGTCGTCGCCGATAGCCAGCGCGCTGACGTTCGCCACCACGATGTCCAGACCGCCGAAGGCCTCGCCGCTCTCGGCCACCCAGGTCCGCAGCGCGGAGGCATCGGCGACGTCCAGGGCTTGCCCTCTGCTGCTGGAGCCGAGCGCCGCCACGGTCCCCTCCACCTCGTCCGCCTTGCGCGCGCAGACCGCGACCTGCGCGCCCTCAGCCACCAGAGTTTCGGCGATCGCCCGGCCAATTCCCTTGGTCGCGCCAGTCACCAGCGCCTTCTTGCCTGCCAAACCGAGATCCATGATGTCCTCCTCCGCCAGTTTCCATGTGATGTTCGAACGAAAGAGACGGGCAGAACGCGACCGGCCCTTACACGACCGGCTGCGCAGCGCCCGTTCCCAACTCCAGAAACCCAGCAACCCGGACGTCAGGCCAGGTACTGTTTCGACACCGAGGCGCCGACGGTGTACTTCGGATCCACCATGTTGCCGAGGCGTAGCTTCCCGCACTGAGTCAATAGCATATAGGCCTCCAGCTCTTCGTAGCCGTAGTCCGCCGCCATCCAACGCGTCAATTCGCGATAGGCGATTCGCGCCGCGTCCTCGAGCGGACGGGCACTGCCGATCGTCATGATCTTGTCGTCCGTTTCCAAGCGCGGCCAGGCGATCTGCATGTCCTTGATCAGATCGATCTGCACCGTGGTTGTCGAGGGAATCTCGATGGCAACGCCGCAGAGCTCGCCATCGCCCTGAACACCGTGGCAGTCGCCCAGGTGCAGATAGGCCCCCTCGTGTTGCACGGGGAAGTAGACTACGGACCCCGGCGCCACGTCGGGGAGATCCATGTTACCGCCGTAGTAGTCCGGCTGCAGCGAGGAGATCGCCTCAATTTCCGGTGCGACTCCGATGGTGCCGATGAAGGGCTCGAACGGCAGGGTGACGCGCTCGCTCCAGTAGACACCGCTCTCGTCGACCCTGACCTTGCGCACCTTCTCGGGCAAGGGCGCGTTCAGCATCGCCGTGTTGGCGGTGCCGACCAAGCCGCCGAACTCGGGAATCAGACAGGTCGTCCCGGCCGGTTGCGGCCCGCGTGGCAGCACCGATTTGATGTGGACCGCCAGCACGTCGCCCTTCTTGGCCCCGCGTACGTAGATCGGGCCGTTCTGCGGATTCAGATAGGGCAGTTTGAGCTTCTCGGTCGGCTTGTCGCTTTCTGATGTGATCTTTCCCTCGAAGGCATCGCGGGTCTCGACCTCGACGACGTCACCCGGATCCACCTCCAGCACCGGCGTTGCGAAGCCGCCGAGGACGTAGTGGTAGGCGCCCTGCTTCTCCTCACTCAGTTGATGATGCGTACCGGCCTTGCCGCCGGCCACGCCCTTGGTCGCCATGATTGATTGGGATAGCCAGGACATTCTTACTCTCCTCTTGTTGGTTTCGGTTCCGTGGCGAGTCCCCCGAACGGTCCCGAACGTTAAACCGAGAGGTAGCGGCGCACGCGCTCCCGGTCGTGCAGCTCCTCGACGTCCAGCTCGGCGACGATACGGC